>JANYED010000081.1 GCA_025363315.1 Polaromonas sp.
CTGTACGGCCTGTTTGAAGCACGCACCGCCCTGCGTGAGCACGGCTACGCGCTGGTGACTGAAGGCTATATGGACGTGGTGGCGCTGGCGCAAATGGGTTTTGCCAACGCGGTGGCCACGCTGGGCACAGCCTGCACAGCAGAGCACGTACAAAAGCTGTTTCGCTTTACTGATTCCGTCGTCTTCAGTTTTGACGGCGACAGCGCGGGTCGCCGGGCGGCGCGCAAGGCGCTCGATGCCGCCCTGCCCTTTGCCAGCGATGTGCGCACCGTCAAGTTTTTGTTTTTGCCCGCCGAGCATGACCCCGACAGCTACATTCGTGAGCACGGCAAGGACGGCTTTGCCGAGATGGTGGCCAAAGCGCTGCCGCTCAGCAAATTCATGCTGCAGGCCGCTGCTGATGAATGCGATCTGGACACCGCAGAAGGCCGTGCGCACATGGCCAGCAATGCACGGCCGCTGTGGACGCCGCTGCCCGACGGCGCGCTAAAGCGCCAATTGCTGGCCGAGATTGCCGACAAGGTACTGATTGACGTGCGCGATCTGCTGGACCTGTGGCAGCCCGCCAGCAAAGCAGCAAGCTATAAAAAGAGTAGCTACTCGCGCCCGGAACCATTGGGCTACGGCGCTAAAACACCTGCAAAAACAGCACACACTGACGGACAGGATGGATTGTCACGCCATCCGAACGATGTGGGCTACCCCGACAGCTCCGACGTGGATTATTCAAGTTCAGAACCGCATTTCGCGGCGCCCATGGCGGCAGCGGTCAACCCTGCACGCGTTGGCACCGCACGGTTAAAGGGCCGCCTGCTGCCTGCCAGCCGGGAGGACCGGGTGCTGCGCCTTCTGCTGACTGACCCGCAAAGCTGGGATTTATTGAACAGCGAGGAGCACCTGCTGCTGTGCACCTTGCCCGCCCCGCACGGCGCGCTGTTCGCGTGGCTGGAAAGCCAGATTCATGACCACGGCCCGCAGCCCTGGGCGGCGCTGCGAGAGGGCTTGCGCGGGCATGCACTGGAAGGGCATGCAATTGCTCAAATTTCGCAAATGACTGAGGGCGTTGAGGGCGACTGGCATGAAGGCCGCGAAATCCTCGACGAATTGTTAAGAGCTGCATGGAAAAGAGAGCAGGATTCGATCGTTGCTACGGGTAACGGCTTTCTCAAAGACCCAACTTCTAGACAGCGCTACATGACCCTTGAGCTCAAAATTAAAGAGAAAGTGCGGAAAAAACCCGCCTAAAAAACAGGCAATAGGGTATAATCCAACTTTTAATATTGCAAGCGCGACAGCAGCACCTCCGGCATCGGCCTTCCGCACCGCGGAAACACTCATCAAAGTGAGCTGGCCAGCGCACCGCAAGGACTGCACACCAAATGTTCGCCCCCACAGCTTGCGGTTGGCCGAAAGTCTTTCTGGCCAGCATTTCCTTATTACGTTTTGTCTTTGTACTGCGCTCATTTGTTGAGTGTCCAGCTTTTGACTGGCGCGTTATTTGTCACTGCTTTTGTGGATTCATTTTGTCAACCGGAGACCCGCTATGCCTGCGAAAACATCAAAAAAGCCTGTCGCAAAACAAGCCGTAAAACCAGTTGTGAAGCCAGGTATAAAACCGGCTGTAAAACCGGCTGCAAAAACAGCGGCAAAAACAGTGACAAAGACAGTGAAAAAAACAGTGACGAAAACGGTCAACAAACCGGTAACCAAAGCGCCCGTGAAGGCTGCAAGCAAGCCAGCGCCCGTTGATAAATCGAAAAAAGCCACAACATCAAAAGTAGTCGCAAAGAGCGCTGCAAAAGCAGCGGTCAAGCCTGCAAAACCTGCCAAATCCAGTGTCCCCGTTCAGACCCAGAAGAAAGCTCCCCTAGTGCCAATTAAGAAAATTGTTGAATCAAAGCCTTTGGCTGCCAAGCCAATTGCCGCTACTGTTGAAGTTGCCGTGAAAAAGAAACCCGGCCGCCCAGCGAAGGCGCTGGACGCCGACAAACCAGCCGCAAAGCGCGGCCCCAAAGCTGATGGCGATGAAGACCTGTCAGACGTGGTGGCCGAGTTTGAAGAGGCACCGGTTGCTGACACGACAGAAAAAGTCAAACCGCTGCGGATGAAAATCAGCAAGGCCAAAGAACGCGCCTTGATGAAAGAGTTTGGCCTGGACGAAACGGTGCTGAGCGAAGAAGAAGTCTTGAAACGCCGCCAGCGATTGAAGTCGCTGATCAAACTTGGCAAGACGCGAGGTTACCTGACGCACGGCGAAATCTCTGACCACCTGCCCGACAAGCTGATCGACGCTGAAACACTTGAGGCTGTCATCCTGACGCTGAACGACCTGGGCGTGGCGGTATACGAGCAAACGCCGGATGCTGAAAGTTTGCTGATCACCAGCAACGCGCCTGCCGGTTCAACCGAAGAAGAAGCCGAAGAAGCCGCCGAAGCCGCGCTGTCCACCGTTGACAGCGAGTTTGGCCGCACCACCGACCCGGTCCGCATGTACATGCGCGAGATGGGCACGGTTGAGCTGCTGACGCGCGAAGGCGAAATTGAAATCGCCAAGCGCATTGAAGGCGGCTTGATGAAAATGATGGAAGCCATCTCTGAGTCGCCAGCCACGATTGCTGAAATCTTACGCCTGGGCGAAGAAATTCGCGAAGGCAAAGTGGTTATTTCAACCGTGGTGGACGGCTTTACCGTTGCTGACGAGGCCGATGACTATGTGGCCGAAGAAGACTTTGACGAGTTCGACGAAGAAGACGACGACGACGGCAAGGGCGGCTCCAAAGCGCTGACCAAAAAGCTGGAAGAACTGAAAATTGAAGCGTTGAGCCGCTTCGACAAAATTGCCGGCCACTTTGAAAAGGTCCACAAAACCTACGACAAGGAAGGCTACGGGACGCCAACGTACATGAAATCCCAAAAGCTGCTGAGCGAAGAGCTGATGACAGTGCGCTTTACTGCCAAAACGATTGAAAAACTGTGCGACCTTCTGCGCGGCCAGGTGCTGGACGTGCGTAAAAAAGAGCGCGAACTGCGCCGCATCATCGTTGAGAAATGCGGGATGCCGCAGGAGACATTCATCAAAGACTTTCCGCCAAATCTGCTGAACCTGAAGTGGGTTGAAAAGCAGGTCGCCAGCGGCAAACCATGGTCAGTGGTGATGGCGCGCAACATTCCGCCGATTCAAGAGCTGCAAACTAAATTGGGCGAATTGCAAGCGCGCGTGGTAGTGCCGCTGCTGCACCTGAAAGACATCAACAAGCGCATGAATGAAGGCGAGACCAATTCGCGCGATGCCAAGAAAGAAATGATTGAGGCCAACTTGCGCCTGGTTATTTCAATTGCCAAGAAATACACCAACCGCGGCCTGCAATTTCTTGATTTGATCCAAGAAGGCAATATTGGTTTGATGAAGGCCGTAGACAAGTTTGAATACCGCCGGGGCTATAAATTTTCAACCTATGCCACCTGGTGGATTCGCCAGGCGATCACCCGCAGCATTGCGGACCAGGCGCGCACCATCCGCATCCCGGTGCACATGATTGAAACCATCAACAAGATGAACCGCCTGTCGCGTCAGCACCTTCAGGAATTTGGCTTTGAGCCGGACGCCAGCGTGCTGGCCGAGAAAATGGAAATTCCGGAAGACAAGATTCGCAAGATCATGAAGATTGCGAAAGAGCCGATTTCGATGGAAACGCCGATTGGTGATGATGACGATTCACACCTGGGCGACTTCATTGAAGACGGCGCCAATACCGCACCGCTGGAAGCTGCCATGCAGGCTGGCTTGCGCGATGTGGTCAAAGACATCCTCGACAGCCTGACCCCACGCGAAGCAAAGGTGCTGCGCATGCGTTTTGGTATTGAAATGTCTACCGACCACACGCTGGAAGAAGTGGGCAAGCAGTTTGACGTGACGCGCGAGCGGATTCGCCAGATAGAAGCAAAAGCATTGCGTAAACTCAAGCACCCATCGCGCTCGGACAAGTTGCGCAGCTTCATTGACACACTGTAATTGACAGGGTTACGCATGGTGCCTGCTCTTGTACAAGGGTGGGCATTTTTATGGTGAATACAGTGATGCGATACAGATTTTGGGGATCACTTTTTGCGTTAGGCATGGTGGTGGCGTCCGCGGCCAGCCACGCCGTGCCCTTTACACCGGCCAGCGACACGGAAGTCATTGAGCGACTGCCTGGCCGGGCCAGCGATCCGGCCACGCGCCGGGTTGAATCGCTGCGAAAGCGGCTTGCCGCGCAGCCCGGGGACGCGGCGTTGCGGGTTGACATTGCCCGCCGTTACTTTGACATGGCGATGGCGCAGGGCGACCCGCGCTACGTGGGCTATGCCAGCGGGGCGCTGTCGCCGCTGGCCAAGGCTGTACCTGGTGATGCGCGCACTGCGGCGTCTTACTACGCCATCCGAGGCATGATTGAGCAATTCACGCATGCGTTTGAGCCCGCATTGGCCAGCTTGGCCAAAGCCAACGAGCTTAACCCCACATCGCCGGAGCCTTTGCTGTGGCGCAGCGCGATTTTTATGGTGCAGGCCCGGTATGCCGAAGCAGCCGGCGAATGCGTCAAACTCACACCACTGACGGAACCGCTGGTGGCAACCGGTTGCCGCGCTTATGCTGACAGCAGCCATAACGGCGGCCTTGAGCCCGCCTACACAACGCTTGCCGCTGCGGTCAAAAACGACGCAACCAGCTCACCTGAATTGCTGCTGTGGCAGTACACCCGCCTGGCTGAAATGGCTTGGCGACTGGGGCGCTCAGATGCGGCTGAGGGCTACTACAAAAGCGCACTCAAACTGGGCATCACCGACCAGTTTTTGCTCGGCAGTTACACCGATTTTTTGTTGTTTAAAAAGCGGCCCCAAGAGGTACTGGTGTTGCTGGCCGACTGGGAACGATCTGATGTGCTGTTGCTGCGCCTGGCGCTTGCGGCCAAAGACAACAAGGATGTACGCGCTGCAAATTTCGCGGCCCAGCTGCGTGCCCGGTTTGCAGATGCGGCCCAGCGCGGTGACCGCCTGCACGAACAAGAAGCGGCACGCTTTGAACTCGATATTGAGCAAAATCCGAAAAAAGCGTTGCAGCTGGCCAGCGCCAACTACACCGCGCAAAAAGAGCCGCGCGATGCCGAAATTTTGATGCGCGCGGCCTTGAGTGTGGGCCAAGCCAAGCAGGCACGCCCTGCCCTGGCGTGGTGGCGCGTCAGCGGCTATGAGGACGCGCACATTACTGACCTGGCGACCCAGCTGGTGGGCCAGGGGGCCGAGAAATGATGCGTTTGGTGCAGCTGGTGATGCTGCTGGTTGTGCTGCTGGCGGGGCACACCGCAGCGTGGGCGCACAAACCCAGCGACAGTTACCTGACCTTGTCGGCCATGAGTGCCGATGCCAAAGATAGCAACGCCGGTCACACCATCACCGCACGCTGGGACATCGCCCTGCGCGACCTCGACTACGTGCTGCTGCTTGACCGCGATGGCAATGGCGAGCTGACCTGGGGCGAGACACGTCAGCGCGAAGCCGACATCACCCGGCTGGCTACCAGCCACTTGGCGATCACCGCTGACAACATGGCCTGCCCGTGGGCCGTAGCCGCCCCGATGGCGCTGGACAAGCACAGCGACGGCACCTACGCCGTGCTGTCGCTTGCCGCCAAATGCCCGGTCATCTCAAGCACAGCCAACACGGCCAGCAAACTCAAAGCCCTGAGCGCCAGTTACAGCCTGTTTTTTGACGTTGACCCGTCGCACCGCGGCCTGGTGCAGTGGCTAACGGCTGGCAAAGTCGGTGACACCCCTACAGCCCAGGCGCTGGTTTTTGGAGTTGACAGCGCCTCTCAAACACTGGCCCTCGTGACGCCGGGCTGGTGGCAAACCCTCAAGCAATACGCCCTGGACGGCATTTCGCACATCTGGATTGGCTACGACCACATTTTATTTTTGCTGTCGCTGCTGCTGCCCGCCGTGTTGATTCGCCGCGCCGGTCAGTGGGACCCGGCGCCGACGCTGCGCGGCTCATTTGCCGAAGTCTTGAAAGTCGTTACCGCCTTCACCCTGGCGCATTCCATCACGCTTAGCCTGGCGGCGCTGCAAATCATCAGCTTGCCGTCACGCCTGGTCGAATCGGTGATTGCCGCATCGGTGGTGCTGGCGGCGCTGAACAATTTGCGCGGTACCGTTGACAAGCGGCGGTGGGTCATGGCCTTTGTGTTTGGGCTGGTGCACGGCTTTGGTTTTGCGTCGGTGCTGGCTGACCTGGGACTGCCGCAAGGCGCATTGGTATTAGCGTTGATCGGGTTTAACGGCGGCGTTGAGCTTGGGCAACTTGCCATCGTCGCCGTGTTTTTGCCACTGGCGTTCGGGCTGCGCGCCACCCGGTTTTACCGCGTCGGGGTGCTGACCGGTGGATCGCTGGTGGTGGCAGCTCTGGCCAGCTGGTGGTTTGTGCAGCGCGCTTTTCAGCTATAAATCAGGCTGTAGCCCAATAGATACGGGCGCGAGCAGCTACGAAATATGTAGCAATTCACGCAATATATGCAATTAACGCAATGTACGCAATTAGCGCACCAGACGATCGCCGTGAAATTAAGCCGGATCCGGCGCAATCAGCTCCGCGTAGTCCGACAGCGCCTCCAGCACCGCATGGCCTTTGTCGTTGGTGGTCTCAGACAAACTGTCCAACTGTGCCAAATAAGCGTCAATGTGTCGTGCACTGCCCTCTCCTTCAAGCAACCTGGCCGCCCGGTGCGTCTCCCATCGTTGCTGTTCCTCGGGCGTCAACGTCTCCGCGAAATTGCGGGCCCGGTAACGAAACACCAGCTCAGCCAGGCGGTCATCATCAAAACCAACCCGGCTGACCGCCAGCTCAGCGGCAGGCATGGCCCGGAGCTGGTTCAGGCGGCGGCGATCCGCGTTGCCTACAAAGCCGCCATACAGATCTTCGTCAACGTCGGGCGTCTCTGTCTTGGGGCGATTGAACAACTCTGGCCAGATGGCGCTCATGTCGGGTAATGCCCGCGCTTTTTCGGCATTGGCCAGCGCAGCGGGAATGTCAATGCCCCACTTCGCGGCCATCTCGTCGGTCAGGGTTTTGAGCTTTTTCACCACCATGGGCGATTTATTGACATGCACCGACTTGATCGGCAGGCGCTGCACCCCTTCCGGCAAATCAGACTGCCTGGTAAACAGGCGCTGGCGCAGAGCTTCGACGTCCAGCAGCTGCAGCTCGCTCGGGTCATGCGCCAAGTCCCAAGCGAGAACCTCGTTTTTATTGCTCGGGTGCGTCGCCAGCGGCCACATCACCGCCATGCAGCCGCGCTCAGGGGCGAACATGCCAGACACATGCAAAAACGGCTGGGCCGTTTGCGGGCTCGCAGGCAGGCCGAGTTCGTCCAGAACCCGGTCTTTCTTGTGAAGGCCCAGGCAAAACTCAAACAACTTCGGCTGGGCGGTTCGAATCAACCGCGCCAGCGCAATCGTGGCGCGCACGTCTGACAACGCATCGTGCGCGGCCTCGTGCAGCAAGCCGTTGGCACGCGCCAGGTCTTCAAGCTTGAAGCTCGGGCGGGTGGCGGTATGGTCGGCAGGCTTGCGCTCATCAGGCTTGCGCGGCCAGACGATGCCGTCGGGCCGCAGCGCATATGCCATGCGCACCACATCCTGAATGTCCCAGCGACCGCAGTCGTTTTGCCATTCGCGCGCGTACGGATCCATCAAATTTCGCCAAAACAGGTAGCGCGTGACTTCATCGTCAAACCGAATGGAGTTGTAGCCCACACCGATCGTGCCGGGCTCAGCCAGCAACGCCTCGATACGCGCCGCAAATTCATGCTCTGGCACACCGCGCTGTAGGCACAGCTGCGGCGTGATGCCGGTCAGCAGGCAAGACTCGGCGTCGGGCAGGTAGTCATTCGCTGGCTGGCAATACAGCATGACCGGCTCACCAATTTCATTGAGCTCTGCATCGGTACGGATTCCCGCAAACTGCGATGGCCGTTCACGGCGCGGGTTCAGGCCAAAAGTTTCGTAGTCGTGCCATAAAAAGGTGTGGGTTGCCATGTGTTGAACTTTTTGCTTTTTAGGGTAGTCATTCGAGCTGTAGCCCAATAAACACGGGCGCGAGCAGCTATAAATAAAGTAGCGACATGAAAAAAGCCGTTAGCTTGATGCTAACGGCTTTTTGGTGGCCATCAGGACAAAATCAACTCGCCTCTGCCGATTCCGCTTCAGGTTTGACTTTGCCTTCCTTCTTCGGCAGCGGCTGAATGTCGAGCAACACTTCGCCGTCCTCCACACCTTTTTCGTTGGTGGTGACCTTGACATCCACCGTCAAACGCCCGCCATCCATCAGGCGGCCAAAAAGCAGCTCGTCAGCCAAGGCGCGGCGAATGGTGTCTTGTATCAAACGCTGCATGGGGCGTGCGCCCATCAGCGGGTCAAAACCCTTCTTACCGAGGTATTTACGCAATGTGTCGGTGAAGGTGACTTCAACCTTCTTCTCGGCCAATTGCGTCTCAAGCTGTAGCAGGAACTTGTCAACCACCCGCAAAATCACGGTTTCGTCCAGCGCCTTAAAGCTGACGGTAGCGTCCAAGCGGTTGCGGAACTCTGGGGTGAAGAGGCGCTTGATATCGGCCATTTCATCACCGGCTTCACGCGGGTTGGTAAAGCCAATGGTGGCCTTATTCATCGTCTCGGCACCCGCATTGGTCGTCATAACGATGATGACGTTTCTAAAGTCAGCCTTGCGCCCGTTGTTGTCGGTCAGCGTGCCGTGGTCCATGACCTGCAGCAACACGTTGAAGATGTCCGGATGGGCTTTTTCAATCTCGTCCAGCAACAGCACGCAATGCGGTTTTTTGGTCACGGCTTCGGTCAGCAGACCGCCCTGGTCAAACCCCACATAGCCCGGTGGCGCGCCAATTAGGCGGCTGACGGCGTGGCGCTCCATGTACTCTGACATGTCAAAGCGAATCAGCTCAATGCCCATGATGTAGGCCAGCTGCTTGGCGGCTTCAGTCTTGCCAACGCCGGTAGGGCCGCTGAACAGGAAGGAGCCAATCGGCTTGTCGTCTTTGCCCAAGCCAGAGCGCGCCATTTTCACGGCACTGGCCAACACGTCGAGGGCTTTGTCCTGGCCGAACACGACACTCTTCAGGTCACGCTCAAGCGTTTTGAGCTTACCTCTGTCATCGTTCGAAACGTTGGCCGGCGGAATGCGCGCTATCTTGGCGACTATTTCTTCGACCTCAGTTTTAGTAATGATTTTCTTGCGCTTGGACGGCGGCAAAATGCGCTGCGCAGCACCCGCCTCATCAATCACGTCAATCGCCTTGTCGGGCAGGTGGCGGTCGTTGATGTACTTGGCAGACAGCTCGGCTGCGGCCTGCAACGCCGCCACGGCGTACTTCACGCTGTGGTGTTCTTCAAAACGTGACTTGAGGCCTTTGAGAATGTCGACCGTCTCTTGCACAGTCGGCTCGACCACATCTACCTTCTGGAAGCGGCGTGACAGCGCAGCGTCTTTTTCAAAAATACCGCGGTATTCGGTAAAGGTTGTCGCACCAATGCATTTGAGCTGACCCGAGCTGAGCGCAGGCTTGAGCAAGTTGGATGCGTCCAGTGTGCCGCCAGACGCAGCGCCTGCCCCAATCAATGTGTGAATTTCGTCGATGAACAAAATGCCATTTGGCTTGTCTTTAAGCGACTTTAAGACGCCTTTTAAACGTTGCTCAAAATCACCCCGGTATTTGGTGCCGGCCAACAGCGCGCCCATGTCGAGTGAATACACCTGAGCTTCGGCCAAAATTTCAGGCACGTCTTTTTGCGTGATGCGCCAGGCTAGGCCCTCAGCAATCGCGGTTTTACCCACACCAGCCTCACCCACCAGCAGCGGATTATTTTTACGGCGGCGGCACAGGATTTGAATCACCCGCTCGACCTCATAATGCCGACCGATCAATGGATCAATCTTGCCGTCTTTAGCGAGCTGATTCAGGTTTTGGGTGTACTGCTCAAGTGGCGACTGCTTTTCATTCTTTTCTGAGCCGCCCTCTTCGTTTTCAGCCGCGCTTTCGCCAGCTTTGGTTGGCTCGGGTGGATCGCTCTTTTTGATACCGTGGGCAATAAAATTAACGACGTCTAGGCGCGTCACACCTTGCTGGTGGAGGTAGTACACCGCGTGCGAGTCTTTTTCACCAAAAATAGCGACCAATACATTCGCGCCGGTGACTTCTTTTTTGCCGTTGCCGGTTGATTGCACGTGCATGATCGCGCGTTGAATCACACGCTGAAAACCCAGCGTTGGCTGGGTGTCGACGTCATCGGTACCGGCCACCTGCGGCGTGTTGTCCTTGATGAAATTAGCGAGGGACTTTCGCAAATCATCGACATTGGCAGAGCATGCGCGCAGCACTTCGGCGGCACTGGGGTTGTCCAGCAGGGCCAGCAACAGGTGCTCGACGGTGATGAACTCATGGCGCTGCTGGCGCGCTTCAACAAATGCCATGTGCAAGCTGACTTCTAGTTCCTGTGCAATCATTGGGTTTCCTTTTCGCTTGCTTCGTTAAATCAAATAACAACTCTGTCAATACTGGCGGCGGTTTTCTGCAATTCAATAGCTCCGTCTGGCAGCTCAGTCAATTGGCTCGCTCAAACACTGTAATGGATGACCGTGTTTGCGTGCTGCCTCAGCCACCTGATCAACCTTGGTAGCAGCCACG
Organism: Polaromonas sp.; assembly: GCA_025363315.1. Lineage (GTDB taxonomy): Bacteria > Pseudomonadota > Gammaproteobacteria > Burkholderiales > Burkholderiaceae_C > Polaromonas. Next base: position 10,733 of record JANYED010000081.1, read on the forward strand.
TCTTTCGAAAAAACCCCGCAAACGCCTTTACCGTCCAAGTGGATTTTCAGCATGATCTGGGTCGCGGTTTCACGGTCTTTGTTGAAGAACTCCTGAATCACCATAACGACAAATTCCATTGGCGTGTAATCGTCGTTAAGCACCACCACCTGGTACATCTGCGGAGGTTTCGTTTTTTGCGGCCTGCGTTCCAGCAGCACAGTACCGCCGTCATCGTTTTCAGGCTTGTACGCAGGACCGCTTGGAATTGAGGGAGTTTTCGGGGATTTTGTCGCCATGAATTTCATTCTAGCCATCGGTAAAGACTTTTGGGTTGTGGTTTTAAATATCCCATGAAAAAACCGCCTCGGGATCACTCCCGGGCGGTTGTTTCTCAATTCATAGATAAGGGCGATTTACATATTCTCAATCATAACCTGGCCGAAACCGGAGCAGCTGACCTGGGTCGCGCCTTCCATCAGGCGGGCAAAGTCGTACGTTACTTTTTTGGACGCTATGGATTTTTCCATCGAACTGATGATCAGGTCAGCCGCTTCAAACCAGCCCATGTGGCGCAGCATCATTTCAGCCGACAAGATTTCGGAGCCTGGATTCACATAGTCTTTGCCCGCATACTTTGGCGCTGTGCCGTGGGTGGCTTCAAAGCAGGCGACGGTGTCAGACAGATTAGCACCCGGTGCGATGCCTATGCCGCCAACTTGCGCAGCCAGCGCATCAGAAACATAGTCGCCGTTTAAATTAAGCGTCGCCACGACCGAATATTCAGCCGGGCGAAGCAAAATTTGCTGCAAAAACGCATCGGCAATCACGTCTTTGACAATGACGTCTTTGCCCGTTTTCGGGTTTTTAAACTTGCACCACGGACCGCCGTCGACCAGTTCAGCGCCGAACTCTTTTTGCGCCAGATCGTAAGCCCAGTCACGGAAAGCACCTTCGGTGTACTTCATGATGTTGCCCTTGTGCACGATGGTCACGCTCGGCTTGTCATTGTCAATGGCGTATTGAATCGCCTTGCGCATCAGGCGCTCAGTGCCCTCACTCGACACAGGCTTGATGCCGATGCCGGACGTGTTGGGAAAGCGAATCTTTTTAACGCCCATCTCGTCCTGCAGGAACTTGATAAGTTTTTTGACCTTGTCGCTGCCCGCTTCAAATTCAATGCCAGCGTAAATGTCTTCCGAGTTTTCACGAAAGATCACCATGTGGGTTTTTTCTGGCTCTTTCACCGGTGATGGCACGCCCTTGAAGTACTGAATCGGACGCAGGCAAACATACAGGTCGAGTTCCTGGCGCATGGCCACGTTCAAACTACGGATGCCTCCGCCTACCGGCGTGGTCAGCGGGCCTTTGATAGACACCACGTAGTCACGCACAGCGTGCAGCGTTTCTTCAGGCAGCCAAACGTCGGGTCCATAGACTTTGGTTGATTTTTCGCCGGCGTAAACTTCCATCCAGTGGATTTTCTTCTTGCCGCCATACGCCTTGGCCACCGCCGCATCGACCACTTTCAGCATCACGGGTGTGATGTCCTGGCCGGTTCCATCGCCTTCGATAAACGGAATCACAGGCTCATCCGGCACATTCAGGGAGTTGTCGGCGTTAACAGTGATTTTTTGGCCCTGCGCGGGAATAATGATGTGCTTATACATAGGGGGTAAGTCTCCAGAAGACAGTGACTGAGTGCTATGGGCGCACGCAAGAGAACGCCCAAATACGTTTTAGGTGAAAACCCCTAAATTCTAGCCGCAAACCCGGCCTCCAAGAAGGCGAATAAAAAAAGTTGAATGCGTTGTCAACCGATTGCAAACCAGCGTCGTTACGATTAAGCCTCCGGATATTTCGGGGTACTTTTTCCAATAACGTTATTTCAGGAAACTCCAAATGAACAAAATCCTTGCCGCTCTGATTTCCAGCCTGTTTGCTGTTGGCGCTTTCGCCGCCTCCCATGCTGGCGCCCCTATGGCCGGTGCCTCTGGTGCTGCCAAGCCAGCCATGGCTGCTCCTGCTGCCGCCGCACCAGCTGCCGCTGCTCCTGCTGCAAAAGCTGAAATGAAAGCTGATGCCAAGCCAGCCAAAGTCGCCAAAATGACCAAACAAGAAAAAGCTGCTGCCAAAGCTGCGCGCAAAGAGAAGGCTGCAATGGCCAAGAAAGAAAAAGCTGAAGCCATGGCCGCCAAAAAAGCGGGTGCCAAGCCAGCTGCCAAAGCTGATGACAAGCCAGCCGCCAAGTAATTAGCCGCCTTCTTAAGAATGCCCGCCTTGTGCGGGCATTTTTTATGGTTTTTTGAATTAACTGGTTTATTCTTTGTCTGACTGGAATACCACTGGCAGCTCACTGTATTGAAATGACCTCCAAACTCCATATTTTTTTCAAAAGCTTTATTTTCAGCGCCGTTGTGGCAAGTACTTCTGCTGCAATCGCGCAGGACGCCCCGCAAACGAATCTGGACCGCGTCCAACTTGCAGCTGGCATGCACCGCCTGGACGTGCAAGTGGCTGCCACGCCAGATCAACGGCAAACAGGGTTGATGTTTCGCAGGGAGATGCCGCAACACGAAGGCATGATTTTTGTTTTTGAACAACCTGCCCAGCAATGTTTCTGGATGAAAAACACACTTTTGCCACTGAGCGCTGCGTTTGTTGCAGACGACGGCACCATTGTGAACATTGAAGACATGGCTCCCCAAACACTCGATTCGCACTGCTCGGCCAAACCGGTTAGGTACGTGCTCGAAATGAACAAGGGTTGGTTCGTCAAAAAAGGCATCAAGCCCGGCAGCAAACTGCAAGGCGTGCTGTTTCAGGCGCAAAAATAAAAAAACCGACTTCAAAGCCGGTTTTTTACAGCCTCGGACGATTTAAGCGAAGTTTGCTTCAGCAAACTTCCAGTTCACCAACGTGGACAAGAAGGTTTCCACAAACTTGGGACGCTGGTTGCGGTAGTCGATGTAGTAAGCGTGCTCCCATACATCAACGGTCATCAGCGCCTTGTCAGCAGTGGTCAGCGGGGTGCCTGCCGGGCCGGTGTTGACAATATCAACCGTACCATCGGTTTTTTTGACCAGCCAGGTCCAGCCTGAACCAAAATTACCCACAGCGGACTTGACAAAAGCTTCTTTAAAAGCAGCGTAAGAGCCAAACTTGGCGTTGATGGCTGCAGCCAGCGCACCAGTTGGCTCGCCGCCGCCCGCGGGCTTCATACAGCTCCAAAAGAAGGTGTGGTTCCACACCTGGGCAGCGTTGTTGTACACGCCTCCACTGGATTTTTTGACGATCTCTTCCAGCGTCATGGCTTCGAATTCGGTACCTTTTTGAAGATTGTTGAGGTTAACGACGTAAGCGTTGTGGTGCTTGCCGTGGTGGTACTCGAACGCTTCCGGGCTGTAATTGGGAGCTAGCGAGTCGATGGCGTAGGGCAGTGGGGGAAGTTGGTGTTCCATGATTTTCCTTGATGGTGTGGGACAGGTTGTGGTGAAAAATACCAAAGCCAAAGTGCAACACTCTGGTTAAAAACAGCTCACCAACTGTATTGTAAAAACTAAATCAGTCGCTGGCTTGAAACGGTCAAATCAACCTGTCCGTCCATCAGGGTAGCGCGAATCGGCTGTCCGGTATGGGTTTGGCTGACCCGCGCAATTGTTAGTCCGTCCAGAGTGGCCAGCCAAGCGTAACCGCGCTGCAACACCAGTTGCGGATTGAGCAGCTCAAGACGCATGTTGGCGTTGGCAAGGCGATCTTTGCGCTGCACTGTACCGTAAGCGAGTGCCTGGTCCAGCTTGGTGTTCATTAGGCTTAAACGGTTTTGTATGTGCGTCACGGAAGTCCGCTGCGCATGCCGCAAATTTTGCTGATATGACGCCAATCGCCCCTGCTGCCGGGTGATGAAGTGCGACGGACGGCTAAAGCGCGATGCCGCAATGTCCAGCCGCTGGCCGCTATCCTGTACCTGCCGGTCCACACCGTTTAGCAGGCGCGCAGCCATGGCGCCTAGCAGCCCCAACCAGGCCGCTTGCGGCTGCGCGCACAGCTCGGCCGCGGCCGTCGGCGTAGGGGCACGCACATCAGCACAAAAATCAGCAATCGTGAAGTCGGTCTCATGCCCCACACCACTGACGATGGGGATGGGTGATTCGGCGATGGAGCGGGCCAACGCCTCGTCGTTAAACGCCCACAAGTCTTCCATTGCGCCGCCGCCACGCACCAGCAGCAGCACATCTACTTCACGGCGTTTATAGGCTTTTAGCAGGGCATCGCGCAGTTCGCTGGCGGCTTGTGTCCCCTGCACGCTAGCGGGATAGATGATGACGCGGATGTGCGGCACTCGGCGCTGCAGCGCCGTCACAACATCATGCAGAGCAGCAGCGCCCAAAGACGTGACGACACCAACCGCTTTTGGCAGCAGCGGCAAGCTGCGCTTGCGATCCGGGCTAAAAAGTCCCTCAGCTTCCAGTTTGGCTTTGAGCTTTAAAAACTGTTCAAAAAGCGTACCCTGGCCGGCCTGACGCATGGATTCAACAATCAGCTGCAGCTCACCTCGCGCCTCATACACACCTAGCCGGCCACGCAGTTCCACCCGCTGGCCGTCACGGGGCGTGAAATCGAGCAGGCTTGTGGCCCTGCGAAACATCGCGCAGCGGATTTGGCCGTCGTCATCCTTGAGAGAGAAATAACAGTGGCCGCTGGCCGCGCGCGAAAATCCCGAAATCTCACCCTGCACCGCCACCGGATTAAAGCGCGCCTCCAGACTGTCGGCGATGGCTTTGAGCAAGGAGCTGACCGGCCACACGCGAATGCTGGACTCACGGGTGTGCAGGCTTGAAACGTTATCCACCATCGCCGCAACCTTTCCTATAACTGGAACGATCCACAGAATCGGCCATCGTCCGCGTCGCCGCTCTCGGACGCTTCGCAAACCTTGAATAGTAGGTGTAAGCCATTGATTTAAAACAATTTAATTCTGCTCAAAATTTCATCGCTTTGTTGCATGTCAAGCTCAGCATAGCTTTAAAGCCGATGCGCGCAGGGTTACCCACAAAGTTATCCACAACTTCTGTGCATCATCGCCGTCTTTTGTCTGCGGCTTGATGGCCAACAGCCAGCGGCTTGTTGGTAAGTTGAAACATCTTCTGCATAAGCCATAATTCAGAGAATATATTTGCCAGAGGTTGAACATTGTTTTCCATCATACAAGCCGCAGGCTGGCCGATTTGGCCGCTGGTTGCCTGCTCAGTTCTTGCGTTGGCGTTGGTTATTGAGCGCTTTAGCAGCCTGAAAACCCGCAAAATTGCGCCCCCCAAGCTCATTGACGAGGCCATCGCGGTGTCAAAAAACGCGGTTCCCGCGCCTGACGTCGTTACGCAGCTTGAACAAAACTCGCTGCTTGGTGAGGTGCTGGCCAGCGGCTTTCGGGCTTTGAATGCCAACCCGCGCATCAGCGAGGGCGACCTGCGCGCAGCGCTTGAAGGAGCCGGGCAACTGGCAGCACACAAGCTCGAACGCTACCTTGCGGCGCTGGCCACCATCGCCTCCGCCGCACCTCTGCTGGGATTGCTCGGCACAGTCATTGGCATGATCGAGATTTTTGGCTCGCAGTCAGGCGGCGGCGCTGTTGGCGCCGGCGGCGCGGGGGCAGGTAACCCGGCGCAGTTAGCGCAAGGTATTTCGATTGCGCTTTACAACACCGCGTTTGGCCTGATGGTGGCGATTCCATCACTGATTTTTTGGCGCTACTTCAGGGCGCAGGTCGACGGTTATTTGCTGATGATGGAACTTGCCACTGAGAAGTTTTTACGGCATTTAAATGCGTTGCGCAAGTCCTGAAGTGCGGCCATGAACTTTCGCAAAAGCTCCCGCGATGAGCCAGAAATCAATCTGATTCCGTTTATTGATGTGCTGCTGGTGGTGCTGATCTTCTTGATGCTGTCCACCACTTATAGCAAGTTTACCGAACTGCAGATCAAACTTCCGCTGGCAGATGCCGAGCAGCAACGGGACTACCCCAAAGAAGTTATTGTGGCGGTCAGCAGCGATGGCCGCTACATGATCAACAAAACATTGGTCGAGGGCCGCAGCATTGAAAGCCTGGGTTCTGCGTTGGTGCTTGCCGCGAAGGCAGGCAAGGACAGCGTGATCATCATCAGTGCCGACGCCAGCAGCACGCACCAATCGGTGATCACAGTGATGGAAGCAGCGCGCCGCAATGGTTTCACGCAGATCACCTTTGCTACCCAGAGTGCCGCTCAAGCCGGGGCACGGTAGACATGATCGCGTGGCTTGCCCGCAGCTGGTCCAGGCGCGGTCTCGCAGCCTGCCTGCTATGGCCATTTTCAAGGCTGTACGGGTTGCTGGCAGCCCTGCACCGCTGGTTTTACCGGGCCGGCATTTTAAAAACAGAACGCTGTGCGGTACCCGTTATTGTGGTGGGCAATGTGGTGGCAGGGGGTGCTGGCAAAACGCCCTTGGTCATCGCACTGGCGCAGCATTTGCAGCGACAGGGGCTTAAAGTCGGCATCGTGTCGCGGGGCTACGGACGGCGCGGGAAAAGCTGCCTTGAAGTACTGGAAAACACACCGGTTTCATTATGTGGTGATGAGCCAGCCCTTATTCTACGGGCGCGAGCAGCTCCTGTTTTTGTAGCTAATCACCGTATCGATGCGGCCCGCGCGTTGCTTGAAAAATACCCAGCTACCCAAGTCATCATCTGTGACGACGGCTTGCAGCACCACCGCATGGCGCGCGACATCGAGATCACCGTGTTTGATGATCGGGGCATCGGCAATGGCTGGATGCTGCCGGCTGGGCCATTGCGCCAGAGTTGGCCCTCAAGGCTCCCCATGCACGGTTTGGTTCTGCACACCGGACAGTCGCCAGCGTTCGGCGGTTTTGTCTCAACCAGGCGCCTGGCAGACCATGCGCGGGCGGTAGATGGCGACGAGGTCAGGCTTGATGATTTGAAGCATCAGCCGCTGGTCGCTTTGGCTGGCATTGCCAGTCCTGGTGCTTTTTTTGACATGTTGAGGGCGCGTGGCCTGGAGCTGGCGCAAACCATCAGCCTGCCGGACCATTTTGATTTCTCACGCGGCACGTTGCCGGTGCAACCCGGCGCTACCGTGCTCTGTACTGAAAAAGACGCAGTCAAGCTGTTCGGCCTGCCCGACTACAGCGCATTCCGGCTGCTGGCAGTGCCGCTTGAGTTTTCACCCGAGCCTGCATTTTTAAAGGCTGTCGACGACCGGCTTATCCCGCTGTTACGCAAGGCCTGTTGAACTACATTACACCCATTGACATGACGTCGAGGATGCAAAAAAATGGACACGAAACTTCTTGAATTGCTGGTTTGCCCAGTCACCAAAGGCCCGCTTGAATTTGACCGCGCCCGCCAGGAGCTGGTCTCGCGCAGTGCACGACTGGCCTACCCGGTGCGCGACGGCATGCCTGTCATGCTGGAAAACGAAGCGCGTACGCTGACCGACGAAGAGCTTGGGATCTGAGGCTTGCATGGGCTTGCCGTTTACCGTTCTCATTCCTGCGCGCATGGCCTCGACACGGCTGCCCAACAAGCCGCTGGCAGATATTGGTGGTGCGCCCATGGTGGTGCGGGTTGCGCAGCGTGCGCAGCTCAGCGGTGCCGAAAAAGTGGTGGTAGCAACCGACAGCCGGGAAGTTATTGACCAATGCGCGCGTTTTGATGTTCAAGCCGTCATGACTGGGGCCGCGCACGCCAGTGGCAGCGACCGCCTGGCCGAGGCAAGCGCGCTGCTGGGATTGCCGGACGATGCCGTGGTGGTCAACGTGCAGGGCGACGAACCGATGATTGATGTGGCGCTGATAGACGCTGTCGCTCATCTGCTGGCCGAACGGTCAGACTGCGCGATGAGCACCGCAGCGCATTCTATCGACAGCGTCGATGACTACCGCAACTCGAATATCGTCAAGGTGGTGCTGGATGCCAGGCAGACGGCGCTGTACTTCAGCCGTGCGCCCATTCCGTCAGCCCGCGACGATGCGGGCCATGTGCTGCCGCGGTTGCCCAAGCCGCTGCGCCACGTCGGCATTTACGGCTACCGCGCTGGTTTTTTACGGGCCTTTCCCGCCCTGGCGCCCGCGCCAATTGAGCAGCTTGAATGTCTGGAGCAGCTCAGGGCGCTTTGGCACGGCTACAAAATTGCCGTGCACATCACACAGCGCTCACCGGGCATCGGTGTGGATACGCCCGCGGACCTGCTGGCGGCACGCCAACTTTTTGCAGCGTTGCAGTAACTTGCCATTGATCGCCCTGGATTGCCGTAAGCGTTCATCAAGGGGTGCGTGCTATCCTCCCGTGAGACAGGCTTGATTCACGCAAACCATGCTTTGCATGACCTGAACCTATAAAAACGACTAGGACAAACATGAGACTGATTTTGTTAGGCGCGCCAGGTGCGGGCAAAGGAACACAAGCTGCATTTCTTTGCCAAAAATACAGTATTCCTCAAATATCAACCGGTGACATGCTGCGAGCGGCCGTCAAGGCGGGCACGCCTTTGGGCATTCAAGCCAAGCAGGTGATGGAGTCGGGTGGTCTGGTCAGTGACGATCTGATCATCAATCTTGTTCAAGAACGCATCGCTCAGCCCGATTGCGCGCACGGCTTTTTGTTCGACGGCTTTCCGCGCACCCTGCCCCAGGCTGATGCGATGAAGCTTGCAGGCGTCAAGCTGGACTACGTGCTGGAGATTGATGTGCCGTTTGACGCCATCATTGAACGCATGAGTGGCCGCCGCTCGCACACCGCTTCGGGCCGTACCTACCATGTGAAGTACAACCCGCCGAAAGTTGAAGGCAAAGACGACGTCACGGGTGAGGCATTGATCCAGCGCGACGACGACAGGGAGGATACCGTCCGCAAGCGGCTGGAGGTTTACAGCCTGCAGACCCGCCCGCTGGTGGCTTATTACTCAGACTGGGCCAAGACCGAACCTGCCGCAGCGCCCGCTTACTGCGCCATCAGCGGCATGGGCACGGTTGAGGAGATCACCCAACGAGCGTTAAAAGCCCTGGCAGGCTGATGTCAAGCCGGGCTGGAGCGTAGCGCGTAAGTTTTGCCCGCTGCAAACAGGTATTCAACGCGTAGTACGGCAGCACCCTTTTCCCCTGCAAAGGTAAAGCCCAACACGGCGATATTGTCGCCGGAGTGCACCTCTGCCACGCCCCAAGCCTGCAGGCGCCCGATGGGTGTCAGCTCAATGTCCCAGCGCTTGTCTTTCCGGGTGGGCACCACAGCCCTGGCGAGCAGGCCTTTGCCGTCCACCGGCGCGGTTTGCGCAGGCAGCGCGCGCTGTGCCAGATCGGCAGGCAATTTGAGGGCGGCTGGCACATCCATTACAAGCTCTGCGTGCGGGTTTTGCCAGACTGACTTGGCTACCTTACCTTCCAGATAAATTGGCCTGTCCTGGTCAAAACTGCTCCAGCCGTGGTGTGCAAACGCTGGCGCACAGCGGCTGGCCAGCGTCAGGGCCAAACAATTCGTCATGACAGCACGTCTTTTCATGGTTACCTTTCTTGGTTCAAGAATATGCAATCCAGCGCCCGCAAACCACAACACCCAGCCAAATCAGGCTGGACAAAACCATTTGCACACGCGCAACACTGTCCAGCTTGTCAAGCGAGCCGCGCCCATGAAACCAGGCGGCGTTGCAGCCAGCAAGCATCAACAACAGCATCTTTAGGGTAAAGGTGCGGTTCGTCAAAAGCTCCGATGCCTGCGATGCAAACATCAGCAGGCCCGAAGCCGCTGCCAGCGCGAAGCCAGCTGCGGCAATGCCCAAACTCAAGCTGGCCAGCGCCTTCACGTCCAGCACTTTGCCACGGCCAAACACCCGCATCTCCAGCAGCACAAGGTTGCCCAACAGTATCGCAATGCCGCAGATGTGAAGTACTTCCAGCGCAGGGTAAGCCCATGCGCTGGACTTGAGAGCCGTCAAAAAGCTCACGGCCTCAAGAGCATCAGCTCGAGCATGAGCTCGACACGTGCCTTCACAGGACTCAGGCCAATAGCGATGGGAAATCGGTCGTCGGCCCTGGCCAGCACTGGGCCAGCCACGCAGCGCGTGGTGCGAACGATGTGCACGCCGCCAGCCCGGGCCCGAAGCAACGCCGCCTCCAGCGCCTCATGAATGGTGCCGTTGCCGGTACCGGCCACCACCAGGCCTTTGACACCCTGACCAATCAGGGCATCGACCAACGCGCCGCCTGCGCCCGCGTAGTTCATCACAATTTCGACCCTTGGCCAGTCCGCCACAAGGTTTAATGCAGCTATAGATTCGGGAGCTGCTTGCGCCCGAATTTGTTGGTCTGCAGGCCAATTTTGCAAAAGCTTAAGGCCGTTTTCGTCAATCTGGCCGATGGGGCCGGCATCCCCCGAGCTAAAGGCGTTCAACTGCATCGTGTGCACCTTTTGAACCAGCACCGCGCTGTGCACCACACCGGCACACACCACCATCACGCCCTGCGCGCCGGGGTGACGCGCGACCGTTACAGCGTCAAGAATATTTTGCGGCCCGTCGGGCTTTGTAGCCGTGGCTGGCCGCATTGAACAGGTCAGCACCACCGGCTTGGAGGGCATCAGCACAGCATGCAGAAAATAGGCGGTTTCCTCCAGCGTGTCTGTACCGTGCGTGACGACCACACCCTGTATATCGTCCTGCATTAAGTAATGCTGAACCCGGCTGGCAAGCGCTGTCCAGACGGCAAACGTCATGTCTTTGCTGTCAATTTGCGCAACCTGCTCGCAGACCAAATCGCCTTGCAAAGCCAATGCGGGAATAGCCCCCACCAGCTGCGCAACGCCGACCTGGGCCGCGGTGTAGTCAATATTGTTTGAGGGGAACGCCGATTGACCGGCGATGGTGCCGCCGGTCCCCAAAATCACGATTTTTTTAGGCTGCATGGGATGAATATTTAAAAATTACTTGCAATTGTTTAAAAGCTGGTTAAAAATACAGCTACTGGATATTAAAACAGCTACGCAAGAAAGTTAACCCAGACAACCGTTAGTGAAGGATTTGTAGCCATGAGCACCTTGAACCCCTTTCCAAATATGTCGTCTCGCATGCCGTCAAATGTATCGCCTGTTGCCCCGAAATTAACGGCGCGCCAGCAACAGATTTTTGAACTCATTCAACGGGCCATTGCCAGTACGGGCGCGCCGCCTACTCGGGCTGAAATTGCCACCGAGCTGGGCTTCAAGTCTGCCAACGCCGCAGAAGAACACCTGCAAGCGCTGGCCCGCAAGGGCGTGATTGAGCTCGTCAGCGGCACATCGCGCGGCATTCGTTTGCGTGCGGGTGACATGCGCAGTGTCAACGAATCCCGCCTTCATCAGTTTTCCCTGCCGTTGCAAAGCCTGGCCCAACTCGTCCTGCCACTGGTGGGGCGGGTTGCTGCTGGCAACCCGATTCTCGCGCAGGAACATATAGAACAAAGCTACGTCTGTGCAGCAGACATGTTTGAAAAGCAACCAGACTATCTGCTTAAAGTGCGCGGCATGAGCATGCAGGGCATCGGGATAGTGGATGGCGACTTGCTGGCTGTCAAACATGCCACCGAAGCCAAAAACGGGCAAATCGTGGTGGCGCGCCTGGGCGACGAAGTCACTGTCAAACGCTTCAGGCGCACGAAAGACCTCATTGAGCTGCTGCCTGAAAACCCGGATTTCAACACCATTGTGGTGGAGCCCGGAGAACCGTTTGTGCTAGAGGGCCTGGCGGTCGGTTTGATTCGCAGCAGTTTCTTGAACTGAAGATAGTTGTAGCTCAGTACTAATTCTGAAATCAATTCTGAAATCAATTCAAAAACTAATTCAGGAAAAATTCAGGAGTTCGCCATGACCATCGCCAGTCTTTCACATTCTGCTTCCCGATTTGGCTCGCCCAGTCTGTCGGTTGCATTTGCACCGGTTCAAGCGTTCCTGGCGTTGTTCACGCCACCGCAGCGTGCACCAGTCGTTTTTCGCCCGACAAGTCCTTGCCCTGGACAGCGCCTGCCAGGCGCCCGTCATACAAGCAGTGCCAACATCAGCAGTCTCAACACAACCAGGCGAGCCCCTGCCCTGGCCGGTACTGTAGGCAGCGCGCAACCTGTCAGCCGTTTGAAAATCGTGCGGGAATTTGAACCAGGTATGGCTCGCAGCCAGGCTGGCCGAATGGTGATTTCCGGTCGCATGTCCGACGTGTGTGCCGAGCTGGATCGAATTGCGCAGAGCGAAACAGCCAGGCTACACGGCCAGCAGGTGGTTGGCAAATCAGCCCTGACCGAAAGTTAGCTTAAAGCCTCGTTAGCCGCGGCAAGCGGCTAAAAAGTTACAGGCACAATATTGGCATGAATATTGTGATCCTCGACGACTACCAAGACGCGGTTCGAAAGCTGCAATGCGCTGCAAAACTGGATACCTACCCTGCCAAGGTTTATACCAACACCGTCAAAGGCATAGGGCAGCTTTCGGTGCGGCTCAAAGATGCTGACGTTATCGTCCTGATTCGAGAAAGAACCCAGATCAATCGCCAGTTGATCGAAAAGCTGCCAAAGCTAAAAATGATTGCTCAAACCGGGCGGGTTGGCAGTCACATCGACGTTGGCGCCTGCACCGAACGGGGTGTGGTGGTGGCTGAAGGTGTCGGCTCACCCACCGCCCCGGCAGAATTGACATGGGCACTCATCATGGCGGCGACGCGCCGCATTCCCCAGTACGTTGGCCATCTCAAACACGGGGCGTGGCAGCAGGCAGGCCTGAAATCAACGTCCATGCCTGCCAACTTCGGCATCGGCACGGTTCTCAAAGGCAAAACCCTGGGTGTCTGGAGCTACGGCAAAATCGGGCAAATTCTGGCGGGTTATGGACGCGCGTTTGGCATGCGGGTGCTGGTGTGGGGCAGCGGCCCATCGCGGGAAAAAGCCTTTGCAGATGGCCTTGAGGTGGCCAATTCCAAGGCGGAGTTGTTTGAGCAAAGTGACGTGTTAAGCCTGCATTTGCGCCTTGGTGATGAAACACGCGGCATTGTCAAGCTGGAGGATCTGTCCCGCATGAAATCAACCGCCTTGCTGGTAAACACGTCGCGCGCTGAACTCATAGAGCCCGAGGCCCTGATTTCAGCACTTAACCGCGGCCGGCCTGGTCTTGCGGCAGTTGATGTTTTTGAGTCCGAACCGATTTTGCAAGGACACGCGCTGCTCCGCCTGGAGAACTGTATTTGCACGCCCCACATTGGCTACGTGGAACAGGACAGCTACGAAATGTATTTCAGCGCCGCATTTGACAATGTGATCAACTTCATCCAGGGAACGCCTACCAATATCGTGAACCCTGGCGCTCTGCAAGTCAGGCGCTGAGGCGCTTAGCTTTTAGGGAGCTTGAACTTTTCACTGGCTCCCAGCGCACTGTCAAATGCATCGAAGTCGATCAGGTTGCCAGAGCTGTCAGCTCTCTTTTGATTTGCATCAAACGCTGGCTCAGGCGCTGCTGGGGCAGCATCCGGAATTTCGTCGAACTGGGCAAAAAATTCAGCATCAGTCACATCGACAGGCACCGGCTTTTCGCTGGCGGCCACCGACTTGCTTAAATCCAGATCAAGCCCCAGGTACAGGGACGCAGGCGGCACGGTAGATGCCGTAAACCCTTTTTTGACAACGGGCGAGCTATCCGCTGCTGCGTTATCAATCGCTGCGGACAAAGGCTCCATGACAGTCGATAGAAAGCTGCTTTGGTCAAGTTTGTCTCTCGCCAGGCGCGTGTCGGGCAAGCCAGCTTTACTGCCGGTCTTGGACTTGGCACCTTCGGCCGCGGCCCTGGCCTCTGGGTTGGTGATTTCTTTGGCCACTGAATACAACATCAAGAGTTCGCGGTAAGCCTCAAGATTGAAGGCCTCGGCATTGGTTTCAGGCCGCCGGAAGATCGAGTCTTCAATGACTTCAAGCACCTTGGGCGACGGCCACAGTGCCTCTATTCGTGACAGCGCCGAATGGTACGCCTCCAGGCCAAGACCGGCATCGGTGTACATGTCAAAAACCGGTATTTGCGTGTTGAAGCGCCGGTTAAAAATCTCGCGCAGCGCCTCATAATCGTCCCTGCGCTCCAGTTGGTGATACAAGTTAAACAGGTCCAGATAGACCAGCGCACTGGTGTCTGCCTCGTCGGCAATGTGGTTGCGCAGCACCTCAATGGCCTGCTTGTGTTGGCCTATCGACACAAAAAAGTCAGCCTGCTGCTGAACGTCAAATAGCTCTTCTGCTTTCATCGCACGCGACGCATACGGCATGCTCAGCGCAAAGTCAGGCGGAAAGTTGGACGACAGGGACGGCATGGAGTCAGAGTCGAAATTTGAATCCTGCTTGGGCGGATTTAAATCAAACCGGGCCAAATTCAAATCCAGATCCGAAGTTGCCGGCACAGCTTGGCTAGCTGCCTTGGGCGGATTGTTAGCAATATCCGACTCCCGATTTAAATCAAAGGCGTCGCCGCGCTTGTCACCATCATCCCAAGCCTGGCGCAGCGCTTGCGGGCCTTCACCTTCGGCTCGCCTCCACCACGGCCTGTCTCCACCGGCTAAACCGACTTGTGTATCCTGCCTGCGCAGCAGGTATACAAGAGCACCCATCGCCAGGAGTAAAAAAGTCACCAGAGCATAAACAAGCGGGTTGGCATAGCGTTCCGACTCGGCTTTTTGCAGCTTCGCATCCAGCTCATTAACCGACTGCTGCGTCTTCTGGCTTTGCGTTTGAAGGCTGCGAACCGAGCTTTCAAGCGTCTGAAGTTTCTCGGCATCCCGCAGAATGTCTTGCGGTTGCGCGATCAGGGCGCGCCACATGGCTGCAGCGGCCGATCGCTCTTGCGGGGTTGACGCCGGCGTGGACAACATTTCTGCTGAAGGCTTGAGCTGCGGGTCTCGATCAATGGTCAGGTCCAGCGGCTCGAGCGTCAGGCGCGCGCGATTGGCTGGGCCGGCTTTGGCTGCGCTGGACGCAGCGGCCGCGCGCTCCCGCTTTTTGCCTCCGCTTTTTGCGGGGGCCTCTGTCGCTTCAGGGGCAGCAACGTCCGCAGGCGCTGCAGCGCTGGCAGCATCAGTTGATTTTCGGTTTTTCCTGCTTTTTTTGGCTGTGTTCGCAGTCGCCGCACTGACGGACGGTTCAGCACCACCGGTCGCTGGCTGCATCGGCAGGCGCGGCGGCAACACCTGCATTTGCGGTGCCGTGGGAACGACCCCATTTCGGTCAGGCACCATGTCGGGCGCCAGGTCGGCCAGCGTTACATACCGGCGTTCGGTTTTTTGCTGGCAGCCCACCCGCAGATACGTCGTCACCACAGGCTCGTCGACTGGATTGCTGGAACGGATGCGAATGACGGCATCCTGAGCGCCAGGCGCTTTTTCGGCGGTCACCCGAATGCGGGATTTGTCAACTTTACTGTCGGCATAAAACACGTCGGCATCCAGGCACAAGCTGGCGATGTCTTCCTGCGCATCCAGAACCACCTGCACAGAAATGTCTAGCGGCCGGCCAATCAGGGTGACGCCGCGATGCCGCCCGAGCGACAAGGCGACACTGTTCGCGGCAGCAAACAGCATCAACACAGGCAAAACGGCGAGTCTTTTTTTCACATCAACGATTAAAAGTAACTGGTTGTGATTTTAGTACAGCGAATTCAACGAGAAATTTATGGTCTGCATAATAATACGAGGGATGAACCGTATCTATCAAGTCGTTGGGATCGTGGGTACCGGGGCCATGGGACAAGGTATTGCGCAACTAGCGGCGCAGGCTGGTAGCACTGTCAAACTATTTGACCTTCAAACTGCCGCAATCCACAAAGCCGAAGCAGATATTGCCAGCCAGTGGGACAAACTGGTCACCAAGGGCAGGCTTGACTCCGCCACAGCCGATAGCTACAAAGCGCGCCTGACTGCAGCGGGCAGCTTGTCAGACCTGGCAGATTGCGACTTGGTGATTGAGGCTGTTGTCGAGCGGTTGGACGTCAAACAAGCCCTGTTTGCCGAGCTGGAAAGCGTTGTTTCACCCCAAGCCGTACTGGTTACCAACACTTCTTCGCTGTCCGTCACGGCAATTGCAGCCAAATTACAGTGCCCACAACGTTTTGCGGGTTACCACTTCTTTAACCCCGTGCCTTTGATGAAAGTTGTCGAAGTCATTGCCGGGCTGAAGACCGATGCCGACGTGTGCACTCAACTGTCGATCTACGCCAAGCAAATGGGCCACACCGCTGTAGTGGCACAAGACACGCCAGGCTTTATCGTCAACCACGCAGGCCGTGGGTACGGCACCGAGGCGCTTCGCATCGTCAGCGAAAGCATTGCTGACTTTGCCACGATTGACCGCATTTTGCGCGACCATGCTGGCTTCAAGCTCGGCCCGTTTGAGTTGATGGACCTGACGGCATTAGATGTGTCGCATCCGGTCATGGAGTCGATCTACCGCCAGTACTACGACGAAGCCCGCTACCGCCCCAGCGTGATCACCGCGCAGCGCCTGGCGGGCGGCATGCTGGGCCGCAAAACCGGTGAAGGCTTTTACAAATACGACAGCGGTGTGATGCAGGTGGCACCTGAAGCGCCTGCCCCTGAGGTCGCCGAGATGCCGCCGATATGGGTCTCCCCCAGAGCCTCGCGCCGCTCAGAGCTGTTGCAACTGCTCAAGGACCTTGGCGCAAAGATTGAAACTGGCGCATCCGCATCCCCACAAGCGCTGATGCTGGTCGCACCGCTGGGTTTTGACATCACCACCGTGGCCGTCGTTGAGCGGTTGGACCCGGCCCGCACCATCGGCATCGACATGCTGATTGACGACGCAGCAACCAAGCGCCGCGTGCTGGCCACCAACCCTGCCACCCGCACCGACATGCGCGATGCTGCGCACGCCCTGTTCGCCCGCGACGGCAAGGCCGTCAGCGTGATCCGCGACAGCGGCGGCTTTGTCACCCAGCGGGTGGTTGCAACAATAGTCAACATTGCCAGCGACATTTGCCAGCAAAGCATTTGCAGCCCCAAAGATTTAGAGACTGCCGTCACACTCGGCTTGGGCTACCCGCTCGGGCCTTTGGCCATGGGCGACCGCTATGGCCCCACCAACATTTTGGAAGTGCTGTTCAACATGCAAACCGTTTACGGCGACCAGCGCTACCGCCCTTCGCCGTGGCTGCGCAGGCGTGGTGCGATTGGCCTGAGCCTCATGCACGAAGAGAGCTGAAGATGACAAGTTCACTCAAGAGCACCAGCGAAGGCCAGACGCTGATCCTGACCATCAGCAACCCCGACTTTAAAAACGCGCTCAGCACAGAGATTTACGCCGCAGGCATCGAGGCGCTGAACGCCGCTGAAACCAACCCCGACATTCGCAGCGTCATCATCACCGGCGAAGGTGCGGCCTTTTGCGCCGGCGGCAACCTGCAGCGCTTGTTGGCCAACCGCAAACAGCCCAAAGACGTGCAGGCCCAAAGCATTGACGGCCTGCACAGCTGGATAGATTCGATCTACACCTACCCCAAGCCCGTCATTGCAGCGGTAGAAGGCGCAGCGGCAGGAGCCGGTTTTTCGCTGGCGTTGGCGTGTGACTTTTGCGTGGCTGCAAGCGACGCTGTATTTGTCATGTCATACAGCACGGTAGGCTTATCGCCCGACGGCGGCGGCAGTTGGGCCCTTGGCAGAGCGCTGCCCCGCCAGTTGGCCATGCAGCTCATGATGTGCGGTGACCGCATCAGCGCCCAGCGGCTATATGACGTTGGTCTGGTCAACCAGGTGTGCAGCAGCGGCAGCGCCTTGCGTGAAGCGCTGGTGCTGGCCGAACGCCTCAACGCCCGGGCCAGCAACGCGTTAGGCAGTATTAAAGAGTTGGTCAACGCGGCGGCTAACAACTCACTGAGCCAGCACCTGACCGAGGAGCGTGACCACTTTGTTGGCAACCTGCACCACGCCAATGCGGCTGAAGGCATTGCCGCGTTTTTGGAAAAACGCAAACCAACCTACCGTTAAAGCGCGACCTGGCAAAAGAGGTGTGCCTAGAGCGAACTCGGTCGACCATCAAGCCATCAACGCTATTTTTTCAGGAGCTGCTTGCGCCCGATTTGATTGGGCTACAGCCCTGAATCGTTTTATGCCAGGATACTGCAGAACGCTGCTGGCTCTCTTGCAACTTCAACATCACTTCTGCAAAAAAAAGTTTTAAATCCCTTTTCGTATACGATATACGTTACATGGAAGTACCGACCCTGCTCTGGCCTGCTGAATCGCCGCAACACCGCATCAGCGATGTGCGCGACACCTCACTGGCCAAACTGGTGCGGGACGATACGCTGGCGCTGATTTTGACGGGCGTGCTGGTGCCTGGCCAGCGCATCAACGAGCCTGATGTTGCCAAGCGCCTGAAAGTGTCGCGCGTGCCGGTGCGCGAGGCGCTGCGCGAGCTTGAAAGCTCCGGCCTGGTCGTGTCACGCAAGCATGCTGGTGTGTTTGTGCGCCAGCTCGATGCAACGGAAATCTGCGACCTGTACCAAATGCGCAGCCTGCTGGATGGCTTTGCCGGGCGCTACGCAGCTCAATTGTCGCTGCCCGAGCGCAAGGTGCTGAGCCTGCTGTTAAGCGCCGCAACGAACGCCATGCAGCACGCTTTGAGTGAGCAAAACGTGCAGGCCTACTATGCAGAAAACTTGCGCTTTCACTGGGCAATTGTTCAAGCCGTAGGCAATCAGCAGCTGCTGGAAACCTACCGCGGCATTGTGCAAAAGCTGCACTTGTCGCGGCTTAAAAATCTGTCCCAAACGGTCAGCATGCAGATATCAATTACCGAGCATACCCAAATTGTTGAAGCCGTCCGCCAGGCGGATGCCCAGCAGTGCGAAGCCTTGATGGCTCAGCATGTCAGTGATGCGTACGAGCGTTTGATCAACACCAAAAAACCAGAACCACAAGCAGAACCACAAGCAGATTTACAACCAGAGACAACACCATGAAGCGACGCACCCTGCTACATGCCGCACCTGCCTTGGTCTACGCCCCCAGCCTGGCGCTGGCACAAGTTGTATACCCCGCCAAACCGATCCGTTACATCGTGCCTGTGGCCGCAGGCGGCGGCAGCGACACCGTCGGCCGCACGGTGACGGAACGTTGGGGCAACCAGCTCAAGCAAAGCTTTATTGTTGACAACCAGGCCGGCGGTGGCGGCGTGATTGCCGCCCAGGCCACGGCCCGTGCCGCGCCGGATGGTTACACGCTGATGCAGGGCTACGTGGCCACCCATGGGACCAGCCCAGCCACCCGCAAGCTGCCGTATGACGCGATCAAAGACTTCACCCCGATCGGCATGATTGGCGCGACGCCCAATGTGCTGGTGGTTAACAGCGCGCTGCCGGTGACCAATGTCAAAGAGTTCATCGACTACCTGCGTAAAAACCCCGGCAAGGTCAGCTACGGCTCGGCTGGCCAGGGCTCGCTGACGCATCTGACGATGGAGCTGTTCAAGCAGCAGGTCAATTCGTTCATGGTGCACATCCCTTATCGAGGCATTGCACCAGCTTTTACCGATTTGATCGGCGGGCAAACGCAGGCCATGTTTCCTGGCTTGGCAGCAGCTGTACCGCACATCAAATCGGGCCGGGTGCGGCCACTGGCGGTAACGGGTTTAAAGCGTCACCCGCAATACAAAGACGTGCCCACGATGGATGAGTCAGGTTTTAAAGGCTTTGACGCGCAGCAGTGGTACGGCGTGGTGGGGCCAGCGGGCATACCAGCACCTATCACCCGCCAACTCAATGAGTCACTGGCTGTGGTGTTGCGCGCAGCGGACTTGCGCGACAAGCTGGTCGTGGAGGCGGTGGAACCGATGGTGATGCTGCCCGAACAGTTTGCCGCTTTCATGAAAGCCGACATCGCCCGCTGGACTAAGTTGGCCAAGGACCGAAATATCGCGCTGGAATGAGCTCAACGCATCAAGATATCCAAAAAAGCCAAGAATACCTATCAAATATGCTGCTAGCCCAATAGATACGGGCGCGAGCAGCTTCTGAATCAATAGCAAATTCCAACTTCTTTTAAACCAAAGTTCACTAAAACCATGGCTCGCAATACCCAAGTCACCGCTGACCACAACGCCCCCGGCATCACGCAAATTCTGGCGAAGTATGTCGCCACCCACCCGTCCAAAGGCTGGAGCGACGCGGTTGACCACGAGGCGCACCGTACCTTTATGAACTGGCTCGGCTGCGCCGTGGGTGCAGCGCATCACGAGGCGGCTGATGCGGCATTGGCCGCCGTCAACATGCTCCAACCAGCTCCACAAGCCAGCGTGCTGGGCCGCACAGAGAAGGTGGACATGGTCAGCGCTGCGCTGATCAACGGCATCACGTCGCACACCTTTGACTTTGACGACACGCACCTCAAAACCATCATTCACCCAGCTGGGCCAGTCGCATCCGCTGTGCTGGCCATGGCTGAGCATCTGGGCAGTCATGTGGATGAAACACTTCGCGTTTCAGGCCGCGAAGTCATCGACGCGTTGGTAATAGGCATTGACGTGTCGTGCCGCGTGGGCAACGCCATGTACCCTGACCACTATGATCGCGGCTGGCACATCACCGGCTCGACCGGCACGCTGGGTGCGGCGGCTGCCTGCGCACGTCTGCTCAAGCTGGACGTGCAGCAAACCGCCATGGCGCTGGGCATTGCTGCATCTCAGCCCATCGGCATGCGCGAGCAGTTTGGCACCATGACCAAGCCCTTTCACCCCGGCGGCGCTGCGCGTGCGGGCTTGATGTCAGCCCTGCTGGCCAGCAAAGGCTTTACCGCCAGCCCCAAGGCGCTAGAAGCACCACGCGGCATGATGCAAACTGTCTCGACCAAAAACGACTGGCACGAGATCACCCACGAGCTGGGCGAGCGCTTTGAGATTTCATTTAACAGCTACAAACCGTTTGCCTGCGGCATCGTGATTCACCCCAGCATTGATGCCTGCGCGCAATTGCGCCTGCAAGGCGTGACACCCGAGCAGATCGACCGCATCGAGCTCAAAGTGCATTCACTGGTGTTAGAGCTGACAGGCAAAAAAGAACCGCAAGATGGCTTGCAAGCCAAGTTCAGCGTCTACCACGGCTGCGCGGCGGGCTTGACGTTTGGCTACGCGGCTGAAGACGAATTTTCAAGCGCAGTCGTCACCCGTCCTGACATGGTGGCGCTGCGCCGCAAAGTGCTCGCCACGGTTGATGATTCGATTGACGAAGCCAGCGCCGACGTGACGGCTGTGCTGCTGGACGGCCGCCGCGTGCATGTGTTTGTCGAGCACGCAATTGGCTCGCTCAAAAACCCGATGAGCGACACGCAACTGGAGGCCAAATTCCAAGGCATGTCAGACGCCATTTTGGGCGCAGGCCGCACCAGCGATCTGATCAACGCCTGCTGGGGCATTGGCAACGCCGCCAACGTGAAAGCATTGGTCGCCCTGGCTGTACCGGAGCGCAAGTAACCATGACGACAACCATGACACGCCCCAAAATCGCTATCCTCGGCGACCTAGAACAAGCCCTGCGCCGCCTGGGCAACTGGCAAACCATTGACGCACAAGCCGACGTGACAGTGCACCACCTGCCGCTGCAAGGTGCTGAGTTGCTGGTAGCGCTAAAAGATGCCGACGCCGCCGTGTTGGTACGCGACCGCACCCCGTTTGATGCCGCCCTATTGGCGCAACTGCCCAAGCTGCGCTACCTGGTGTTCACCGGCTCGCGCAATTCAACCATTGACCTGGCCGCCTTTGCCGCGCGTGGCGTGCCCGTTAGCCATACCGAATGGGGCCCGTCCAAAGACAGCACCTGCGAGCTGACCTGGGCACTGATATTGGCCGCCACCAAACAGCTGGAACAGCAAACCGCCCTGCTGCGGCGCGGCCAGTGGCGCGCAGATACCGCCGAGCCATTGGCAGGCGTACTGCACGGCCAAACCCTGGGCCTGATTGGCCTGGGTGAAATCGGTGGGCGCGTAGCCAAAGTGGGCAACGCACTGGGCATGAAAGTCGTCACCTGGAGCCCGCGTATGACGACCGAGCGCGCTCTTGAGAAAGGTGCGACTTTTGTATCGCTTGACGAGTTGCTGGCCACATCAAAAGTCGTCAGCCTGCATTTGGTTGCCATAGCGTCCACCCTGAAGTTGCTGAACGCGGAGACGCTGGCGCTGATGCAGCCGGGCAGTTTGCTCGTCAACACGTCACGCTCGGCACTGGTCGATGGCGCAGCGCTGGTCAAAGCGCTGGAAAAAGGCCAGCCCGGCTTCGCGGCACTCGACGTGTTTGACACAGAACCCCTACCAATGAGCGATGCCCTGCGCCAGCTGCCCAACGTGCTGCTCACGCCGCATCTGGGCTTTGTCACCGAGCCGGTGTACCAGCGCTTTGCCGCAGGCGTGACTGAGTGTCTCGAAGCGTGGCTGGCAGGCCAATCACTGGTAAGGGTCGTGGGCTAGCGCGCCCGGTGCGCACTCTTTGCTACTCAATCAATAGCTGCTGGCGCACGCATCTATTGGTCTACAGCACAGAATCAGTC
>JANYED010000220.1 GCA_025363315.1 Polaromonas sp.
GACGCTGATTGGCCCCTGCGGCAGCGACTGGCAACTGGCCGAGCTGGGCCAACGCCTGCACCAGAAAACGGGCTTGAAACAGGGCTGTACCGGACTAAATCTGCCAAATATGGCTCTGGCCCAATCGATACGGGCGCGAGCAGCTATTAAAAGCGTAGCGACTATGGCTGTTGCGGTGGTCGGCGCGCACCTGACGGGCATGCCACTGAACCCGCAACTGACCGAGCGCGGCGCAGTGCTCAGGCAAACCACCAGCACCGCCAGCCACTATCGTCTGTACGCCCTTCCCAACACCACGGTGCCGGTGTGAAGCAGCAGGCCGTGGGTGAACAATTTGGCGATGATGACCTGAAGGATTCTGGGACTCAGATCGTGCACTTCGAGCAGGTGCCGAAAGCGCATGATGCTGACCCTATCGGGGATAGGCTGCGTGCCGCTGATGCCCACGAAATTACGCAAGAAGTGGGTCTCGAACAGGGCTACTTCGGCACCCAAGTCAGACAATTCGAACCACTGTTGTAGGCAGTGGACGCGCAGCAACATTGCCGGTTTAAACGGCGGGCGTCCGCGCTTGGGCACCAGTGCATGCGGCTGAATCAAAGCCAGCAACTGAGCCCACGGCATGACTTGCTCCATCTCATCGAGCAAAATCTGTTCGCGCGTGCGCTGCGTGTTTAGGCCAAGACCAAGATCGGTTTGTTTTATCTCGACAATAAAGGCAATTTATGTGCCTCAGCCGTGCAACTGGCTCGAGAGTTTTGAACGTGGTCCTTAGGCAACCATCTTGGACCAAAAGCTGCTGGATCGTTGTATGCAATGTTAAAGCAGGAAGCCCATACTTCGCGCCTCACGCACTTCAGGCTTGATGCGGTGCTCAGCTTCTAGCTGGCTCATGAACTCATCGCTGGAAAACGTTACCGCCAAAATATCGGTCTGGCGTTTGACCGCAGCAAAATCACCCGGGCAGATTTGCGTGAGCCTACCGAGTCGGGCGCGCAGCTCATCGGTTAGCCTGGCACGGTCGCCACTCAGTGCTTCCGTCAAAAACATGGTTTCGCGCTGCGCGGCGGTCAGCGGCATGAACTTGATCTTGAAGGTAAACCGCCGCAACGCCGCCTGATCAATGCTGTCCAGCAAGTTGGTGGTGCAGATAAAAATGCCGTTGTGGCGCTCCATGCCTTGCAACATTTCGTTGACTTCAGTGACCTCATAGGTGCGCTGCGCGCCGCGTCGGTCTTGCAAAAAACTGTCGGCCTCATCCAGCAGCAGCACGGCTTTTTCATCTTCAGCTTCCTTGAACATGGCGGCCATGTTTTGCTCGGTTTCGCCGACGTACTTGCTCATCAAATCGCTCGCCTGCTTGATGATGAGCGGCTTGTCCAGCGCCTTGGCAATGTGCTCTGCCAACGCTGTTTTCCCGGTGCCGGGTGCGCCATAAAAACACAGCGCGCCATGGCCGCGGGTTTTAAGCGCTTCAACAATGCGGGGTATCTCAAACCGCGATTCGACGTTCAGCATCGCCAGGTCATAA
The DNA here is from genome assembly GCA_025363315.1 of Polaromonas sp. Classification (GTDB taxonomy): domain Bacteria; phylum Pseudomonadota; class Gammaproteobacteria; order Burkholderiales; family Burkholderiaceae_C; genus Polaromonas. The sequence continues at coordinate 1,532 of JANYED010000220.1, forward strand.
GTGGTCACGCTTTTGCGGCCAGCAGCATCAAGCTTGTTGCCCAGTGCCACATCGGCGTTTTTCAGCTGACGTTCAATCAGCAACTCCATCCGGGCGGGCGCGTCATCGGCTTCGTCGGGTGCGCTGACCAGACGCGCAAAGCGCACGGCGGTGCGAATCTGTGCAGGCGTCAAACCTTTGCGCGCTGTGAGTTTAGCGACGAAGGCATCGCTGACAAGTGCGCCCTCCAGCGTTTTGCGTACCAGGCCTTCGCGCGCGCCGGGCGGCGGCGACCGCAACTCAAGGTGATATGCAAAACGGCGGCGAAAGGCTGGGTCAATCTGCTCGATCCGGTTGGTCACCCACAGCGTGGGCACAGTATTTGATTCCAGAATCTGATTGACCCACGCCTTGCCATTGACCGAGCCGCTGGCAGGCGCAGACAGCTGATCGGAGCGCGCCAGCAGTTGAGCGGCCTCGCTTGATATCGGAGGAAACACGTCTTCGACCTCATCAAACAGCAGCGCTGAATGGCTCTCTTTGAGGAAAACCTGTGCAATCTGCAGCGACCGGTAGCGGTCGCGGCCACTCAGTGAGTTGCCGTCGCGGTCAGCGTGTTCGACTTCAAACAAGTCCAGCCCAGCGGCCCGCGCCACGACCTTGGCCAGCTCGGTTTTGCCGGTGCCCGGTGGGCCATATAGCAACACGTTCACGCCTTGCTGTTTGCCTGCAACAGCGTTTTTGAGTAGCGCGACGAGCACATCTGCGTCGTCTTTGACAAAAGAAAAGTCGTTCAAGGCCAGCTCACTGCGCATGCTGGGCCGGGTGAATACGGCCATCAATTCGCTGGTGTCACGGTACTCGCGCATCAGCACGGGCGGCAGTTTTTCACTGACCTTCATCAAATCGGCCAGGTCGGTGATGTTGTGCTCTGAAATCAGGTTTTCCACCATGCCAATGCGCTCCAAGCGCGAGCCCGCACGCAGGGCCTCAGCCACTTCAGCGGCCTTGACGCCCGCCACATCAGCCAGCGCGGCATACGCTTCAGGCGCGTTGTTGACCTTGAATTCAACCAGCAGCGAGCGCAGGTCGCGTTGGTAACGTGCCAGCGTGCCGTACAAAAGCAAGGCGCGTTCGGCGCGGTTCAATTGCAGCAAGTTGGCCAGCGCGTCGATGTTTTTCTCAACCAGCGTGGACTGCTTTTTCAGCGCCTGGGTCAAATACTCGCCAGTCGCACTGAGGACGGACAGCAAATCTTTCGGCTGATCCTTGGCGTGTTCGTCAAGGTAAAAAAACAGCGTGCCTTCTTCATACGGCCCACGCCAGGTTCCGTGGCGCTGCATGAATTGTGCGTCGCTCAATGCCTCGTGACCGCGCCAAAAGTCATTGTCTTTGCAGCGGCGGCCCAAAAACTCGCGCAGGCGCTGCAGTGCGGAAAGCGGCCAGACCAGGTGGCGGCCTGACAGCGACAGCAAGCTGTTCAAGTCACGCCGCACATTGAACTTGCCGCCCTGCCGCGCAGCAAGCGTCAAAACAAAATGCGAGCACATCAGGTCCATCACCGGGGCATCTTTCAGCCCGGGGGACAGTAACAGGTCACTTGCGAAATGCTTGGCTTTCATCACACCTCCAAAAAAGGAAAAGAGCGCGCCAGAAATGTCACGGCTTCACCATAACGCAGGTTTGAAGTTGCAGGAAGACACGGCGCCAATAGCCGTTTGTGTGAAATGACACACTTTGCCCACTTTGCCCGCTTTGCTCGGTGGATTGAAGCTACCTCAAATGTTTGGCCATCTTGGCGTTAAACAGCTGGCCGATGCTGACCCGTCGCGGCCCAGCCACCAGCGTGAACGCTTGCCCCGCCTGAATGCTTCCAGTGGATGCAACGGACAAATAAAAACCGCAAAACCCACTGTGAGCCATGCGTTTGCTGGCACGCGCAAAACCCATGACAGCGTTCAATTTGCCGCACGGCTCGCGCGGCACCGTGACCTTTAATTCGCAGTTGGGAAACCGCAAAACATCACCGGCCCAGACCTGGGTTTCCAGCAAGCCCTCAAGCGTCAGGTTTTCACCCAGCGCGCCATGCGGCAAGCTCGTGTCCAGTGGGCTCACGCCGTCTTCGCGCCGGGCGTTTTTCCAGAAGTCATAGTGCTCCGACGGGTAGGCGTAGACGGCTTTTTCCAGCCCGCCGTGAATTGACAAATCGGCCTGCTCATCGCCCATCAAGCCCAGCGACATCACCAGTGTGCGCTCAGGCGTCGGCTGCTTGTTGAAAGCGGTCAAAACGCTGCGCTCGCCGATTTTTACCCGGCGGGCCATGCCCAACTGCACACTCAGCAACGCGGTCAATTAATTCCAACCAATCACGTCAAGGCCTTTTTCCTGCAGGCAGCGCTGCACAAACTGGCGGTAGGTGGCGTTGGGTTTGTCATTGTGAAACGAGCCTGATACCGCGCCAGCGGAGCCGCCAATAGCCGCGCCTGTTGTGCCCGCGCGCAGCACGTCGCTGCTGCGCCCGGTGATCAATGCACCCACCGCCGACGCAACACCCGCCACCGCTGCACCCTCGCCAGCCCGCCGGCCGACTTCGTTTGTTTTCTGGTCAGCGGTGAGACCTGCCTGCTGCGCCCTGGACACGCAGCCGTCTACCTCTGCACGGCCTTGCGCCTCCCCGATCCGGTTGAGCGTCGCGTTTGGGTACAGCACAGGTTTGGCTGACGCACTGTTTGGCCCGGTGGCGGCGCAGCCCGTCAGCAGTGCAAAAGCGGAAAGTGCCGCGGCTTGCATGAGCCGCTTGAAACGAAACAAGGGGTGGGTTTGTTGGGGCATGGCGCGAGTGTGCCTTGAGATTCCCCTGTTGGTTTGCCGCCTCTGCGATTGAGCGGGTAAAATGCAGGTAACTTTTGCACATTGCCCAGACCTCAGGAGCTTTCATGTCCAGCCCGTCCAATCAACCCACGCCAACCAGCACCGAGCTCGCACACGAGCCCGATGTGGTGGAATCCATTGCCCACGCCGCACCCATGATTTTGCCCATCGTTGGCGGCGTTTTGATGTTTTTGCTCGCTTTTATCGCTGTTTTCATGGCCTGACCAACCCTATCCCTCACCCAACCAGCCCGCGGCCGCGGGCTTTTTAACGTCTGTTTGCTCATCAGCGGCAGCCAAAAGTAATGCATAACCTAATGCAGGCTTTGCATAACTTTCAGCCGTAACCGTCAGGTAACCTCGGCGCGAGCTTCTTAAAATGAACACAGTTGTGTCATATTTCTGGAGCTTTTTTCAATGAACCATCCTGCCATGCAAGGGCTGAATCTCAACACCCCCAGCTACGTCAAAAATGCGAAGCTGATTGCCTGGGTTGCCGACATGGCGGCGTTGTGCAAGCCTGACAACATCTATTGGTGTGATGGCAGCGACGCAGAATACCAGCGCCTTTGCCAGCAATTGGTGGACGCTGGAACGTTTAAAAAACTCAATTCGGTCAAGCGCCCGAACAGCTTTTTGGCCTGCAGCGACCCGACCGATGTGGCGCGGGTTGAAGACCGCACCTACATTTGCTCGGCCAAAAAAGAAGACGCCGGCCCGACCAACAACTGGACCGACCCGGTAGAGATGCGCGAGAAACTTCAAACCGGCGCTGCCGGGAAACCGGCATTGTTTGACGGCTGCATGCAGGGCCGCACCATGTACGTTGTGCCGTTCAGCATGGGCCCGCTCGGTTCGCCAATCGCACACATCGGCATTGAACTGTCAGACAGCCCTTACGTTGCCGTCAACATGAAGATCATGACGCGCATGGGCAAAGCGGTGTTTGATGTACTCGGCGTGAACGGTGAGTTTGTGCCGTGCGTGCACACCGTGGGCGCACCATTGGCAGCAGGGCAGGCCGACGTGACCTGGCCATGCAACAAGACCAAGTACATCGTGCACTACCCTGAGACACGCGAGATCTGGTCGCATGGTTCGGGCTATGGCGGCAACGCACTGCTGGGCAAAAAATGCTTTGCACTGCGCATTGCGTCCAACATGGGCAGAGACGAAGGCTGGCTGGCCGAGCACATGCTGATTTTGGGCGTGACCACACCGCAAGGCAAAAAGTACCATGTGGCAGCGGCCTTCCCGAGCGCCTGCGGCAAAACCAACTTTGCGATGCTGATCCCGCCTGCAGGCTTTGACGGCTGGAGCGTTACCACCATTGGCGACGACATTGCGTGGATCAAACCCGCTGCCGACGGCAAGCTGTACGCTATCAATCCAGAAGCAGGCTACTTCGGTGTAGCGCCGGGTACCAACACATTGACCAACCCCAACTGCATGACCAGCATCGAGAGCAACACCATCTTTACCAACGTCGCGCTGACAGATGATGGCGATGTGTGGTGGGAAGGCATGGGTGATGCACCGGCGCACGCCATCGACTGGCAAGGCAAGGACTGGACGCCGGCAATCGCCAAGCAAACCGGTGCCAAAGCCGCCCACCCGAATGCCCGCTTTACCGTGGCCGCCACCAACAACCCTGCGCTCGATGCCGCTTGGGACGACCCGAAAGGCGTGGCGATTGACGCCTTTATCTTTGGCGGCCGCCGCTCTACCACCGTGCCGCTGGTGACCGAAGCGCGCAACTGGACTGAAGGCGTGTACATGGCCGCCACCATGGGCAGCGAGACCACCGCAGCGGCCACCGGCCAGGCGGGAGTGGTGCGCCGCGACCCGTTTGCGATGCTGCCTTTTATCGGCTACAACATGAGCGACTACTTTCAGCACTGGCTGGACATGGGCGAAAAACTGGAAAAAGTTGGCAGTACAACCGGCGCAAAGCTACCCAAAATCTACACCGCCAACTGGTTCAGAAAAGGTGACGACGGCAAGTTTGTCTGGCCCGGCTACGGCGAGAACATGCGCGTGCTGAAGTGGATGATCGACCGCATCGAAGGCATCGGCCGCGGCACAGACAACGTGATGGGCGTCAGCCCGAGTTATCAAGACCTGACCTGGACCGGTCTGGACTTCAGCGAAGAAAAATTTAGCAGTGTGACCAGCACCAACCAAGCCGATTGGGCGGCAGAACTCGCGCTGCACACCGATCTGTTCAAACAGCTGGCGCACCATTTACCCACAGCGCTGACGGACACCAAAGCGGCGATTGAAAAGCGGCTCGCCGCATAGCGCAACCAACGGGCGTTGTGCGCGTAAAAAAGCCGCTCAGTTGAGCGGCTTTTTTTCGTTCGCTTAGTCTGATTACACGCGCAATTTTTGGTACGCCGGTGCGACAAATGTCAAACCCTCATCGCGCGCGTCATTGCGCGAGATGGCCGCCTGCAAGTCGTTCATCACACGTGCATCGGTCTTGGCCATGGCCCACAGACGCTCGTCGGCGCGCTTGGCAGCCAGGTTGCGCGACCAGCCGTCCAGCGATGCCATCACGTTAACGGCCAAGGCTCGCGCTGCAGTCGCGCAAATCGCCAGCGTTGCAAAGGCGACTGCCCACATGCCCACCCACAGCGCCAGCAAATGACCTTCAGCCAGGCTGTCCATCACCTGGTAAGCCACCACCATTACGGCAGCGGCAATAGCCGACAGCAACAACGTGGCCAGTCCGCGCGCGCCAGAAGAATTGCGCTTGATGTGTTGTGCCGACGAGGCCGCAGAATCAATGGCCGCCTCAACCCGCGCCACGCCGGGGTGCTGGTTTGAATATTCGAGATGTACGAAGCTGGTCATGGTGTTTTCCCTTTTTGGCAATATCCATCGCCGAACAGCTTTGGATGAAGTGATATTAGGGTTATCACTGATGTTTCTCAACTTTATCTTTATGATGTTAGTTATTCACGTCAGTGATAAATTAAACGTATGCCCACCCCACTAATTACCGCCACCATCCACAAGCCGCCCAACTTTCGCACGCTGGACTTAAACCTGCTGCGCGTGTTTGACGAAGTGATGGCCGAACGCAGCCTGACCCGGGCTGCCCGCAACCTGTCGCTCACCCAACCCGCCGTCAGCAATGCGCTGCGCCGCCTGCGCGGCACGCTCGGTGACGAGCTGGTGGTGCGTGAAGGCCAGGGCATGGCGCCCACCCCCCGGGCGCTGGCGCTGTGGCCCACGGTGCGCGAGGCGCTGCGCCAGCTGCAGGCGTCACTGAGCCCCAGCAGTTTTGAGCCCGCTATGGCCAACACCACCTTTGTGCTGGCGATGGCCGACGCCACTGCCGCCGAGCTGATGCCGGGGCTGATTGACATCCTTGAAAGGGAAGCACCCGGCGTTGCCATGCGAGTGCTGCCGCTGACCACGCGCGACCCGCGCCGCCTGCTGGACGAGGGCACCGCCGACCTGGCGGTGGGCCACTTCCCGTCAGTGCTGGCCGACCTGGTGGTGCGCGCCCAGGGAGACGATGCCGTGGCCTTTGCCCACCAGCGCCTGTACAACGGCCGCTACGTGTGCGTGATGCGCGCTGGGCACCCGCTGGCGCGCGGCCCGCTGGGGCTCGACAGGTTCTGCGCCGCACGCCACATGCTGGTCAGCTTTTCGGGTCGTCCGTTCGGCTTTATCGACGAATCACTCGCAGCGCTGGGCCGCAAACGCCAGGTGGTGCTCACCGTCAACCAGTTCTTCACCGCCGGGCGCGTGGTGGCCAATTCCAACCTGCTGACAGTGCTGCCGCAGCACTTTGTAGGCGTCACCGGCATCGCCGACCAGCTGGTGCTGCGGCCCCTGCCGTTTGACGTAGCCCCGGTGCATGTAGACGCCGTGTGGCACCGCCGCCAAGAGGCGCAAAGCGCGCACACTTAGCTGATTTAAGGTGTTGCACTTCAGATTTGATTTCGCCTTGGACTACAGCCGTATTTGATCGCTAAATCAGCATTTTTGGCACACTTTGCGACTTTTTCATCGCTTGCTTCACGTTTTTCCACGTTTTGGCAGTCATTTTTTGGTGCTGACAGCACAGATGTCCCAATCCGGCGTTCCTCCGGCATACTTAGCCTGACTGATCTCACACCACCACCGACGGAGCCCACCATGCAGCGCAGACACTTCACCCTCGCCTCCACCAGCGTCTTTGGCAGCCTTATTTTGGCCACCTACAGCCAGGCCTACGCGCTGTCACTCGGCGACTTGTCGGGCATTTCCAACAAAGACGCCAGCACCGGCCTGAAGACCGCGCTCGAAAAAGGCGCGCTGGCGGCTGTGGCGCTGCTGGGCAAAACCGACGGCTTTTTTGGCAACCCGAAAGTGCAGATCCCGTTGCCCGGCTTTCTGAATGATGCCGCTGGCCTGCTTAAAACCCTGGGCCAAGGCAAGCGAATTGACGAGCTGCTGCTGTCCATCAACCGCGCCGCCGAAGCCGCGGTGCCAATGGGCAAAGACCTGCTGGTCAGCAGCGTGCGCAACATGAGCGTAGCCGATGCGAAAAACATCTTGACTGGCGGCGAAACGTCAGTCACCAGCTTTTTTGCTGAAAAAACCCGCACGCCACTGAGCGGCACCTTTTTGCCCATCGTCACCCGCGCGACTGAAAAAGTCGGCCTGGCCAACAAGTACAACGAGTTCGCTGGCAAGGCATCAGGCTATGGGCTGGTCAAAAAAGAAGACGCCAACATCCAGCAATACGTGACCGGCAAATCCCTTGACGGCCTGTACCTGATCATTGGCGACGAAGAAAAGAAAATCCGCCAGGACCCGATCGGCACCGGCAGCGCAATTTTGCAAAAGGTGTTTGGCGCGCTGAAGTAAGCACACCTGCGGGCAGGTGCAAGCGGTGTGGCGCAGCGATTACCTCGCGCAGTCTAAATTGCGTGTTCAATTACGTTTAAAAGCTGCAGCCCAATCAAATCGGGCGCTAACAGCTATTAAAAATGTAGCAATCGACTGAAACCGCGCTAGCGCCCCACCACTGACCAGCCCGCCTGCTGGTTGGCTTTGTTGTTTTCATATTCCCAGCGCGTGCCGCAGCGTGCGCAGCTGTAGCTGGTGACGGTGACTAAGTTGTGCTTGTGGTGGCTGTACCGGTCGGCGCGCATGTCTTCCTGCCGGTTTGCGCCCTGCTCTAGTTCGGCATGGCCGGGGGCGCGCCGCCAGTTGCGCTGAATGCCTGCGCATGCCTCGCATAATGGCATTTTTTGGAGTTCGCTTTGTCGCGTTGGGTCGTCAGTCATGGTGCGCCTATTGTCGCTGCTCCCCAATTTGTCTTGTCTGGCTCACCACGGTTCGCGCGAATCCCTGCATACTTCCGCCTTGTCTGAACCCTCTGCCGCCAAGGATGCCCGCCATGCCCCGTTTTCAAAACCTTGCCCAGTGTTGCGCGCTGGCTCTGGCTTGCGCCAGCTGCACTTCCCCCACTTTAAAGCCCAACCTCGCGCCCAACACGCCTGAACTCCTGCGCCCGCAGCACAGCCGTGTGTTCACGCCGCCCGCCGTGGGCAGCACTTTTGCGGCGATGGGCGCTTTGCCAACGGACGCCGTCAACATGGCCAGCAGCAGCCGCTGGTCGGGCGTGCTCAAAGGCTCGGCCTACCTGATCGAAGTGCCCGCCAACTGGAACGGCAAGCTGGTCATGTACGCGCATGGTTACGCGGGCACCGGCCCTACCCTGAGCGTCACGCCGCCCAGAATGCGCCGACATCTGGTGCAAATGGGCTACGCCTGGGCGGCGTCCAGTTACAGCACCAACTACTACGACGTGCGCGCCGGGGTAGAAGACACCAACACGCTGGCGCTGGCCTTCAACAGCATCGCCGCACAAAACGGCCGCCCGCTGCCGCTTCCTGCGCGCACTTACATCACCGGTGTGTCGATGGGTGGGCACATCGCGGCAGCGGCGGTCGAGGCTGAAACCCGCGCCACGGCCGTCAACAAGGTGCGCTACCACGCGGCCCTGCCAATGTGCGGCGTGATGGCGGATACCGAACTGTTCAACCGCTTTGCGGGCATGCAGGTCGCGGCGCAGGCACTGGCCGGTGTGCCCTTGCACCCGCTTGGCCAATGGGCGGGCGTGCAGGCCCTCGTCACCAGCAGTTTGTTCACCAGCTTTCCGACAGCCGCGTCCCCCACGCTGCCGATCATCACCACGGCCAAAGGCGCGCAATTTGCGTCAGTGGTTAAACACCTCACCGGCGGCGAGCGGCCGATGTTTGCCCAAGGTTTCGGCTACGGCGGCAGCTACCGCTTTGCATACAACGGCTTTGGCGGCGACGGCACCATCAACGGCATCTTGACCGGCAACACGCTCGACACCCAAGCGCTGCGTTACACGATCGACGGTGACGAAGCCGCCACCAGCGCACTGAACGCCGCCGCGCAAAAGTTGGCGGCTCAGCCAGACGCCAACCGCCCGCGCCGTGATGGCCTGCGCTGGATACCTGCCGTCGACGGCGACTTCAATGTGCCGGTGCTGTCGATCCACACGCTGGGCGACATGTATGTGCCGTTTGCCATGCAGCAAAGCTACGCCAGGCGCGCCGCAGCCCAAGGCAGCAGCAACATGCTGGTGCAGCGCGCCCAGCGCGGCGCGGCGCATTGCGACTTCACGGTGGCCGAGCAGGTCGAGTCGTTTGATGCGTTGGCCAAGTGGGAGCAAGGCGGCGCCAAGCCTGTGGGCGACGACGTGCTGACTGCAGCTGTGGTGGCTGCGCCCGACTACGGCTGCGCTTTTACCAACAACGCTGTCGGGCCGGATGATGTCAAGTCCACCGTAGACCTGCGCGCCCGTATTGCGGCAACAACACCCGCTTGTCCAGCGCCAACAAAGTAGTCTATGTATAGTAATAATTGGCCTGCAGCCCAATCAATACGGGCGCAAGCAGCTCCTGAATCAATAGCATTACTACAACGCCGCCCGCGCTGTGGCCAAGCGTTGCTCGAGGTACGCGCCGTAAAAATCAGGCACCGCAATGCCAACCAACCGCTCGGCCAGCTCCTGGCCCTGACTGCCTAAAAACAGCACGGTCGGGGTGAAGCTGGCTTTGAAGGCGTTGGCCTGCGCCGCGGCTGTGGTGGGCTGGCCGTCAAAGCCAAGCAGCGGCGTGGTTTTGTCTGTCACGTTGAGCTGCCAAGCCTGCAGGCCATCGTTCAACCGTGCGGGCAGCAGATAGCTGCGGCGCACCAGCTCGCAGTACACGCAGCCGGGCAGGCTGATGAGCAGCACCAGAGGTTCGCCTTTGGATTTGGCCAGCAGTGCCGCCGAGGCTAACGATGCAGGTACCGGCAAGGCTGTGTCTTTGGCCGATGCGGGCCCTGCCCAAGCGCCCACCCAAACGCCTGCTACAGACAGCGATGCGATTGAAAACTGCCGCCTGCTCAAGTGCATCGCACGGCTATCGCCAGACCGGTGTGAAGGCAGGGTGTGCTTGGTCATGACGAACCGTACTTTGCCTCAAACCTGAAACAGCGCCAGCACATCCTGCAACGTGCTGCCCGTATGGGTGGGCTGCACGCCAAGGGTCTCAAACGGCAGGCCATAACGGTTAACCCACAGCGTTTGGTAGCCATACCAGGTCGCGGCCAGAGCGTCCCAGCCGTTGCTGCTGACAAATAGGATGTCCCGGGCTGGCATGCCAGTGGCTTGTTCTCCAAGTGCATATGCGGACGGATGGGTTTTGTATTTGCGAATGGTGTCAACGCTGATGACGTGGTTCAGCAGATGCTCAAACCCCGCAGACTTGACGGCAGACTGCAACATGGCGGGATCACCGTTGGACAAAACGCCCAGCTGGATGCCCTGGCCCTTGAGTGTTTGCAGCACGTGGTGGTTTTCTGCAAACGCGCTCAGGTGGCGGTACTGGTCCATCAGCTGCGCTTCATAGGGTGGAGTCAGGTCAAGCTTCAGCCGCAGGCAGGCGTAGCGCAGGCCGGCACGCGTCAAGTCCCAAAACGGTTGGTAGTGCGCGCCATCATTGCTGGAGGTGACCAGACGGCTGTATTCGATCTGCTTGTCGCGCCACAGCACACTCAACGCCTGGCCCTGGCCAGGGAACAGTTGTTCGGCCAAGGCGACAACGCTGTACACGTCAAACAAAGTGCCGTAAGCGTCGAACAATACGGCGCGCGGTGTTTCTTGCGTGCTTAGTTTCATGGGTGCAGTCTTTCAATAGCCATGGTGAAAGCGAGTTATGGGGTCAGATGATGCCGCTGCTTTTAAGTGCCGCCAACTTTTCCTCGGGGTAGTTCAACACGCTGCGCAGCACCTCGTCGGTATGCTGGCCCAGCAGCGGCGGCGGCAGTCCACCGGAATCCGGCAGGCGCACCGGCGTGGCGCTGAGCTTGATAGGGCTTGAGACAAGGCGCAAATCGGCCTGGTGCGGATGCTGCCAGTGCGTCACCATG
>JANYED010000269.1 GCA_025363315.1 Polaromonas sp.
AAATATTGCCCTGCGCGAGATAGCGCACCCCGCCATGCACCAGCTTGGTCGCGCGCGACGACGTGCCCTTGGCAAAGTCGTGCGACTCGACCAACACAACTGAAAACCCGCGCGCAGCAGCGTCCAGCGCCACACCCAGCCCCGTCGCGCCGCCGCCTATGACAGCCACGTCGTAGACCGTGTTAACGGCCAAGCGCGCCATTAAGTCGCTTCTATCCGTCGGCAAAACTGACGTCACACCATTCATTTGAAAAAATATCTGTTTATCGTTCGCTATAAGCTGAGCAACTGACTACCAACACTGCTCTGGTCATCCGCCGATCGCGCGGCAGACAACCTAAATGCCAGACCACCAACCAAATCCGGCTTGAACCCCGCAGGGCTCAAGCCGAGCCACTCTTTTCAACGCACCTTACCGTTTTTCCAGGCGTTCAACAGGGTCTCATACGCAATGGTTTCGCCTTTTGGCTTTTCATTCGCCAACTTTTTCCAGGGCGCGCCCTTGTCGCTCAAGTACTTGTTCGGGTCACCCTTGGGATTGAGCTTGGGCGCGCAATTTGCCATGCCCGAACGTTCCAAACGCGCCATGACCTGGTCCATCTCTTCGGCCAGGTTGTCCATAGCTGCTTGAGGTGTTTTTTCACCCGTCACCGCAACAGCCACGTTTTTCCACCACAGCTGCGCCAATTTTGGATAGTCTGGCACGTTGGTACCAGTTGGTGTCCAAGCCACGCGCGCCGGACTGCGGTAAAACTCAATCAGGCCGCCATACTTGTTGGCGTTTTGGGTGAAGAAGTCGTGCCGGATGTCGCTGTCCCGAATAAAGGTCAGCCCGGTAATGGATTTTTTCAGCGACACAGTCTTGCTGGTCACAAACTGTGCATACAGCCAAGCTGCCGCCACTTTGTCAGGATTGTGGTCTTTGAAAAATGTCCATGATCCAACGTCCTGATAGCCGTTTTGCATGCCTTGTTTCCAGTACGGGCCGTTGGGGCCAGGAGCCATGCGCCATTTGGGTGTGCCGTCATCGTTCACGACCGGCAGCCCCTTTTTCACCATGTCTGCAGTGAAAGCGGTGTACCAAAAGATTTGCTGCGCAATTTGCCCTTGCGCAGGCACAGGGCCAGCTTCGCCAAACGTCATTCCGGTAGCTTCTTTGGGCGCGTACTTTTTCATCCAGTCGATGTACTTGGTCAGCGCATACACAGCGGCTGGCGAGTTGGTGGCACCACCGCGCGACACTGAAGCGCCTTGCGGATGGCAACCCTCTGCATCCGCCCGAATGCCCCACTCGTCAACCGGCCTGCCGTTAGGAATACCAATGTCTGCAGTGCCCGCCATCGACAGCCACGCATCGGTAAAGCGCCAGCCAAGTGACGGGTCTTTTTTACCGTAATCCATGTGTCCGTAAATCGGCTTGCCGTCAATCGTCTTCACGTCGTTGCTGAAGAATTCGGCAATGTCTTCATACGCGCTCCAGTTTTGCGGTACGCCCAGGTCATAGCCGTACTTGGCTTTGAATTTGTCCTGCAAGTCTTTTCTGGCAAACAGATCAGCGCGAAACCAGTACAGATTCGCAAACTGTTGGTCAGGCAGTTGGTACAGCTTTTTGTCTGGCGCGGTGGTAAAACTGGTGCCAATAAAGTCTTTCAGATCAAGGCCAGGATTGGTGAACTCCTTCCCTTTGCCAATCATGTAATCGGACAGCGCCAGAATTTTGCCGTAGCGGTAGTGGGTACCAATCAGGTCCGAGTCTGATATCCAGCCGTCATAAATGCTCTTTCCCGACTGCATGGAGGTTTGCAGTTTTTCCACCACATCGCCTTCCTGGATGATGTCGTGCTTGACTTTGATGCCTGTGATCTCTTCAAACGCTTTGGCCAGGGTTTTGGACTCGTACTCGTGCGTGGTCAGCGTTTCAGACACCACAGAAATTTCTTTCACGCCCTTGGCCTGCAGCTTTTTGGCAGCGTCGATAAACCACTTCATTTCAGCAGTTTGTTTATCCTTGGACAGCGTCGACGGTTGAAACTCGCTGTCGATCCATTTTTTGGCTGCGGCTTCGTCTGCCCAGCCATGGCTGGCCATGGAACAAGCAATAACGACAGCCGATATTGAATATCGCAACTTCATGATTTGTCTCCAAAAGTTATACCCCCTGAACAAAGGTTGCAACGGCTCCAGGGGCGCAAGCCGTTCCTTCAAAACTTTAGGCTCGCCGCTAACCCCGGCGCATCACCACCGTCAAAATGCCGAGTGACAACATGAAGCTGATCCAAATCGACGGCTCAGCTTCAAGCCCCAGCCAAACGACAAACTTTGCGCTCAGGCCGACAAAGGCCAGGTTGATATAAGCCATGGTGAGGAGCCCGATAAAAAGCCGGTCACCGCGTGTCGTTGCGATAGGCAAAAAGCCCTTGCGCAACGCCGTAGGTGACTTGAGTTCCCACACCGTCATCCCGGCCAACAAAATTGCAATCCCAACAAAAAACACGGCAACGGGCAGTGTCCAGGCCATCCAGTCAAACATGAGGGGCTCCTTTCATACGCGGCCCATCGCAAAACCTTTGGCGATGTAATTGCGCACAAACCAGATCACCACTGCGCCAGGCAAGATCGTCAGCACGCCAGCCGCCGCAAGGGTTGCCCAGTCCATGCCCGAGGCAGACACCGTCCGCGTCATGGTCGCCACAATCGGTTTGGCGTTGACACTGGTCAGCGTGCGCGCCAGCAGCAGCTCAACCCAGCTGAACATGAAGCAGAAAAAAGCCGCCACGCCCACACCAGCCTTGATCAACGGCAAAAATATAGTGATAAAAAATCGCGGCAACGAATAACCATCGATGTACGCAGTTTCATCAATTTCGCGCGGAATGCCGCTCATAAACCCTTCCAGAATCCACACCGCCAGCGGCACGTTGAACAGCAGATGCGCCAGCGCCACGGCAAGGTGCGTGTCCATCAAGCCTACCGTGGTGTACAGCTGAAAAAACGGTAATAAAAACACGGCAGGCGGCGTCATGCGGTTGGTCAATAACCAGAAGAAAACATGCTTGTCGCCCAAAAAGCTGTAGCGCGAAAACGCATACGCTGCGGGCAAGGCCACCGTCAGTGAAATCACCGTGTTGATCGCTACATAAATCAGGCTGTTGATGTAGCCTGAATACCAAGACGGGTCGGTCAAAATTGTTTTGTAGTTGTCCCAGGTAAAGTTTTTCGGAAACAAGGTGAAACTGGCCAATATTTCGCCGTTCGTTTTGAACGACATGTTGACCATCCAGTAGATGGGCAACAATGCAAAAACGATGTACAGCGCCAAAAACACCGAGCGCTTTTGAAAGCCTGGCTTATTCATGGGCTGCTTCCTTTTGCTGGGTACCAACGCGCTGCATCCAGTTGTACAAAATAAAACACAGCAGCAAAATGATCAGAAAATAAATCAACGAGAACGCAGCCGCCGGCCCCAAGTCAAATTGACCCACCGCCTTCTGTGTCAGAAACTGCGACAAGAACGTCGTGGAGTTGCCCGGGCCGCCGCCCGTCAGCACAAACGGCTCGGTATAAATCATGAAGCTGTCCATGAAGCGAAGCAGCACGGCGATCATTAACACACCACGCATTTTGGGCAGCTGCACATAACGGAACACGGCAACCTTTGAGGCGCCATCAATGCTGGCTGCTTGGTAATAGGCATCGGGAATCGACCTGAGCCCTGCATACCCGAGCAGCGCCACCAGCGGCGTCCAGTGCCATACGTCCATCAGCAACACCGTCGCCCAGGCGTGCGCAGCATTGCCGGTGTAGCTGTAGTCAATGCCCAGGCCTTGCAGGGCAGCGCCCATCAGACCAATGTCAGTACGGCCAAAAATCTGCCAAATGGTACCGACCACATTCCACGGAATCAGAAGCGAGAGCGCCACAATCACCAATGTCGCTGAGGCCTTCCAGCCCGTTGCAGGCATCGACAAGGCCAGCAAAATACCTAGAGGTAATTCAACTGCCAGCACCGCCAAAGAAAAAGTTAACTGCCTGAGCAAGGCTCCTTGCAATTCCTCATCGCGCATCACCGCAGTAAACCATTCTGTCCCGACAAAGACTTTTCGCTCGGGCGAAATGATGTCCTGCACCGAATAGTTGACCACCGTCATCAAAGGCAAGATGGCCGAAAAAGCAACGCAGATCAGCACCGGCAGAACCAAAAACCAGGCTTTTTGATTGACAGGTTTGGTGGTGGTGCTCATGGCAGAATTTCCTCGTTTTTATAAAAGCAGGTGTGCTCGTTCATGGCGTTTAGCCAGACCTTATCGCCTTTTGTCCACCCTGTCATACCGGACAAAAGCCGCGCCTTCAAGGTCTGCCCGCCCAGCGTGGCGCTCAAGATCGTGTGCGTGCCCACGTCTTGCAGTTGCAACACGGTCGCGGGCAGCGCGCCGGACGAGTTGGCTTGCACAGGCTTTAAATACTCAGGCCGAATACCCAGCTTGATGGGGCCGTCGGGCAGCTGGCGGCCGGGCGGTATGTCCAATGTCAAGCCCGCGACTTCAACTCTGTCAAATTTAGCCTCGCCTGCTATGAAATTCATACCAGGCGAGCCAATGAAATGGCCGACAAAGGTATGCCTAGGCCGTTCAAACAAATCAACCGCAGTGCCGACCTGCACCGCCCGGCCACGCGTCATCACCATCACCTGGTCAGCAAAAGTCAAAGCTTCAATCTGGTCATGTGTCACGTAAATCAGGGTCAGTTTGAGCTCATGGTGGATTTGCTTGAGCTTGCGGCGCAGTTGCCATTTCAGGTGCGGGTCAATCACCGTCAAAGGTTCGTCAAACAGCACGGCCGATACATCTGGCCTGACCAAGCCGCGGCCCAGCGATATTTTTTGTTTGGCGTCTGCCGCCAGCCCCGCAGCACGCTGGTTCAGCTGACTACTGAGCTCCAGCATTTCCGCAATTTCGCCCACGCGCTTGTTGATTTGCGCCATGGGCGCTTTGCGGTTGCGGAGCGGAAAAGCCAAATTCTCAAATACGGTCATCGTGTCATAGATGACGGGAAACTGAAACACCTGCGCGATGTTGCGCGCCTGTGGGGTGGCCCGCGTCATGTCAATGCCGTCAAAGGTCACGCTGCCGGTTGAGGGCGTCACCAAGCCCGACATGATGTTAAGCATGGTGGTTTTGCCGCAG
Organism: Polaromonas sp.; assembly: GCA_025363315.1. Classification (GTDB taxonomy): domain Bacteria; phylum Pseudomonadota; class Gammaproteobacteria; order Burkholderiales; family Burkholderiaceae_C; genus Polaromonas. Next base: position 5,184 of record JANYED010000269.1, read on the forward strand.
CCCGAAGGGCCTAGCAAAGCATAGGCGCCGCCATCTTCAAACGTCATTTTTAACGGCAGCAACGCGTAGTCGCTGTCTTGCTTCGGATTGGCGGTGTAGGCGTGGGCCAAATCAAGTTCTATACGCGCCATGTCAATGCACCCCCGCCATTGAGGGTGCATGTGTCAGGTGGCCATCGCTGTCAAACAGATACACCTGCGCTGGGTCTACATACAGTGTTGTAGGCTCGCGCAATTCAAACCGGTGCACGCCTGTTAGCTGCGCCACCATTTCACCGGCTGCCGTGCTGACGTGCAAGTAGGTGTCAGACCCGGATATTTCGGCCAGCTCGACATGGCCTGGCAAATGCACCAATCCATCCCCCGGATGTACCCGCAAGGCGCTGGCGCGAATGCCGACGGTCAGGCGCTCACCCAACCGCGCTGAGCTGGCCACCGGTAGCTCTAGCCAGCCGGCCAGTCGCACGCCTGAGCTCTCGGCACTGGCCGGTATCAAATTCATTGGCGGGTCACTGAAAGCTCTGGCCACGCGCAGCGATTGGGGCCGATGAAACACCTCGGCCGTGGGCCCGTATTGCAGCAGCTCGCCAGCATCCATCACGGCGGTGTAGCCGCCCAGCAAAAGCGCCTCGCCTGGCTCGGTGGTGGCGTAAATCACGGTCGAATTACCAGATGCAAACAGCGCAGTAAGCTCGTCGCGCAGTTCCTCGCGCAGTTTGTAGTCCAGGTTGACCAGCGGCTCATCCAGCAGCATCAGGGGCGCGCCTTTGGCCAGTGCTCTTGCCAGCGCCACACGTTGTTGCTGCCCACCCGACAACTCTGCTGGCAAGCGGTCTAGAAAAACCTCGATGTGCAGCTTTTCTGCCAGCTCAAGAACGCGCGCAGTAACGTTTTTTTCGCCACGCAGCCTCAAAGGCGACGCGATGTTGTCCCGCACGGTAAAAGATGGGTAGTTGATGAACTGCTGGTACACCATGGCCACATTGCGCTCGCGCACCGGCATGCCCACCGCGTCTTGCCCCTCCACCAAAACGCGGCCGCTGGTCGGCACATCCAGCCCCGCCATGATGCGCATTAAGCTGGTCTTGCCAGCCTGAGTCGCGCCCAGCAGCACCGTGACCGCGCCACTGCGCGGTGAGATGTCCAGGCTGTGCAGCCAGGTTTCGGTCCCCACTTTTTTAACAATCCGCTCCAGACTCAACTGCATGACACGCCTTTAAAACGACCGCCAGAAACAACGCTTGAGAGCTTCAAGCTTTTTGTCAGATGAAAATTATTGTTCGATATTGTTCCTTTGTTATCAGGATTTACCCGTTAATTGTTTTTTTCTGTTCGTTTAAAGATTTAAATGTGAGGTTTCGATTCAAAATAAGGGCATGCATCCAAATCCAAGGCAGCTGACATTAATGACCGTAGTGCACGCTCAGGGTTCAGCGACGGTTGAGCACTTGGCCGACCAGCTGGGCGTGACCCTGCAAACAGTGCGACGCGACGTACAACGCCTAGCCGATGAAGGGTTGCTGGCGCGCTTTCACGGGGGTGTGCGGGTACCGGGCTCGACGGTGGAAAACATTGCCCACAAGCAGCGCGAAAGCTTGAACGCGGCTGGCAAAGCGCGCATTGCACGAGCGGTGGCGTCGGCGGTGCCCGATGGCTGTTCGCTGATTTTGAACATTGGCACCACCACAGAGGCAATTGCCAAAGAGCTGCGCCAGCACAGCGGCCTGAGGGTGATCACCAACAACTTGAACGTAGCCCACATCTTGAGCACCAATACCAAAAGCGAAGTCATTGTGGTCGGCGGCGTGGTACGCGGCCGCGACTTAGGCATCGTCGGCGAGGCTGCAGTTGACTTCATTCGCCAGTTCAAGGTGGACATCGGGTTGATCGGTATTTCAGGCATTGAGGCTGACGGCTCGCTGCGCGACTACGACTACCGCGAGGTCAAGGTGTCGCAAACCATTATTGCCCATGCGCGTGAAGTTTGGGTCGCAGCGGATGTCAGCAAGTTTAACCGCCCGGCCATGGTCGAGGTGGCCAATCTGAGCCAGATTGACCGCCTCTTTACTGACGCTGAACCGCCTGAGCCCTTCCCCGCCCTGCTGGCGCAAGCCCAGGTGCGCTACGAGATTGCGCTGCATTGACATCGCAGCCAGGCCATTTTTTACATAAACGCCATGACCTACCTCCTTGCTCTTGACCAAGGCACCTCCAGCTCGCGCAGCATTGTGTTTGATGCGCAAGGCCGCATCGTGGCGATGGCGCAGCTTGAGCTGCCCCAGATTTACCCCCGGCCCGGCTGGGTCGAACATGACCCGATGCAGATCTGGCGCGGCCAGCTGGCCACGGCGCAAGAGGTGCTGCGCAAGGCAGGCATCAAAGCCAGCCAGCTCAGCGCCATTGGCATTACCAACCAGCGCGAGACCACCGTGGTCTGGTCACGCACCACTGGCCAGCCGATTGCCAACGCCATCGTCTGGCAAGACCGCCGCGCCGAGGCCACCTGCGCCCAGCTGCGCGCTGATGGCCATGCCGAGCAGATTCAAAGTAAAACCGGCTTGCTGATTGACGCGTATTTTTCAGGGACCAAGCTCAAATGGCTGCTCGACAATGTGCCTAGCGCGCGCCAGCAAGCCGAGCGCGGCGAGCTGGCTTTTGGCACCATCGACAGCTGGCTGATCTGGCAACTCACAGGCGGTGCGGTACATGCAACCGATGTCAGCAACGCCAGCCGCACCCTGCTGTTTAACGTGCGCACCAACCAGTGGGACGCAGAGCTGCTAGAGCTCTTGAACATACCGGCATCGCTGCTGCCCGAGGTGTTGCCGTCCAGCGCCCACTATGGCCAGGTGCTGCCCGCGCTGCTGGGCCATGCGGTCACGATTGGCGGCGTGGCGGGCGACCAGCAAAGCGCCCTGTTTGGCCAGGCCTGCTTTGCCGCTGGCATGGCCAAAAACACTTACGGCACCGGCTGCTTTATGTTGATGCACACCGGCCAGCAATTTCAAACCACGGCCAACGGCCTGCTAACCACCCGGGCAGCGCAAGCCGGCGCACTGCCTGAATTTGCGGTGGAAGGCAGTGTGTTTGTGGGGGGCGCGGTGGTGCAGTGGCTGCGCGACGGGCTGGGTGCGATTGAAGGCAGCAGCCAGGTGCAAGCCCTGGCCGAAAGCGTGCCCGACGCAGGCGGCGTGATGATGGTGCCCGCCTTTACCGGCCTAGGCGCGCCCTACTGGAAGCCCAACGCACGCGGCACCATTACCGGGCTGACGCGCGGCACCAACCTAGGCCACATTGCCAGAGCCGCGCTGGAAAGCATCGCCTACCAAAGCGCCGCCCTGCTGCAAGCCATGAGCCGCGACGCCGTCAAAAATGGCGCCAGCCCAGTGAATGAACTGCGGGTAGACGGCGGCGCCTGTATTAACAACCTGTTGATGCAGTTCCAGGCCGATCTGCTGGGCCTACCCGTGGTGCGCCCCGCCGTGACCGAAACCACCGCGCTGGGCGCCGCCTACTTGGCCGGCCTGCAATGCGGCATTTACAGCAGCACCGCCGAGCTGGCTCATTTGTGGAAGGCTGAGCGCACCTTCATCCCCACCTTAAGCGCCGACCGCGCCAGCGAGCTGATGGCGCAGTGGGAGCATGCGGTGCGGCAGACTGTGGCGGTTTAGGATAAGTCTACGCAGTCAACCGCTATTAAATGAGGAGCTGCTTGCGCCCGTATTGATTGGTTTACAGGCTGATTTACCACTTTTTAAGCCATTTTTAGCGACTTTCCGCAGAGCTGTCCAGCTGGATCACGTCGTGCTTAACCGAAACCGAGCCAAGCCCGGTCCAGCTAACATTCTGCCCATGCCGATGCGCGTCCCCACCTGCGATTCAAACCGCCGCCGGTTTTTGGCCAGCTCTGGCGTGTCGGCACTCGCGGCACTGACCGCCTGTGCAGCAACGCAAGCGGCCACGCCCGCAACTCCACCTCGGCTGCGGCTGATCGGCGAGGCGCGCTTGCCGTACCGGCTGCAGTTTCAAAATACCGTCGTCGGCGGCTTGTCGGGCATTGATTTTGACCCTGCCAGCGGCGTGTATTACCTGCTCAGTGATGACGGCGGCAGCCAGAGCCCGCCGCGTTTTTACACAGCGCGAATGGCGTTTACGGCAGATGCGCTGGGAGCCGTTGAACTCACGGGGGTGACGTCTCTACAAGGCTTGAACCGGCCCGATCCCGAAGCCATTCGCTGGCATGCACCCAGCCAAAGCCTGCTGTGGACCAGTGAGGGCAACGCTTTGCTGGGCGCAGCACCAAGCTTGCAGCAGGCGCGGCTTGATGGATCACTCATGCACACGTTCGCCCTGCCCGCCATGTTGGATTTTGGTCTGGCGAGCGGCGCACGTATCAACAAAACCCTGGAAGGGCTGGCCATCACGCCCGATGGGCGCCATGCCTGGCTGGCAATGGAAGCGGCGCTACGCCAAGACGGGCCAGAGCCGACGGTGCAAGCGCCCGGCGGGCCGTGTCGCTTCACGCAGATTGACATCGCCAGCGGCCAGGCCGTGCGGCAAATTGGGTACGTGCCCGACGCCATACCGCAAGCGCCAGCCCCAACTGGGGCCGATGCAGACAACGGTGTCGTCGAAGTGCTGATGCTGGACGCAGACCGCATGCTGGTACTGGAGCGGGCCTACATGACGGGGCTGGGTGACAAAACCCGCAACTCGATGCGACTGTATTTAATTGACACACGTCAGGCCACCGATACATTGAACGTCGCTGCGCTGAAACCTGACAACCACACACCCACTCCCAAAACGCTGGTCTCAAGCTTTTCGAGCTTTGCGGCTTTGACCAGACTGGACAACACCGAGGGCATGTGCTGGGGGCCAAATTTGCCAGACAGCCATGGCAAGCCCGGCAATCGCACGCTGCTGTTCGTCAGTGACGACAACTTCAGCGCCCGGCAAATCACGCAGTTTCTGGCTTTTGAATTTTTAGAATAAATAAAATACACACAACGAAAGATACAAAGGGGCGACATGGCGAGCACTCATCACGACGACATCGCTTTCATCGGCGGCGGCAACATGGCCAGCGCCATCATTGGCGGGCTGCTCAAGCGCGGCGCGCCCGCGGCCAGTATTCAGGTCGTCGAACCGTTTGAAGCGCAGCGCGTCAAGCTGCAAGCGCAATTTGGTGTGCAGGCGCACGCAGCACCGAACGCCCAGCTGGGCAGCGCCGCGCTGGTGGTGTGGGCGGTCAAGCCGCAAACGTTCAAGGAAGCCGCCCTGACGACCCGCTTTCACACCAAAACCGCGCTGCACCTAAGTGTGGCGGCGGGCATCACGTCTGACAGCATTGCGCACTGGTTAGACACCGACCACGTTGTGCGCGCCATGCCCAACACCCCGGCGCTGGTCGGTAAGGGAATGACGGCGCTGTTTGCGCGGCCCGCCGTGTCAAGCGCAGGCCGCGCCATGGTCGACAAGGTCATCAAAACCACGGGCGAGCGGCTGTGGCTGGACGAAGAAGCCCAGCTGGACGCCGTGACCGCCTTGTCAGGCTCGGGGCCAGCGTACGTGTTTTACTTTATTGAAGCGATGATTGAAGCGGGTGTGAGCATGGGCCTGACGCGCAAGCAGGCCCACAAGCTGGCGGTGGGCACGTTTGTTGGCTCCAGCGCGCTGGCCAAGGCATCAACCGAGCCGGTTGAAATTTTGCGCTCCCGCGTCACATCCAAAGGCGGCACCACCTATGCGGCCATCACATCGATGGAGCAAGACAACGTGAAAGCCTTGTTCATGCACGCGATGCAGGCGGCCCGCCAGCGCGCGCAAGAAATGGGCGACGAGTTGGGCAAGGCTTAAACCACGCCAAGTGCAGAACCTGGGATTTAAAGCTGCGCTGCGTAACTGGCAGCAATGCCCGCAAACACGGTGAACCCGAGCCAATGGTTCAGCCTGAACGCCTTGAAGCAGTCGTCTCGCTGGCGCTGCCGGATCAGCCAGACATGCCAGGCAGCTTGCACCGCCGCAAGGCCAATTGCTCCTAAATAAATAGCTGTTTGCGCCCGATTTAATTGGGCTGCAAGCACATTTAGCCATACAAACAGGTATAAAACATAGCTTAGCAACACTGCGGCCACGTCAAACCGGCCAAAGGTGATGGCCGAGGTTTTCATACCGATTTTCAAGTCGTCGTCGCGGTCGACCATCGCGTATTCAGTGTCGTACGCGATCACCCAGAACAGATTGCCAAGCAGCAATACCCAGGCGATAGCTGGCACGCGCGACTGCACGGCAGCAAATGCCATGGGTATGCCAAAGCTGAAGGCCACACCCAGCACCGCCTGCGGCATGGCCACATAACGCTTGGCAAACGGGTAAATGATGGCAACGGCCAAAGCGGCAAATGACCAGCCAATGGCGGTGCTGTTGGTGGTCAGCACCAGGCCAAAAGCAATGAGTGCCAGCACCGCACCCACGGCCAGCGCCTCTTTGGCTGGCAGCTTGCCGCTAGTCACCGGCCGCTGGGCTGTACGCTTGACGTGCCGGTCAAAGTCACGATCGGCCACGTCGTTCAGGCAGCAGCCTGCGCTGCGCATCAGGAAAGTACCCAAGGTAAAAACAACCAGCAAATGCCAGCCAGGAAATCCGTGCGACGCCAGCCACAGCGCCGACAGCGTGGGCCACAACAGCAGCAGCCAACCCGCTGGGCGGCTCCAGCGGATAAGCTGGAGGTAAAGGGTCAGTCTGCTTTTCACTCTGCTTGATTTAGCAACTCGTCAATCGACTGGGGCACTGTGCCTTTGGAGAGCATGCGTTTGAAGGTTTCGTAAACGTCGGTTTTTGCACCTGCTTTGCGCAACGTGTCCTCGTCGTTGAACCAGACATACACAATCACCTTGATGGGGCAGGAGGCAAAGCGAAAGAACAGGCGGTAGCTATCCGGCAAACCTTTTTTAAGGCGCCGCCAGTGTGTGTTGGCTGTGGTGGCGGTGCCAAGAGTCTTGCCAAGGCGAAACTCTGGTGAGTCAGGATTGGCGGGCACCTGCATCGTAACGGCTTGGTACACCGAGGCTAACAGTTTGGTTTTGGGGTGAACCTTGTAACCAGAAGGATCGCGCTGGGCAAGTTGGGCAACGGCGCTTTCTAGTTCGTCAAGTGCGGCTTTGAACACTTTGAAATAAAAAAGCTGCCATCCGTTGGCGACCATCGCGCCTAGTCCGCCTTGACACCAGCGACCAGCGCACCAATGTGGCGAAGTTGCGCAGCATCAGCGGGAACAATCTGCTCGGGATGGGTGGTCATTTGTACTTCCAGAAAGCTCAAAAAACTGTCCATGATGGGGTCAGTCTCGGGCTTGGTGGCTTTTCGTTTGGTAGCGGGCTGGGCAGAAATAAGCACCTGCCCATCCGCCACAAAAGTCGCGCGCACTTTACCGCTGAACTCAGGGTGGGCATTGAAAAACCCCGCAGGCAGGCGCATACCGCGGCTGTTTCCAACCTGGACGACGGTGCCTTCGTATTGTGTGGTGGGCATGGTGATTTAAATCTGGCAAGCGTTTTAACATGACTACATATGTAGCCACATATCCTATGCCATGGCGGCCAGTATGTGGATTACTCTTCAAGCAGCGACCTGAGCATCCACGCCGTTTGCTCATGCACCGTCAGCCGCTGGGTCAGCAAATCGGCGGTGGGTTCGTCGCTGGCTTTGTCCGCCAGCGGGAACAACTGGCGTGCCGTGCGCGCCACGGCTTCGTGGCCGGTGACCAATATGCGCACCATTTCCAGCGCCTTGGGTGGCACGCTGGGTGCATCGGGCACGGAGGCCAGCTTGCCAAACTGCGCATACGAGCCGGGTGCCGGGTGGCCCAGCGCCCGAATCCGCTCGGCCACCGGGTCTACCGCCGCCCACAGCTCGGTGTACTGCACCATGAACATCTGGTGCAGAGTGTTGAACATGGGGCCGGTAACGTTCCAGTGGAAGTTGTGCGTCGTCAGGTATAGCGTGTAGGTGTCGGCCAGCAAGTGGCTTAACCCTTTGGCTATTGCCGCGCGGTCTTTTTCATGTATTCCAATATTGATGCCAATGTTGACAGCGGGTTTGGATGCAGTTTTGGCCATGGTTTTCCTTACAAAAAATGTACTTTACAAAATATTGAATACACCCGCAGACCCAGGCGTTTCAGGACAGTCGCGTCACACCTGGCAGTTCACACGCATAAATCGCATTGCGCAGCGCAGCGATGGCCTCATACCGGGTAAAGCTGCGCCGCCATGCCAGTACCACGCGGCGACTGGGGATGTGGCCCTCAAACGGCAGGTACTTGATAAACGACGGCTGCTCGGCCGCACGCTTTGATTTTTTGCCCTTTTCCGGTGCCAGCAACGCCTCTTTCGGCACGCCCAGGCGCGGTACCAGCGTGATGCCCATGCCCGCAGCCACCATGTGTTTGATCGTCTCCAGCGATGAGCCTTCAAAGCTTTTTTGAATACCGCCCGAATTGCTCGAGAACCTCGCAAATTCAGGGCACACCTCCAGAACGTGGTCCCTGAAGCAATGCCCGTTGCCCAGCAGCAGCATGGTTTCCTTTTTGATCTCTTGTGCGGTGATGCTGCTGCGCGCCGCCAGCGGGTGGTTGCTGGGCACGGCCGCCATAAACGGTTCGTCATACAGCGGGGCAATAGCCAGATTGGTGTCGGGGAAGGGCTCAGCCAGAATGGCGCAGTCGATCTCGCCGGTGCGCAGGTCTTCCAGCAGTTTGACAGTGAAGTTTTCTTGCAGCGTCAACGGCATTTGCGGCAACGCGCCAATCATTTGCCGCACCAGATCGGGCAACAAATAAGGGCCAATGGTGTAGATCACGCCCAGGCGCAGGCCGCCGGCCAGCGGGTCTTTGCCGCGCCTGGCAATGTCTTTGATCTGTTCGGCCTGCTCGAGCACGCTTTGCGCCTGGCGGATGATCTCCTGCCCCAGCGGCGTGACAGTGATCTCGCTGGCGTTGCGCTCAAAGAGTTTCACGTCAAGCTCTTCTTCAAGCTTTTTGATCGCCACACTCAGTGTGGGCTGCGACACATGACAGGCGTCCGCGCCTTTGCCAAAGTGTCTTTCACGCGCAACAGCAACGATGTATTTGAGTTCGGTCAGCGTCATGCACTGATTGTCTGCTTTTTGCCAGATGCCGCCTGACGCGAACGCTTACAAGCCGGTGAACTTGCGAATGACCGGAAAGTACGCTGCGGCGGGCAGTAGCGCCAGTGCTTTCATCAGCAACGTGAAGCGCTTGGGGAAATGAATTTCAAACTCGCCTTTGGCCCAGCCGCGCAAAATTTCTTCAGCCGCCTGTTCGGGCTTGATCAGGCCGGGCATGGCAAATTTATTTTGGGCAGTGAGCTGCGTTTCAACAAAACCTGGACAGATCAGGCTGACGCCGATGTGGCTGTCTTGCAGGTCAACATACAGTGTTTCAGCCAGGTTGATCAATGCCGCCTTGGTGGGCCCATAAGCCAGGCTTTGCGGCAGGCCGCGGTAACCCGCCACGCTGCTGACCAGGCTGATGTGCCCTGCCTTGCGCGCCAGAAAGTGCGGCAGCACAGCCGACAGCACATACAGCGCGCCAACATAGTTCACCTGGTTGTGGCGCAGCATGTTGTCCAGGTCAAACTCGGTGGCGCGTTGCTCTTTGTAGTAACCCGCGCAGTAGAGCACCAGGTCAAGCGAACCCGCGCCAAGGACGGTTTGCGCGGCGGCCTCGACAGACGAGGCGTCAGACGCGTCCATGGCCAGCACGGTGGCGCCTGGGTGTTCGGCCGCGAAGGTGCTTAGTGCCTGCTGGCTGCGCGCCGAGACAATGACTTTTGCACCGCGCGCGTGCAGTGCGTGCGCGGTGGCGCGGCCAATGCCGCTGGACGCGCCGACCAGCCAGACCGTTTTGCCGTGCCAGTCGTTGATGGGAAGGTTGAAGGCCATGAGACAGATTTCTAGTTACTATTGATTTTATAGCTGCTTACGCCCGTATTTATTGGGCTAGAGGCCAATTTAATATCTGAAATGGGCAAAATGACCCGGAACAGCCTGTTTTTCAGCGTTTAACAAACGACAGGGTCACCTCGCCCAGCTTGAAGCCGAACTTGCTCATGGTGGCTTTGTTGAGCATCACCTTGTTGCTCATGAGGTACATCCAGTCGTCAAACTGGACTTCAATGACTTTGCCGTCCACCGGCAGTTTAAGCGTGTAGCCCCAACGAAAGGCGTTGCCCTTTTCCTCGCCGTTGGCCTCGCCGAGCACATCGTCGGCAGTACCAGTGTATTTGCCGTCCACGCCGCGCTTGAGCGCCCACACCCGGCGGTCTTTGGTGCCGTCGGAATAGGTGAAATTTTCATCCAGCACGCCAACTTCCTGGCCGGGTGCGCCCGTCCACTTGCAGTCCATTACCACGGTAAAGCGTTTGACAACCTTGCCTGAACGGTCGGTAAAAACGCCGTAGGCGTCGATCGTGCCGCTGAAATACTGGCGCATGTCCAGCACTGGTTTTTCGCTAGCGTACTCGGTGATTTGCGGCGAGGCGCAGCCTGTCAACAAGGCGGCAGCTGTTGCCACAGCCACCAAAAATCCTCGGGCAGATAAATTGAATCGTGTCATGTCGCTACTTTCAATGTGTGACGGTCGGGCTGGATGATGAAAAAATACAAAGCGCCACCGGCTGCCAGCTTGAGCACGCACGGCAGCACGCAATAGGCAATGACCAACGCCTGAAGCGCCTCCGGGTTTTGCGCACCGGGTGCGTAACCAAACAGCCCCAACAGCGGCAGCGCCAAGCCAGCGGCCAGTGCCAGGTTGAGCTTGATGGCGAAGTTCCACCAGCCAAAGTACGCGCCTTCAGCCTTGCCAGAATCGCCATTGCTTTGAATCACGCCCGCCAGCAGCGCACCTGGCAGTGCCAGGTCAGTGCCCAGTGCCACGCCCGACAGGGATGTGATGAATAAAAAGGCCGTACTTTGCCCTGCACCGACTTGCGTAGCCCAGGCAAACACGGCTATCGCCAAAGCCATGCCGCACAACCAGGCCTTGGACAAGCCAATACGTTTGACCACTGCTAGCCACAGCGGAATCGACAGCGCAGCGGTTAAAAAATAGCTACCCAAAAACAGCGGCTCCATGGAAGCCGGGGCCTGCAGACGGTCCTGGATAAAAAACAGCACCAGCGTGGCGGGCACGGCGCTGGCAATGCCGTTGAGCATGAACACCAGCAGCAGCCGCTTAAAGTTGGCGTGCTTGAAAGGCAGCCAGATGGCGCCTGGCAGCAAGGTATGGTCGACTTTGGCGACCGGCTGCACTGCACGCGTCCAGGCCAGCCAACCCATGGACAGGGCTATAAAAAAGATAACGGTTGTGGCAGGCAAACCCAGCGCCACGGGTGTGACCGATGCCAGCACCACACCAACCAGGCCCAGCGCCTCGCGCCAGGCCACGATACGGCTGCGCTCGGCCTCGTTGCCGCCCAACATCGCGCCCCATGACTGGTGCGACACACTTAGAAAGCTGTAGGCCGCGTAAGTCACCATCAGCATCACACTGACCCACACGATCAATGCACCGGGCGTTGTGACCTGCGGGAAAAACAGCAGCGCAAACCCGATGGCCAGCACCACCGCTGCCAACAGACCCGCCTGAAGAACTGATGCCGCTGAGCGCGCAAACAGCCGGTCGCTCAAGCGGCCCAGCAAAGGGTCAATGAACGCATCAAACAGCCGCGCGCCCAACAAAATGGCGCCCAGCGTAGCCAGTGATAGGCCGTAAGTTTTGGCGTAATAGTTCGGCAAGATCACGTAGAGCGGCAAAGCAACAAACGCCAGCGGCAAACCCAGCAAGCCATAGGCCAGGCCGTTGCGCTTGCCGAAAGCCTGCATGCTTAAGCGGCCCCGGCCAGCAGCGCAGCGCGCAGCTTGGGTTCTGATGTTTTGGGCGACAACCAGATACCAAAAAACAGGCGGGCGAATTCAAGGTCACGAATTTCGCCCGACGCTTTGCCGTTAACCAGAAATTGTGCGCCTGCACCGGGCCGGTTGATACCCATGATGCGGTCACCTTTTTTGATGTCGGGTATGACTCGCAGCATGTCCGTTATCCAGGCATTGGCCTGTTCTTCGCTGATCGTTGCCGCGCGCCGCATTTCTTTGATAGAGCGCTCTGCGGTGTCCTTGCCGCTGAAGTCGCGCAGGTAGGCCAGCTCAAGTCCAAATGGCTGGGCGGCCAGGTTGTCAGGTTTAAAGCCTGGCAAAGCCCACAGCCGTGCGTCATACACCTGAAAACCCCACACAGTTAGCCGGCCTTTGCCAATCAGGCGGTTCTGCGGCAGCACTGCATTGAGTTCGGCCCGGACGTCATCTGCGCTGGGGGTGGTTTCCGCCCAGCCTGGACGAGCCAGAGCGGCACACAGCAGGCCGGTCATCCATGTGCGCCGCGCAATCATGCGGGCTTTCTCAAGGTGTACTGCACGACGTCGGTGTTGGCTTCTAAAAACGCCGCTTCGCAATAGCTCAGATAAAACTCCCAGATGCGAATGAACCGTTCGTCGAACCCGAGCTGCAGCACATGCGCCTTTTGCGCTGCAAACTGTTCGTGCCACAGTTGCAGGGTGCGGGCATAGTCCTGGCCAAAAGAAAACTCGTCCACCACCTGCAACCCGGCCTTGGCGGCTTGCGCGCGGAATTCTTTCGGGCAAGGCAGACAACCACCGGGGAAGACATATTGCTGAATGAAGTCAGTCGATGTGAGGTAGCGCTCAAACAGTTCGTCAGCAATCACAATGCTTTGAATGCAGGCGAGGCCGCCGGGCTTGAGCAAACGCGCAACCGTTTGAAAATACTCGGGCCAGTATTCACGGCCCACGGCTTCGACCATTTCAATCGAGCAAATGGCGTCAAAGGGTTCGTCGGCAGTTGTTTTGCCGATGTCGCGGTAGTCCTGCAAGCGCAAATCACAAATTGGTGCCCCCACGCTTGTCGCTTCGCGTACTGCGCTGCCCCCCGAGAGGGCTGTCGCGTCTAGGGGCGGCCCGTCGCCGCGCTTCAGCACACCTTCGCGCTGCATCCGCTTGTTCGCCCATTCGAGCTGCTCTGTGCTGAGCGTCACACCCACAACATTGGCACCAAATTCCTGGGTGGCTTTTTCAGCCAGCGCGCCCCAGCCGCAGCCAATCTCGAGCACACGGTCGCCGGGCTTGACTTGCGTCATGCGCAGCGCACGCCGCACCTTGGCGTGCTGGGCGTCCTTCATCGAGGTCTCAGGCGTTTCAAAAATGGCTGATGAGTAGTTCATCGTGCCATCCAGCCAGAGTTCATAAAACGCGTTGCCCAAGTCGTAATGCGCGTGGATGTTTTTCTGGCTGTTGGCCTTGGTGTTGCGATTGAGCAAATGCTTAATACGGTAGGCAAACCGGCCCAGCCAGGTGCCGTAAATCACGTCTTCGACTTCTTTGCGGTTGACGATGAGGACCTGCAGCAAGTCTGTCAAATGCGGTGTGGTCCAGTCGCCCGCAATATAGCTTTCAGCAAAGCCGATATCGCCTGACTTCAAGGCGGCGCTGCACACATTCCAGTTCAGCAAGTGCAAGCTGGCCTGCGGTGTTTGTCCATTGCCGAATCGCTGCACTGAACCATCTGGAAGCTTGAGCGTGAGCGTGCCATGCTTTAAGCGCAGCAGCAGCTTGAGCGTGGCGCGCGCGGCGGATGGCGCACCGGCGGGCAATGGAAAAGCGGGGTTGTTGGTGGTGGTGTTGCTGGTGGTCATCGCGTTACAAAAATCTCAGGTGGCTTGGGTTTGGGAATAAACGGCACATGCTTGCGCCAAAGTTTGAAAGCTTGCCAATGGATGCGCAGCACCACGCCAAAGGTCATGGCCGGGTAGCGCCACAGCGCTTTGCGCAAGGCAGCATTCGTGACGGGTTCGAGCGTTCCGCTGACGCTGGTTTCTATCAGGGGGCCTGTCGCGTCGTCATAGTCAATGCGGGCCACGGTTTTTTCAATGCCGTTGTGGCTGCTGCGCATAAAGCGAAAACGGTAATTGCCTTCAAGGGTGCAAAACGGCGAGACGTGAAAAACCTTGTCAGCTGTCAGTTCATGCCCATACTGCGGCCTGTCGAGCAGGTAGCAATGGCGTTCGCCAAAGGTGTTGTTAACCTCGACCACAATAGCGCGAAGCGTGCCATCGTCAGCATGGCAGTACCAAAAGCTGACCGGCTTGAAGGTGTAGCCGAGCACGCGCGGGTAAGTGTGCAGCCAGATTTCGCCTGTGGCATCTTCGACACCTTCGCGTCGCAACATCTCGTCAAGCCAGGCGAGCGAATTATCACGACCGTCTCCGTGGTCACGGTCAAAAAAGCTCAGCAGTCCGCTGCGATTGTGGGCCAGCGCATGGGTCTTGCTGGCCTGCATGGCGCGCATCGGCAACATTAAAAAATAGGTGGGGTAAGCGAAGGCGTTTTTCGCAGGTTTCAACCGCGTGTGACGTACCTCCCCAAAGCCAAGAAGTGGCTGGCCGGTCATGCTGCAACCTCTTGACGCTTCAAGATATGTTCAGCTACTTTCAGACCAGACTTCAAACCGTCTTCGTGAAAGCCATAGCCCGTCCAGGCACCGCAAAAGTAGGTGTTCTGCTGGCCCTGCAAAGCCGCGACTTCGCCTTGCGCCCGGATGGCTGTCAAGTCAAATACCGGATGTGCATAGTCAAATTCACCCGTGATGTGTTTACGTGCAATGTCCTTGAGTGGATTCAGTGACACAACGACGCTTTGCGTAAATGGCAGCGGTTGCAGCATGTTCAAAAGGTAATGCAAGCACACCTGTGACGATTCACGGTCTGTTTGCTGGGCGCGCTCGTAGTTCCAGGCGGCCCAGGCGATTTTGTTTTTCGGCAGCACCGATGTGTCGGTATGCAGCACGGCGCGGTTGGGCTGGTAGCGGATGGCGCTCAAGGCGCTTTGCTCCGCTGGACTGGGCGCTTGCAGCATGGCCAATGACTGGTCCGAGTGGGTGGCCAGCACCACTTTGTCGAACAATTCAGTCCCTACATCAGTACTGACAAGCACGCCAGCGGCATCACGCGCGATGCGTCTGACAGGGGTGTTCAAACGTTTGTCAGAAATGTTGGCGATGATTTTTTCAACATAGTGCTTGGCGCCGCCTTTGACCGTCCACCACTGCGGCCTGTTGGTGACCTGAATCAGGCCGTGGTTGTAGCAAAACCGGATCATGGTGGCGACGGGGAATTGCAGCATCTGATCGGTCGGGCAAGACCAGATGCAGCCCATCATTGGCAAAAAATACCAGTCGCGAAACTCATTAGAGAATTTTTGGTCTTTCAAAAAATCTCCCAGCGGCTGCATCATGGCCGCTTCAGCCTGGGCATTGGCGAGTGCCGTGGTGACCTTGTTGAAACGCATGATGTCTTTAAGCATGCGCAAAAAGCTGATGTTCACCAGGTTTTTTCTCTGCGCAAACACGCTGCTCAGTGACGAGCCGCTCCACTCGAGTTGCTGGCCATCCGCTTGCGGCACCTGCACTGAAAACGACATGTCTGACTTGGCGGTTTCAACCTTTAAATCGGCGAACAGTTTGATCAGGTGTGAATAGGTGCGCTCGTTAAACACCAGAAAACCCGTGTCAACCCCGTGAGTCACAGAACCAGCAGCACCGGGCAGTGTGACATCAACCGTGTGGGTGTGACCACCAAAGTAGTCAGCCGCCTCAAACAGCGTGATGGCTGCCTGGCCTTGCAGCGCATGGGCCGCCGCAAGACCGGAGATGCCGGAGCCAACGATGGCAATACGCTGGGTTGGGGGGTGCCCGCGGGTGTTCATCAGCGAGCAGAAGATAAAAATGTTGCGAAGCGCCCCGACGCGAACAAGGGAGGGAGGGAGGAGGAGAACCGCTCCGGGATTTCATCTGAGACCCAATGGCTCAGAAGGCTTCGCAACAATGAAACTTGCATGCCTTTGCGAGCAACAGCAGTGAATGGTAGGAGGACAGAAGCACCGGCAAAGTTCCTCGGATGACACACGTCAAGAGGGTAAATTTTTGTGAACTTGACGTAAAACATAGTGCAGCATAAAGTAAAAATACCGTCTAGTCAAATAATGACTGATTGGTATTTAATGAATGAAATAGGACAAGTGACGTCATGCCCAACCGTATTTTTACAAGGTCTGAAGACCTATTTGCTGGCCAACTGCTTTTCAATTTCCCGCATAAAAGACTTGGCTTTAGGGTCGGTCATGGAATTGAAGCTCTCGACATTCTGGCCATTGCGGCTGATCACGTATTTGTAGAAATTCCACTTCGGTGTTGTGCCCGTCTTGGCACTGAGCTGCTTGAAAAGCGGGCTGGCGTCTTTGCCGGTCACGCTAGTTTTGGTGAACATCGGGAACTTCACACCAAAGGTGTTTTCACAAAAATCTGCAATCTGTTTGTTGCTACCGGTTTCTTGCGAGAAGTCGTTTGACGGGAAGCCCAATACCACGAGGCCCTGGTCTTTGTATTTGGCATGTAGTGCTTCCAGGCCCTCGTACTGTGGGGTAAAACCGCAAAAGCTGGCGGTATTGACCACCACCACAACCTTGCCAGCGTATTGGCACAGCGATTGCGGCTTTTCGTCTTGCAGGCGCAGCACATTTTGCTGCAGCAAGGCCGGACAGGCAGAGTCTGCGGGCGTGGCCGCATGCGCCCACGAGACGCTAAAAAGCCCTACAGACAGAGCAGCGGATGTGAGGGAGGATTTGAGGGAAAAAGAGCGCATGATGGCCTCAATGTGTCAAAAAATGAACGGAAAATGCCGAAGTTGTTGTGATTTATACGCCTGTTTTTAGCCATCAGATTCAAGGCGGCTGGCTTGCAATACCCCTTTGTGGGGCCATTTGACACACAAGCCACCTAAAATTGTGACAGCATCCAAGGCGGCAGGTCCTGCGTAATACACCAGATGCTTCAAATAATATGAAGACAGTACGAAGGAGTTCATATGCTTTATCCCGAATTGTTCAAACAGCTTGAGTCTGTCCGCTGGGACATGGACAAGGACATCCCGTGGGACAGTTTTGATGCGTCTCAGCTGTCGGATGAGCAGGCCCAGACTATCAAGATGAATGCGATTACCGAGTGGTCAGCACTGCCTGCGACTGAAATGTTTTTGCGCGACAACAAAAACGACAGCGACTTTTCAGCCTTCATGTCGATCTGGTTTTTTGAGGAACAAAAGCACTCGCTGGTGCTGATGGAATACTTGCGGCGCTTCAGGCCAGACCTGGCACCGACTGAAAAAGAGCTGCATGAAGTGCGCTTTGAATTTGAACCCGCACCGCCACTTGAAACGCTAATGCTGCATTTTTGCGGTGAAATCCGCCTGAACCATTGGTACCGCCGCGCCAGCGAATGGCATACCGAGCCGGTCATCAAGAAAATCTACACCCAACTGAGCCAGGACGAGGCGCGCCACGGCGGCGCTTACCTGCGCTACATGAAGCGGGCCATCAACAATGTGGGTAACGACGCGCGGGCGGCATTTACCAAGGTCGGTGTGCTGATGGCCAGCGCTCGTCGCACGGCCCAGGCGCTGCACCCGACCAATTTGCATGTGAACAAAAACCTGTTCCCGCGTGACACCATTCAGTCGCGCCTGCCCAACCCCGAGTGGCTGGAGCACTGGCTGGACAAGCAAATCAATTTTGATGCGGCGTGGGAAGGCAAGGTGGTCGAGCGGATCTTGCACAACCTGAGTTTGCTCATGAACCAGAGTTTTAAAACGGTGCAGGAACTGAACCGCTACCGAAAAGAACTGGGCCGGGAAATTGCAGGTGCCATCGCTTCAGCGCCGGCATCCGACATCAAGCCCAAGGCAGCGTGAGCGCGTCTGGTTTTTTAAACAAGCTGGCCTCGCGTAGCGAGGCGCTGGCCTGCATCGCAGACCTGCACAAGCCTGTGGTGTTTACCAACGGCGTTTTTGATGTGCTGCACCGGGGCCATGTGACTTACCTGGAACAGGCAAAGGCTTTGGGCGGCAGCCTGGTGGTGGCGCTGAATACCGATGCCTCAGCCAAGCGGCTGGGTAAAGGCGACGACAGGCCTCTGAATAGCGAGATGGATCGCGCATTTGTGATGGCCGCGCTCGAATCAGTCAGTCTGGTCACATGGTTTGACGAGGACACTCCTCTAGAGTTGATCAGCCAGCTGAAACCCGATGTGCTGGTCAAGGGCGGCGACTACGACATGCACAAACTGGCTGAAACGGCGGTGGTGGAAAGCTATGGCGGCAAAGCTGTGGCGATTGCGTTTGTGGACGGTTACTCGACTACCGCGCTGGTCAAGAAAATCAGAAATACGCCCTGAGCCGACTACACGCCCTTGGCAATCAGCACCGCGTTGGAGCCGCCAAAAGCAAACGAGTTGGACATCACGGCGTGCAAGTTTTTGACTTGTCTGGCCTCCAGCGGAATGTAGTCCAGGTCGCAGCGCTCATCCGGCGTTTGCAAAAAAGCAGTCGGTACCAGTTGCCCAGAACGCAGGCTCATCACACTCGCGGCAAATTCCATGGCACCTGCAGCGCCCATGGCATGGCCATGCACAGCTTTGGTTGAGCTGATCGGCAGGCGTTGGGCCTGGCCTTTGAAAACAAGTTTGATGGCGTTGGTTTCCACCACATCGCCCACATCGGTGGCCGTGCCGTGCGCGTTCAGGTAGCCAATGTCGCCGGCGTCAAGACCCGCGTCCTTCAAAGCCATTGACATGGCACGGGCTTGACCCTGCGCTTCGGGCTGCGTCAGATGGTGCGCGTCGGTGCTTGACGCATAACCCGCCAGTTCGGCCAGGATGTTGGCCCCGCGCTTTTTCGCGGTGTCCCAGTCCTCCAGTACCAGCATGGCGGCACCTTCAGACAGCACCAGTCCTGAGCGGTCTTTAGAAAACGGCCTGCATGAGGTCTCTGCCCCGTCTGCATGCACCTTGGCCAGCGTGTGCATGGCTTGCCAGGCTTTGATGGTGCCTTTAGTCAGCAGCGCGTCTGAGCCACCCACCAGCATCGCATCAGCGTAGCCGTGGCGTATCTGGCGAAATGCGTCGCCAATTGCTGTGGCCGACGAGGCACAGGCATTGGACACCGTGCTGCTTGGGCCTTTCAGGCCGAACTCCATCGACAAATGTGCAGCTATCGCGTTGTGCATGGCCAATACCACTGTCATGGGGCGCAAGCGGGCAACTTTTTGTTCCAGCAGCGCGTAGTAGGCAGCTTCCAGAGAGCTCGCCCCGCCACTGCCGGTGCCCACCGACACGCCAAAGCGATCGGCCTGCAACCCAGTCAGTTCGCTGCCCAAACCCGCCTGAGCCATAGCCTCCCGCGCCGCAACCAGGGCCAATTGGCTGATGCGGTCCATGGTCAGCAGTTTGGCTTTGGCAAAGTGTTCCTCGGGGTCAAAGTCGATGCTGCCCATCAGCACCGGTTCAGGTCCCGTGGGAAAGTCGACATCAATGGCGCGTATGCCCGACCGCGCGCACAGCAACGACTCGAAAAACGCATTACTTTGCAGGCCTACCGTTGAGATAACGCCTAAGCCGGTGATTGCAACGCGGCGCATGCGGTGAGGTCTTCAGGCGGGGGACCCAGCGCTGCCAAAAGGAGCTTTCGGCATCAAGGGATCGATCAGCTGGATCATCTCATCGAGCGTGCGGGGCGGGCTGGCCTGGTCCGGAATCTGAATATTGAACTGGTCTTCAATCTGAAACAGAAATTCAATCACCGCCAGTGAGTCAAGCCCAAGACTTTCCAGCGTCGCGGCTGGCAGCAACTCATCTTCGGCAATCCCGAAAGTTTCAGCGAAAAGTTTAATCAGATCAGCATTCATCCATATTACCTAGTGCGCCCTTACCGAGGCCGCTTGACCAACCTCAAAGCTTAACATTTCTTTACATACACCTGATGACAAATCCATTTGCTCATCAAGGTGTGTACATTTGCCTGACCGCATCGGACAAACTGAAGGTACCCAACATGTCGCTGAGATAACTGGTAGGAGTCGGTGCAACGGCCGAGGTTCCGATTTCACCACGTAAACGGGCATTACTGAACACCGCGTCGGCTGTCAAAAAGGGTAAGTACGGTTGCAACGCTGCAAACATCCAACGCTGGCGTGCAAAACTTGGCACCGGAACATAGTCACGACCGCGCATGGTCAACTTTTTGATACCTGGCATGGACGGCACCAAGGCATCGGCCAAGGCTTGTACTGTCAGCGACGCTTCACCGGTTGAAACGTGATAGCAGTCATGTTTGAAATCATCTTTCAAGAGCATTTCAGCGAAGGCAGAGGCGATGAAGTCCACTGGCGCCACATCCAGCCGGGCCGTTGGCTCCAGCGGCACATCGCCCAACTCAGCCATCACAGGAATCGCCCACAACATGTTTCTGGACAACTTAACGTCATCAATACCCCGCGCCAGAACAATGCCGGGCCGCAGGCTGACAAACGGTGAACCGGTGGCGCGCAGCAGCGTTTCGGCGTCACGCTTGGAGCGAATGTAATCGTTGGCGTAGCCTGCAAACGGCATGTCCTCGGTGATCACACCGCTCGGCTCCATCGTCACCGCTGCCGTGCCAACGAAAAAGCCGCGCTGCGACGGCGACAGGTTTTTCAACATGCCTGCAAAGTTGGTCGCTGCCTTGATGTTGACCGGATACACCCCTGCATCAAGCTTGAAAGACGTGCTGGCTGCAGAATGCAAAATTACATCGGCCGCCTGCAACACGCTGGCGTTCAGGCCAAAGTCAGGCGCTTCAATGTCACCCGCAACAGCTGCGACAAATTCAGCGAATTCGGGTCGCCACAGCACGCTTTTTTTCAGCCTGTCCAGCAGGCGGGCTCTGGCGCCAGCCGCATCAGGCGCACGAACGACGGCGGTGCTGCATATGCCTTTGGCCGCCAGGATCAGCATCAACTCGCCGCCAATCAGGCCCGTTGCGCCCGAAAGCAGAATCCGTTTTTGCATGGGTATCCGGTAATAAAAAGAGTCGGAATTATAAAGCCCGCTCGTTGGGCAAAGGCTGGGGCGACTCGACACGCGCCCCGGGACGGCGGCGAACCAAGCGCCTCAGCGCTTGCTCCAGATCATCGATGTAGGTAAATACTGCGGGCACAACCAGCAAACTGAGCACGGTTGACGTGATCAGCCCGCCAATCACGGCCACCGCCATCGGGCTGCGAAAACTGCCATCGGCCGCGCCCCAGCTAAAGGCAATTGGCACCATGCCAGCGCCCATGGCGATGGTGGTCATGACAATCGGGCGGGCGCGCTTATGGCAGGCGTCAAGCAGTGCATCAAGCCGTGACATGCCGGTCACAGCGGCTTGTCCGTCCGCACCGTCATTGCCGCGCCGCGCCACGATCGCATATTCAACCAGCAAAATCGAGTTTTTGGTGGCGATGCCCATCAGCATGATCAGGCCAATCAATGACGGCATCGAAAAACTCTTGCCCGCCAGCAGCAGCGCCACAAAAGCCCCGCCAAGTGACAGCGGCAGCGCCACCAGAATCGTCACCGGATGCAAAAAATCCTTGAACAACAGCACCAGCACGATGTAGATGCACAGCACCGCTGTCAGCATGGCAAGGCCAAAACTGGCAAACAGCTCGCCAAACAGTTCAGCATCGCCAATCGTCACACGCTTGACGTCAAACGGCAAATTGACCATCGCCGGCAGCTTGTCGACGCGGGCGGTGACGTCGCCCAGCGGCTGGCCTGACAGCTCGATGTCAAACTTCACGTCGCGCGAGCGGTTAAAGCGGTCAATGATGGCCGGGCCGCCGGACAATTCCAGCTTGGCGACCTGCCCCAGCATCACCGGCCCACGGCTGCCGGGCACCAGCAGGCGCTCGAGCGTGGCGATGTCGGCTTTGGCATCGTCTGCCAGGCGTACGACGATCGGCACCTGGCGCGACGACAGGTTCAGTTTTGGCAGCGCAGCGTTGTAGTCGCCTACGGTGGCAATACGCAGCGTCTCGCCGATGGCGCTGCTGGTCACGCCCTGGTCGGCCATGCGGGCAAAGTCGGGTCGCACCGTCAGCTCGGGTTGCACCAGCGATGCGCTGGACGCAATGGAGCCCAGGCCGGGAATGGTGCGCAAGTCTTTTTCAAGCGCGGCGGCAGCGGCTGCCAGTGCTGCCGGGTTGTCGCTCGTCAGCGCCAGCACAAGGCCTTCACCAGACCCGCCGAGGCCGACTTTGCTGCGCACGCCGGGCAGCTCTTGCAGGGCCGCGCGGATGTTGTTTTCAACGACCTGTTTGCGAGGGCGGCTGCCGCGTTCAGACATCAAGATGGTCAGCGTGGCCTTGCGCGCCTCAGCTGCGCCACCCGGAGCAAACGGGTCACTGCCCGCGCTGCCGCCGCCGACCGTGGTGTAAACCGACTTGATGTGCTCGACTTTCATCAGCATCTGGCGCGCAGCCTCTGCCGCCTGCCGGGTGTCTGCCAGCTTGGTGCCTGGCGTCAATTCGAGGTACACCTGCGTCTGGTTGTTGTCATCTGGTGGAATAAAGCCCGTCGGCAACAGCGGAATCAGCAACAGCGAGGCGACAAAGAACCCGGCAGCCCCCAGGGCGGTGATCCAGCGGTGCTCCAGCGCCCAGCGGCTGGCGCGCATGTACCAGCGCATCACTGCGCCGTCTTTCTCTACGTAATCAACAATCGGCTTGAGCAGATAAGCCGACATCATGGGCGTGAGCATGCGCGCCACTACCAGCGACGCAAATACCGCCAGCGACGCCGTCCAGCCAAATTGCTTAAAGAACTTGCCCACAATGCCGCTCATGAAAGCAGTCGGCAAAAACACCGCAATCAGCGTGAAGGTGGTGGCAATCACCGCCAGGCCAATCTCGTCGGCCGCCTCCATGGCGGCCTGGTAAGGCGTTTTGCCCATGCGCAGGTGGCGCACAATATTTTCGACCTCCACAATCGCGTCGTCGACCAAAATACCCACCACCAGGCTGAGCGCCAGCAGCGTGACCACGTTGATGGAAAAGCCCAGGTAATTCATGCCGATAAACGCCGGCACGACCGACAGCGGCAGCGCTACTGCCGTGATGAACGTGGCACGCCAGTCGCGCAAAAACAGCCACACCACCAGCACCGCCAGCAGCGCACCTTCGATCAGCAGCGTCAGCGAGGCCTTGTACTCTTCCTCCACCGGGGTCACAAAGTCAAAGGCCTCGACAAGGGTCATATCCGGATGGGTGACTTTGAGCTGCGCCAACGCCGCGCGCACGCCGCGCCCGACATCCACCTCGCTCGCACCTTTGGCTCTAGACACCTCAAAACCCACCACGGGCACACCATTGAGAAGAGCTGCCGAGCGCTGTTCGGCTGTGGTGTCCTGCACATCCGCCAGCTGGTTGAGGCGGGCTTTGCGGATGCCGCCTTTGCCGTCGTCAAAGCTAAGCTCCAGATTGGCCAGTTCAGCAGCCGAACGAACGGTGGCCAGCGTGCGCAGCGGCTGCTCGCTGGTGCCCAGATCTGCCCGACCGCCCGCGGTGTCCATTTGCACCTGGCGCAGCTGGTGCGACACCGTCGTCGCGCTAACCCCCAGCGACTGCATTTTGGCGCTGTTCAGCGCGATGCGCACCTCGCGCGTCACGCCGCCGACCCGATTGACTGCGCCTACACCGCGCACCGCGAGCAGGCTTTTGGTCAGCGTGTCGTCGACAAACCAGCTCAAGGCTTCGTCGTCCAGCGCGCTGCTTTTGATGGTGTAGGCCAGCACTGGCGCACCGGCCACGTTGATTTTGCTGATCACCGGGTCGCGCAGGTCTGACGGCATGTCGGCACGCACCTGCTGCACCGCCGAGCGGGTTTCGTCCAGTGCCTCCTGCGTGGGTTTTTCAATCCGGAACTCAGCCGTGATGGTGACCACGCCGTCCTGCACCTTGGTGTAAATATTTTTCAGGCCCTGCAGCGCGGCGATCGCGTTTTCAATCTTGCGCGCCACTTCGGTCTCGAGCTGGGCGGGCGAGCCGCCAGGCAAGCTGGCGCTGATGACGATGTTGGGCACGTCCAAATCAGGAAAGTTTTGCACTTTCATGTTTTGATAACCGAGCACGCCCGCAAAGCAGAGCATGACAAAAAACATGATGGCGGCAATCGGGTTTTTAATGCACCAGGCGGAAACGTTCATAAAAGTGATTTCCTATACGCTATGTAATTAGTAGCTGCTCGCGCCCGAATTCATTGGGCTACAGGCTTATTTAATAGGTAAAAGCGGTCTCCGGGAGGTTTGGCGGCTGTTGGCGTGTTCCGCGCTATTTCGGGGTTTGCGGCGCACTCGCAGCGCTGGCGGCCGCCACCACCACCACCTTCACGCTGTCGCCATCGGTCAGAAAAGCAGCGCCACTGGCCACAAACTGCTCACCCGGCTTGGCCCCCTGCAGGATTTCGACCACATCGCCGACGCGCCGCCCGGTTTGCAGCTTGATCTGGCTGATTTTGTTGCCGGGCGCAAGCCGCATGGCGTAAGTAAAGCCGTCGCGCAGCACCAGTGCCTGCTGCGGCAGGCTCAGCACATTGCTGGCACCGCCGTCAAACTCACCCCGGGCAAACATGCCGGCCTTGATGTTGGCGTTGGCTGGCAGGTCGACGTAAATCAACGCGTTGCGTGTCACGCTGTCAACCGTCGGGGCAATCATGCGCACCTTGCCCACCACCTGCGCGCCGCTGGCCGCCGTAACGGTGGCCAGCGCGCCGGGTTTAATGCCGACCAGCTCAGTGCTGGTGACTTCAGCCCGCCATTCCAGCCTGCCAGCACGAATCATTTTGAACAGTTCTGTGCCACTGCCCACCACCGCGCCAAGCGTGGCGCTGCGGCTGGAGATCACGCCGGCGTCGGGCGCCAACACCGCGGTTTGCTTCAGGCGCACCTGCTGCACGGCCAGCGCGGCTTTGGCCACCTCGAGCCGGGCCTTGGCGGTTTTGTCCTGCGTCAGGTACTGGGCGATTTGCTGGTCGCTCAACGCGCCGCTGGCTTGTAGCGTGCGCGCTTTGTCCGCGTTCACGGCGGCATCCAGGGCGTTGGCCTGGGCCTCTGAAAAGCTGGCCCGGGCCTGCGCGACTTCAGCACTGACCTGCTCGGTGCTGAAGGTGGCCAGCACCTGGCCTTTAGCCACCCGGTCACCGACATTGACTTTGACATCCACCAGCCGCAGGCCACTGGCTTCGCTGCCGATGATGGCCTCCTGCCAGGCGCTGATGCTGCCGTTGGCGGCCAGCCTGATGAGCAGGCTGGTCATTTGCGGCATGACGGTGGTGACCGTCAGCGCAGGTTTGGTTGCTACCGGCTTTTTTTCGTCTGCAGCCCTCGATTGAGAAGCAAAAAGACCTGCAGTCCAATAAAACAGGGCGCAAGCAGCTACTAACATAATAGCGTAGAGAGCGGTAAGACCCGAGCGGCGTGAGCGTTGAAAAGGGTTCATGGATCGTTCTAAAAAGTCGTGCGGCGGCTGGCTAACTTACCAGTCGGGTAAAAACGCTTCGGGAATGCCAAACACCATCGGCGTGGCGGGCGGCGCCGCCGTGCTCCAGCCGCCACCGAGCGCGCGGTACAGGGCAATCCAGGCGCTGCGGCGTTCGCGCTCCAGGCTCACCAATGCACTTTGCGCTGCGAGCAGCACGCGCCGGGCGTCTTCGAGTTCAACCAGACTGGCCAAGCCGGCTTTGTAACGCGCCTCGGTCCCTGAAAACGACGCGCTATAGCCCAGGGTGGCCACTAGCGTGTCATCACCCCGGTCCGCCGTGCTTTGCAGATTAACCAGGGCTTCTTCGACCTCGCGCACCGCCTGCCTGACGATGCCGCGATAGATGCCTGCGGCTTCTTCGTACCGGGCCTTGGCGGCGTCAACGTTGGCATCAGCAGCGCCGCCGTCGAACAGCGGCACCGTCAGGGAAATCGGACCAAAAGACCACGTGTCGTAGTTTTGGGTAAACCCGCGAGAACTGACCTTGTTGCGGACAATCGAGCCGCCAATGTTCAGGCGCGGGTAGCGCTGGGCGCGTGCACTGCCGACTTCAAAACTGGCGGCGGTCAGTTCCCGCGCCGCGTTGTACACATCGGGCCGCTGGCCCAGCACCTCGGCCGGCACGCTGGAAATATCGGCAATGCCCTGCTGCAAGCCGGCCGGCGCGGCCTGCGCCAGTTTTTGCCGCAGCTCGGGCTCGGCCAGCGCCGTCAGCGCAGTCATGATCTTGATGCTCAGCTCGCATTCGGCGCGCTGCTGTGTCAGGCGGCTGTTGCCTTCTGCGGCGGTGGCGCGCGCAAGGCCGGCCGTGGCTGGCGCGGCAAAACCAGCCCGGGCCAACCGCTCGGTCAGGCGGCTGGTTTGCAGCCTGGAACGTGCATCCGCGTCGGCCACCAGCAACTGCTTTTCACAGGAGCGAAAGCTGTAGTACTGGTTGGCTATTTCAGCGGCGACCAGCACCCGCGCTTCGTGCCAGCGGGCCTGGGCGCCTAAAAACCGCTCTTTGTCAGCGTTCAGGCTGGCTTCGTTTTGGCCGAACAGATCCACCTCCCAATTGGTTTGCAGGCCAAGCTGGGCCGCATTGACAGGAAAGGCGGGCGTGATGCGGTTCAGCGGCGCATTGCGGCTGCGGCTGATGCCGCCAATCCCATCCAGCGTGGGCAGCAACGCCGCTTCAGACACGCTGCGTGTGGCCTGCGCCTGCTGAATGTTGGACCGGGCGGTGATGACCGACGGGCTAGCCAATTGCGCCGCGTCGATCAACTCAACTAACAGCGGGTCGTTTTGCTGCTGCCACCACTGCGACAAGCTGGTCAAGCTGCCGTTGTGCGGCAAACTGCTGGTGGCGCTGGTGGCGCTGGCGGCCAGCGACGAGGGCATGGGCATGGGCATGGCCGTGGCGGGCGGCAAGGGCGCGTACCACTGCGGCGGTGCGGCTACTGCCACGGTGGCGGGCGGGGCTGTGGCGGCGCAGCCGCCTAAAGCCAAAACCGTCAGTGCTGACAGCACGGCCAGCGCTGCACAAGCGCCGCGCCGCTGGCCCGCAAAATAGGCAAAAAAACCAGCAGCAACATCAGCTTTGCAAAAGCCGACGAGAGTTGGTGTGTATGAATGGCGCATAGCCAAGTATTTTGCTGGCTTATCGGCGTAATCTGCCGAATTAACCCGAAAACAATAAGGCTTAGCGTTTTGCAATGCCGCAATCAGTGCCGAAAAACCGCCGTCCACAGCGCGGTAATGGCATCACGCTCTGCCGCCAGCACATCGGGTGCAACTTGGGTGGGCGCTTCGTTCAAGCGCGCCTGATGCTGCACCCGGCGTAGTGCGCGGTAAGCCATCGCAGCGGCCTGACCAACGCCAGGCGGCAGCAAGCCCACGGCTTCAGCGCGTTGCAGCAAGGCAATATTGCCAACGTTGGCCATCAGCTCAGGGTGCGCCGCTGACTGGGCCAGCACCAGATATTGCACGGCAAATTCGGCGTCGACCATGCCGCCCACGCTGTGCTTGACGTCAAATACCGCGCCTTTGATGGGGTGTGCGGCCCGCACCTTGCCCCGCATGGCGACGATCTCCGTGCGCAGCAGCGCGGCATCGCGTGGCGCGGTGATAACGCCTTCACGGATTTTTTCGAATTGCTGGCGCAGCGGCTCGACACCCAACACAAATCTTGCTCTGGTCATGGCCTGGTGCTCCCAGGTCCAGGCGGTGTTGCTGCCGCGCTGCTGCTGGTATTTTGCGTATGCCTCAAAACTCGTGACCAGCAAACCCGAATTTCCGTTCGGGCGCAAAGCGGTGTCAATCTCAAATAAATCACCCTCGCTGGTCTTGACGGTCAACCAGTTGATGAGCTTGCGCACCAGCGCGGCATACACCTCGGCGGCCTGTTCGTGCTCGTCTTCGTACACAAACACAATGTCCAGGTCACTGCCATAACCCAACTCTTTGCCGCCCAATTTGCCATACGCAATGATGGCCAAAAGGGGCTGGCCTCCACGTTCGTTCCCTTCGCATAACTCTTTGCCCCCTGAGGGGGCTAATTTTTCTGCGGGCAGCCCGTCGAAAAATTGCCCTTCCCCTTCGGGTATGTGTTTGTTTTTAAGCCGCTGCCAGCACCAGTCGAGCGTGATGGCCAGCGTGCTTTCAGCCAGGGCACTCAGGTCGTCAGCCACCTGCTCGACGCTCAGCACGCCTTCTACGTCGCGCGCCAGAGTGCGAAACACCTCGGCGTGGTGCGCGCGGCGCAGCAAGTTAAGGCAGGTTTCTTCGTCGTCCTCGCCGGTGTGCCTGAGCGACGCGAGCCGCAGTTTGAGCTCTTGCGCAAAGCTAACCGGATCAAAGCGCTCGTGCAACATCTGCTCACTGGCCAGCTCGTCGATCACGCCAGGATGCTGCAAGAGGTAGCGCGCGGGCCATTTGGCAGCGCCCAGCAGCCGCAGCAGCCGCAGGTGGACCTGCGGGCGCTCCAGCAACAAGGCCAGGTAGCTTTCGCGCCTGAGCAGCGGCTCTATCCAGTCCATGATGCGCAGGGCGGCGTCCTCGCTCACGCTGCCGCCCTCCAACCACTGCGCGGTGCGCTGCACGAGCTGGCTCAGTCGTGCGCGCGCGTCGTCCCGCAGCCCCAGCACCTTGGGGTGGGTGCGCCACTGTTGTAAACGGAGCCGAAACTGCCCCGGCCACTGCTGGGCCAAATGGTCCAACAGCGTGTCCAGTGGTTCAATGCCCATCGGAGTCTTGCCGCAGCCCTTGCAGTCGGGCTTGCTGCCCAGCAATTTGTCAAACTCCTGGGCCACCAGCTCGCGGTGGGTGTCCAGATCATGCAAAAACGGACGGCAGTCCGGGTAGCCTAAGGTGTGTGCAATCCAGGCCAGGTCATCGTCGCGGGTTGGCAACGCGTGGGTTTGTTGGTCGTCCAGGTACTGGATGCGGTGCTCCACACGGCGCAAAAAATCATACGCCGCAGCCATCGCGTCGGCTGTTGTTTGCGGCATCAGCCCCGCCTTGGCCAGACGCTGCAGAGCATCGACCGTGCGGCGCGTGCGCAGCTCAGGGAACTGCCCGCCGCGCACCACCTGCAGCAACTGCACGGTAAATTCAATTTCACGAATGCCGCCGCGCGACATCTTCACGTCGTTGGCGCGCTCCGGTCGGCCAGCGCTGCGCCGAGCGGCGTGCTCACGGATCTGCCGGTGCAACACACGCAGCGCATCAAAGACGCTGTAGTCCAAATAGCGCCTGAAGACAAATGGCAACACCACACTGCGCAACGCCAGCGCCGAGCCGTTTTGAACGCACACCTGCGGCGCCACCACCCGGCTTTTTAGCCACGCAAAGCGCTCCCACTCGCGGCCCTGGGCCTGAAAGTAATCCTCCAGCGCCGACAGCGACATCGCCGCCGGCCCCGAGCCGCCATGCGGCCGGAGCGCCAGGTCGAGGCGAAACACAAACCCATGCTCGGTGGTTTCGCCAATCAGCGCGTAAATCGCCTTGACCTGTTGCGCAAAATATTCGTGGTTTGAAATCGCGTTACGCCGGACAGTTCCGTCATCCACCCGACCTGCGGTTTGCCCGTCATGGTCGTAAACGTAAATCAAATCGATGTCGCTGGACACGTTCAACTCGCGCGCACCCAGCTTGCCCATGCCAACCACCCACATCTGCGCGCGCGAGCCGTCGGGTGTCATCGGCTGGCCATAAGCGGCATCCAGCCCGATTTGTGATTCGCACATCGCCACGTCGAGCGCCAGCTCAGCCAGCTCGGTCATGGCCTGGGTTATGACTGACAGCGCGGCCTGTTCGGCTGGCACCCCGTCGCAGTCAAGCACCACCAGACGCTCCAGCACCAGCTGACGCAGCACGCGCAAAGCCGCACTGGTGTCCAGGCCAGTGCGCCGCAATGCCTGCAAAGCCGCCTGCATGTTGGCTCGCAAGGGTGCACCCGGCGCAAGCAGCGGCAGTTGCGCCGCATAGCGACGGCGGATCCGCTGCACATACCGCGAATAGTCCGGCGGGGCCACGGTTTCGGCCCGAGCGTCATCAGAAATTTCTGGCGTCAACGGCATGACTCGGATTTATGAAAAGCAGCTTGTGACGGCGGCACGCCAGGTTTGCCGTGGTGTAGCGCAAAGCACCGTGCGGTCAAACCATAAGCCCAGCGAATTCGAGCCCTCAGCCCAAGAACCATTTACAACCCAGACAGTCATAATTCTCCTGACAATGACGCAAACATCGCCGCCCCTGCTGACCCCTGCATCGCCGCGCTCTCGGTTGGCTGCAGCGGCCGCACGCATCGCGATGTGGCTGCTGGTCACCATCTGGCTGGTGCTGGGTGTCAGTTGGGGGGTACTGCACGGCTGGATTGTGCCGCGTATTGAAGAGTTTCGCCCGCGCCTGGAAGCGGCCGCAAGCAACGCGCTGGGTGTACCCGTGCGAATCGGGCAGATCACCGCACAATCACAAGGGCTGATTCCGTCGTTTGAACTGCGCGACGTGACACTGCAAGACGCCGCGGGCAGGCAGGCGCTGCTGCTGCCGCGCGTGCTGGCAGCCATATCCAGCACGTCGCTTTTAAGCGGTGGCTTTGAGCAATTGGTGATTGACCAGCCCGTGCTGGACATTCGCCGCGGCGTAGACGGCAAAATCGTGGTCGGCGGCATCGACACATCGAGCGGTAGCGCGTCCGGCAACGCGGCAGCAGACTGGTTTTTCTCGCAAACCGAATTTGCCATCAAAAACGGAACCATACGCTGGACCGATGAACTGGCAAATCTTTCAAAACCGGCCCCACCGCTTGAGCTGCGCCAGGTCGACGCGGTGATGCGCAACAGCGCGCGGGGCCACGCCTTTCGCATGGATGCCACACCGCCGCCGGCGTGGGGCGACCGTTTTAATCTGCGCGGCCAATTCAGGCAGCCGCTGCTGACGCGCGGCGCAGGCCAGTGGGACGACTGGTCGGGCCAGATGTATGCGGAGCTCAGCCGTGTCGGCGATGTGTCACAGATCAAGCAATATGTGTCCAACACCTTCAACATTGACCCGCGCGCTGGCAGCGGCAGTCTGCGCGGCTGGGCTGACATCGACAATGGAAAGCTGAGCGGGGTCACGCTGGACGCTGCCATGCGGGACGTGAATGTACAGCTTGGCAAAACGCTGCAGCCGCTGGCTTTTAGTGCCGTATCGGGCCGTTTTTCTGGCCAGTTGCTGGCCGACAGCTTTGCATTTGCCACGCAAAATTTGCGCTTTGACACCCCCGATGGCCTGCAATGGCAGGGGGGAAACATAGCCGTTAGCAGCACCGGGGGCGACGGCAAAACACAGCAGCAAACCAGCTTGAGGGCCGACCGACTTGACCTGGCGGCGGTTGCACAGATTGCCAGTCGCTTGCCGCTGGGCACCACCACACACACACTGATTGCTTCGCTTGCGCCAAAGGGACTCGTTCAATCGCTGGACGCGCGCTGGCAAGTTCCGGTGGCAACAACCGCTCAAGGCTCCCCAACTAGCGCAGCCCGCGGTGCGCACCCAACGATCATTTACAGCGCCAAAGGCCGCGTCACGGGGCTGGAAGTCGCCGCTTTGCCGAGCGCTGTTTTGCGCAGCCACGTTTCACAAGCCACCGGCTTGCCAGGCGTGCCGCATCAACAACCTGGCAGGCCTGGCATCAGTGGCGCTACGGCTGAGTTTGACGTGACGCAGGCAGGCGGAAAGGCGCTGGTCAGCATCCGCCAGGGGCATCTCGACTTACCTGGCGTGTTTGAAGACCCGCGCGTTCTGTTTGACAAGTTGTCAATGGACACCCAATGGGCATGGGCCTCCGGCAAGCTGGACATCGCATTTAAAAATGTCCGCTTTAGCGGCCTAGATGCCGAGGGCGCGCTTGACGCCAACTGGCGTTCTGGCGACAGCAAGCCGGGAGCAAAAGACGACACGGCGCTGGGCATTTTGGATTTGAAAGGCTCGCTCAGTCGCGGCAACGGCGCACGCGTTCACCGCTATATGCCGCTGGTGCTGCTGGAGCCGGTGCGCCACTATGTGCGCGACGCGGTGGTGCAAGGAGATGTCAGTGACGTGAAATTTTCAGTCAAAGGGCCGGTCGATTTCATCCCGTTTGCTGACCCAGCCAAAGGCGAATTCAAAATATCGGCCAAAGTTAAAAATGGCCAGTTTGACTACGCGCCCAAACTGATTCAACCCCAAGATGCCGCACCGTGGCCTGGGCTGCGCGACGTTAGCGGCGAGCTGGTGTTTAACCGGGCGGCACTCAGCATCAACAACGCCTCGGCGCGCATCGCGGACCTGCCCGGCTTGCAGCTGGTCAAAGCGGATGCAAACATTGCCGACCTGACGCGCTCGGCTACCCTGGAACTCAGCGCCAAACTAAAAGGCCCGCTCAACGAGGCGCTGCGTTTCGTTAACCTGTCGCCGATTGGAGGCATGACCAGCAACGCGCTTTTAAAAGCGAAAGCCATTGGCGCTGCCGACTATGCGCTGCAACTGAGCCTGCCTTTGAACGCGGTGGACAAAACGCGCGTCCAGGGAAGCGTGACGCTGCCAGGCAACGATGTGCA
Organism: Polaromonas sp.; assembly: GCA_025363315.1. Classification (GTDB taxonomy): domain Bacteria; phylum Pseudomonadota; class Gammaproteobacteria; order Burkholderiales; family Burkholderiaceae_C; genus Polaromonas. The sequence continues at coordinate 37,785 of JANYED010000269.1, forward strand.
GTTCTCTCCCGATACACCATTGCTAGCGCGTCTCAAAGGCATGGCCACCTTCACGGAAACAGGCTTTACAGTGCCGAGTGCGCAGGCCAAGCTGCTGGGCGGCGATGTGCGCTTTGAAGGCGGCATGCGGCCGGCCAAAGGCAAAATCGCCGCTGGCGAGCTCGACAGCAATCTGGTCTTCAAAGCCCAGGGCAATGTGACGGCCGAAGGCCTGCGCCAGGGCGGCAACCTGGGGGCAGTGTCGCGGCTGGCGCAAAGTGCCAGCGGCGGTGCCAGCTACACCGCCGCACTGGGCTTTACCCGTGGTGCGGCAGAAATCATCGTGACCAGCGACCTGCAAGGCATGGCCTTGAACTTGCCTGCACCCTTGAACAAAACGATCGAAGCAGTCTTGCCGCTGCGCTTTGAAAACACGCTGCTGCGCGAGTCGATGGCACCCGGCCAAAAACTGCAAGACCAGCTGTCTTTGAGCCTGGGCCGGCTGGCATCGGTGGCCTATGTGCGCGATGTCAGCGCAGAGCCGGCGCGGGTGGTTCGCGGCAGCATCGCGGTGGGACTGGAGCCGGGCGAATCGACACCCACGCCAGACAACGGCGTTGCGGCCAATATCAATTTGGGCAACCTGAATCTGGACGCGTGGGACAAGGTGTTTTCAAGTACTCTGGGCACCAGCGCGGCGACCATTGCCGCCAGCACGGCAACGACAGCAGCAGCGCCGGTGGCTGTTTCAGCTGGAAGCGCGTCGCAAGCTCAAAGCTACTTGCCGAACCAGCTTGCGATACGCGCCAAAGAACTCACCATCACAGGCCGCAAACTGAACAACGTGGTGGTGGGCGGCACTCGCGAAGGCCAAAATTGGCGCGCCAACATCGCGGCCGACGAGCTCAACGGCTACCTTGAGTTCAGGCAGCCCGGCACGCCAGCAGGCCGGGTGATTGCACGGCTGTCACGCCTGAGCGTGGCGGCCAGCACCGCCAATGACGTCGAGAACCTCCTGGACGAGCAACCCATCAACATCCCAGCGCTTGACATTGTGGTCAACGACATGGAGCTACGCGGCAAAAAACTCGGGCGGATTGAAATCGACGCGATCAATCGCAGCGCGAACGCAGTTGCACGCGAGGGCGGCGTACGCGAGTGGCGCTTGAACAAATTTAACGTCATCACGCCTGAAGCGGTGTTTGCGGCAAGCGGCAATTGGGCGCCCGTAAATGCGCAGGCATCTGGGGGTACGCCCACCGCCGGGTCGCGCGCAACGCGTGCGCCCGGCGACAGACGGCGCACGGTGATGACTTTTAAGCTCGATATTCTTGACTCGGGCGAGCTGCTCAAGCGCTTTGGCATGGCTGATGTGATCCGCCGCGGCAAAGGCAAGATGGAAGGTCAGATCGCGTGGTTAGGCTCGCCCCTGAGCCTGGACTACCCAAGCATGAGCGGGCAGTTCAATGTCAACATCGAGTCGGGCCAGTTTTTAAAGGCCGACCCCGGCATTGCCAAACTGCTGGGCGTGCTGAGCCTGCAGTCGCTGCCGCGCCGCCTGGCGCTGGACTTTAGGGATGTTTTCTCGGAAGGTTTTGCATTTGACTTTGTGCGTGGCGACGTCGGTATCAACCAAGGCATTGCCGCGACCAACAATTTGCAGATGAAGGGCGTCAACGCCGCCGTCTTGATGGAAGGCAGCGCCGACATTGCCAAAGAAACGCAAGACCTCAGAGTGGTGGTGGTGCCCGAAATCAATGCCGGAACGGCGTCGCTGATCACCGCAGCGATTAACCCGGTGATTGGCCTGGGCACCTTTTTAGCCCAATACTTTTTGCGCCAGCCACTTATCAAGGCCAACACCCAGGAGTTTCTTATCGACGGCAGCTGGGCTGACCCGAAAATTACCAAGGTCGACAAAAAACCATGAAAGTTGCAGCGATTCAAATGGTGTCGACACCCGACGTCCGAACCAATCTTGAAGTGGCCCGGCAACTGTTAAAACAAGCCGCAGCAGCGGGTGCAGAACTGGCAGTGTTGCCTGAATATTTTTGCCTGCTGGGGCGCAAAGACACCGACAAGCTGGCCTTTGCAGAACAGCCCGGCCATGGCCCGCTGCAGGATTTTTTAAGCCAGTGCGCGCAGGACTTCAAGCTGTGGACCGCTGGCGGCACCATCCCTATAAGCAGCAATCAGCCAGGCAAGGTTTACAACACCACGCTGGTATTTAGCCCGCTCGGCCAGTGCGCGGCACGCTACGACAAGATGCATCTGTTCTGTTTTGACAACGGCTCCGAGAGCTATGACGAATCACGCGTTTTAACGCCCGGCAAAACGCCCACAACGTTTGATTTGCCATCCAGCGACGGCCACATCTGGCGCGTCGGTTTGAGCATTTGCTACGACCTGCGGTTTCCCGAGCTGTACCGCGCGCTGGCAAAAGCTGGCGCCGACCTGCTGCTGGTGCCCAGCGCCTTTACCCACACCACAGGGCAGGCCCATTGGGAGGTGCTGCTGCGCGCCCGCGCGATTGAGAACCTGGCCTGTGTGCTGGCTGCGGCGCAAGGCGGGCTGCACGAGAACGGCCGCCGCACCTGGGGGCAATCGATGGTGGTTGATGGCTGGGGCCGGGTGCTGTCCCAACAGGCCGATGGCCCGGGCGTGGTGCTGGCCGACATTGACAAGGCGCAGCTCTCCGCCCAGCGCCAGCAACTGCCCACCCTGGGCCACCGCATCCTGTGAGGCTGGGGTGAGCTTTATGCGCCGTTTGCTCGCGCCCGTGCTGCGCATCCGGCGCGCGGTGTTGTGGGCGCTGCTGGTGGCATTGGTGCTCAGCCTGCTGGTGACGCTGGTGTGGCTGGCGGGCCGCTACGAAAGCAGCGCCATTGAAACCCGCCTCGAACGCGATGCCGCCGAATCCGTGCTGGACATCCGCACCGGGCTGACGCGCAACATTCAAAGCTTCCAGGCCATGCAGTCTGGCGGCCCCAGCGTTGATGCCTGGCAACTGGCCGCAACGGAGCTGCTACGCGAGCACCGCGAGATCATGCAGCTGGAGTGGCGGGGCGATACGCTGGCTGTACTAAAAGCGGCCAACACACCTTACCGCGCCCCGATTTTTGAGCGCTTTGGCCGCAGCAGCGCCGAAGCCGATGTGGCATCCGCCTGCAGCGCAGCCAAGCGCATCAGCGGCGCGGCGTATTCGCTCAGTTACTTTGTGCCCCTGCCTGATGGCTTGGGCATGGAGGTGGTCGACGTCTGCCTGCCAATCGTCACCGCCGGTCGGTTGACGGGCTACACGGTGGGCACCTACGCGCTGCCGGATGTGCTGGGCGAGCTGGTCAGCAAGCAACTGGCGCGCGGGCAAAACCTGTCTTTCACCGAGGCCGACGGCACACGCCTGGCGCTGCTTGGGAGCAGCACGCGCGGCAGCCGGGTGTTTGTGGCGCGCCAGTTGCTGGACCTGCCGGGCAACACGCTGGTGCTGCGGCTGGAAAGCCGTATGGGGCTGCCGGGGTTGTTCCCGAATGTGCTGACTGCCCTGCTCACCGCCATGTCGCTGGCGCTGATGACGGTGCTGTTTTTACTGGCGCGTGACACGCGGCGGCGCTTGTTGGTCGAGCATGACCTGGGCGAGGCGCTTGCCTTTCGCAAGGCGATGGAGGACTCACTCGTCACCGGGCTGCGCGCGCGTGATTTGTCAGGCCGCATCACGTACGTCAACCCGGCTTTTTGCCAAATGGTCGGCATTGCTGCGAAAGACCTGCTCCATCAGAGCTTTCCGTCCCCGTACTGGCCGCCCGAGCTGGCCGACACCTACCAGCAGCGGCAAACCATTCGGCTGGCCGGTAACAATTTGCCGCGCGAAGGCCATGAATCGCTTTTTATCCGGCCGGACGGCACGCGTTTTCCGGTGCTGATCATGGAAGCGCCGCTGATCAACGCGGTGGGCAAACATACCGGCTGGATGAGCGCAATTCTGGATGTGTCCGAGCAGCGCAGGGTGGAAGAACTCTCCCGCGCCAGTCAGGACCGCCTGCAGGCTACCGCACGGCTGGCGATGGTGGGGGAGATGGCATCTCTGCTCAGCCATGAGCTGAACCAGCCCCTGGCGGCGATTTCAAGTTACGCCGTTGGGTCATTGAACCTGCTTAACAACACGGCAAACGAGTCGCGCACACCGTTGTCAGAAGATCTACAGCTGGCTGTTAGCCGCATCGCCGAGCAGGCCGAGCGCGCGGGCAAGGTGATCAAAAGCGTGCACGACTTTGTGCGCCGTCGCGACCAGGCACGTGAACCGGTGGCGCCCGCTGCGCTGATCGACGCTGTGATGCCGCTGGTCAGCCTGCAAGCGCGCAAGCTCGGCGTGACGATTTGCGTCGACGTCGACCCGGCCTGCAGCGCCGTGCTGTGCGACCGCACCATGGTCGAGCAGGTGCTGCTGAACCTGGCGCGCAACGGCATGCAGGCCATGCAGCACGCGGGCACCGCCGCCAGCCGCGTACTCACGCTGCGGGTGCGGCCCGCTGCGTCCAAGGGCACCAACCGCTGGGTCGAGTTTGCGGTCATGGACCGGGGCGACGGCATTGCGCCCGACGTGGCCAGCCAGCTGTTCACGCCGTTTTTCACCACCCGGGTCGAAGGCATGGGCCTTGGCCTGAGCCTGTGCCGCACCGTCATTGAGCAGCACGGCGGCGTGCTGGCGTTTGCCGCCGCGCAGCCCAAGGGTACGATCTTCAGCTTTACTTTGCCCGCCGACACGGCTGGCTTGCCCACCTGACCAGAACCGACCATGGAACCGATACAAGACGCAACTGTTTACATCGTTGACGACGACATCGGCGTGCGCCAGGCGCTGGCCTGGCTGCTGCGTTCGCGGCGCTTGCTGAGCCAGGCGTTTGACAGCGCCGAAGCGTTTGACGCGCACCTGCTGGCCGGCTTTGTCGTGCACACCCCGTCGTGCGTGCTGCTGGACGTGCGCATGACCGGCCTGAGCGGCTTGGGGATGTTTGAAAAGCTGATCAGCTACGGCCTGCTGCCCACGCTGCCGGTGATTTTTTTAACCGGCCATGCCGACGTCCCCACCGCGGTGGCGGCCGTCAAACAAGGCGCGTTTGATTTTTGCGAAAAACCGTTTTCTGACAACGCGCTGGTAGACCGCATCGAGCAAGCGCTGGCGCTTTCAAAAACCGCACTGGCCCAGCGCAACGCCAGCAGCAGCACCCAAGCCCGCCTGGCCAGCCTGACCGAACGCGAAAAAGCCGTGATGCAACTGGTCATCAACGGCCTGCCCAACAAACTCGTGGCCGACCAGCTCGACATCAGCGTGCGCACGGTTGAAGTTCACCGCGCCAAGGTGTTTGAAAAAATGGGCGTCAAGTCGGCGGTCGAGCTGACCAACTTTTTGCGCGACGCCAGCAAATAGTTGGCTGGTTTTATTTGCTATATATTTATGAGCTGCTAGCGCCCGTATTCATTGGGCTACAGCCTTATATAACTCCTACAAGCGTTTTTTCAGGGCTTGTCAGACTGGCTTTTGTCTTTTTCACCGCTACGATCTTTTAATTCACCATTTTTGCGGCCCGAGAACATCGTCCACCAAACAATGAACACCAGCATCAGCAGCGCACCCAGCGCTTCGAGCAACAATAAAGACATGGCACACCTTTACAAATGGCACACTGACAATTGGAAGAGATCAGCCGCGATTATCGCCAGCATGCTCTGTCTGGCCTCTTGCGCGGTGCGCCAGCAGCCGCTGCCGACCATTCCAGGTGCTACAGGCTCTGGCACTTTTCCAGCGCCTGGGGTTAGCCAGCCCTTTCCCACCAGCCGTGGCGACGACAACGGCTCACTGCCCGGCATCATCACGCAGGCCAAAAGCCGCTGGGTGCCGGTGCGATGGGCCGAGCTGCCCGGCTTTGAGGACGACGCCCTGTTTGAAGCCTGGAACGCCTGGCTGAAGAGCTGCGAGCGCCCCGGCCCCAAGTTTGCGCCGCTGTGCAGCGACGCGCGGCGGCTCAGCATTGCGTCTAGCGCCGAGCAGCGTGCCTGGATGGTGGCGCGCCTGCAGCCCTACCGGGTCGAATCATTGCAGGGCGTGGCCGATGGGGTGCTGACCAGTTATTTTGAGCCCCTGCTCAAAGCCAGTCGCCAGCCGGGCAACGGCTATGAGCACCCGCTGTACAAAGCGCCCGCCAGCCTGGGCCAGCGCAAGCCTTGGTACACCCGGCAAGAAATGGACACCCTGCCCGAAGCGCAAGCCGCCTTGAAAGGACGCGAAATCGCCTACCTGGCCGACCCGATTGACGCGCTGCTGCTGCACATTCAGGGCTCAGGCCGCCTGAGCATGACCGAGGCTAATGGGGCTCAGCGCACGTTTCGCGTGGCCTTTGCGGGCACCAACGACCAGCCGTATCGCAGTGTGAACCAGTGGCTGCTGGCCCAGGGCGTGACCAAAATCAACCCCTGGCCGGACGCCACCAAAGCTTGGGCCGCGCAGAACCCGCAGCGCGTGCAGCAGCTGCTGTGGAGCAATCCGCGTTACGTGTTTTTTAAGGAGGAGCCGCTCAGTGACATGGACGCCGCCTTCGGCCCCAAAGGCGCACAGGGCGTGACGCTCACGCCTGGCCGGTCAATTGCGGTGGACCCAGGCAGCATGCCGTATGGCACGCCGGTGTGGCTGGCCACACGCGGGCCAGCTGGCAGCCTGCAGCGCCTGGTGTTTGCGCAAGACACGGGGAGCGCCATCGTCGGCGCGGTGCGGGCCGATTACTTTGCTGGTACCGGCCCCGAGGCGGGCGAGTTTGCAGCCAAAGTCAACCAGCCGCTGCGCCTGTGGGTGCTGTGGCCCAAATAGGTAAAAACCCATGAAAATGATGATCAACACCCTGGTTTGCGCAGCGCTGTGCGCTTGCGCCTCGGACGCAAGCCTTTTGAGAACGCCCGAAGCCGCCCTGTATCGCTGCCAGACTGACGGTAAAGACGACGTCGGGTTCACCGTGCGGTTTGCCAACGACAGCGCCACCATCAACAGCAACCGCGGCTACGAGGTGCTTTACCGCACGGCAGGCGGGCTGACCCCCAGCCAAACGGTGTACGGCAACCCGCGCATGCGCGCAGAGTTTGGCCTGGGCGCAACCGGTAACGAAGCCATTTTGCGCTACCTCCTGCAGCCCGTGGCACTGCGCTGTGTGCGTGACTGA
>JANYED010000380.1 GCA_025363315.1 Polaromonas sp.
GCCATCAACACGCTGCGGGCCAAAAAGCAGCTCATGGCTTACCACGACCGTAGCGACGGAGGCCTGTTTGCATGTGTGTGCGAGATGGCGTTTGCAGGCAATGTCGGTGTGGCGCTGAACATCGACATACTGCTGGTTGAAGGCGACGGCATCAGCGACAGCCGCATGGACGTAGGCGACAGCAAAAACTGGGCTGGGCAGATTGGCGTGCGGCGCGACGAGCTGACGCTCAAAGCGCTGCTCAACGAAGAGCTGGGCGCAGTGATTCAGGTCAACACCGCCGAACGCAATGAGGTGATGCAAACCCTGCGTGAGCACGGCTTGAGCAAATTCAGCCACTTCATCGGCAAAACCAGGCCCGACAACGCCTCGTTGACGGTTGGCAAAGGCGAAGTACAAATCTGGCGCGACACCAAAGCCATCTTCAAAGCCAAGCTGCAAGACCTGCAACAAGTATGGGACTCGGTCAGCTGGCGCATCTGCCAGCAGCGCGACAACCCGGCGGGGGCCGATGCAGAGCATGCGGCAGTCGGTGACTTGGCCAACCCCGGTTTGCATGTCAAGTTGTCGTTTGAGGCGGGTCAATCCCCACAAGCCCCCGCATTGATGCTCTCCAAACCCAAAGTAGCCATCCTCCGAGAACAAGGCGTCAACTCCCACATAGAAATGGCCTACGTCTTTACCCAAGCCGGTTTTGAGGCCTACGACGTTCACATGACCGACCTGCAAACCGGCCGCGCCAAACTCGCCGACTTCAAAGGCGTGGTGGCCTGCGGCGGTTTCAGTTACGGCGACACGCTGGGCGCGGGCATCGGCTGGGCGCGCTCGATTACCTTCAACCCCGCTTTGGCCGACCAATTCAAGGCGTTTTTTGCAGAAAAAGACACGTTTGGCCTGGGCGTCTGCAACGGCTGCCAGATGTTCGCCGAGCTGGCCAACATCATCCCCGGCGCTGAAGCCTGGCCACGCTTTACCACCAACCGCAGCGAGCGCTTTGAAGCCCGTTTGAGCCAGGTCGAGGTGCTCGATTCCCCAAGTCTGTTCTTTAAAGACATGGCAGGCAGCCGCTTGCCCATCGCTGTTGCCCACGGTGAAGGCTTCGCCAACTTTGACCCTGCACTCGGTGGGCGCGGCAATGCAGGCCAAGCCATTGCCGCCATGCGCTATACCGACAACCACGGCAAAGCCACAGAGAGTTACCCATCCAACCCGAACGGCAGCCCCGGCGGATTGACAGCAGTAACAACAGCGGATGGCCGCTTTACAGCCATGATGCCGCACCCCGAGCGCGTGTTTCGCAACATCCAGATGAGCTGGACACCGCTGGATGCAGCAGTGCATAGCCCGTGGATGCAGCTGTGGCACAACGCTCGGCGCTGGGTGGGGTAGGGTGCGGCAGCACCTACTATTAAATTAGGAGCTGCTCGCGCACGTATCTATTGGGTTTAAAGGTGATTTGATAGGTGAAATTGGAATTTTTATGAGTTAGAGGGGAAAATTGGCGGAGAAAATTGAGGAGAAGGGGAAAATTGGGGGAAATTGGGGGAAATTGGGGGGAAATTCGGGTCAGATTCCAATTGAGCCCGATTTGCTACAAATATAGGAGCTGCTCGCGCCCGCGTTTATTGGCTTAACCGGTAATTTAATGGGCAATGATAGCCATAAAACAGGTTTCTCCAACAACCCTCGCAAACATTTCAAAGCCCTGCCCTGGGCGCAACGGTCGCCCCGTCAATCCCATGCCTGCTAAGCGCAGCTGCCACAAAGCCGCTGGCCTTCATTTCTTCGACAAACGCGGCTACATATCGCGCACCCACTTCCCGCCCTTTGGGCAAGCCCATGGCTTGCTGAATGACCATGAAGCGGCCGTCCAATAGTCGCAGGTTGGGAAGGCGATTGGCATCCAGCTGCAGTTGCTGCTTGACGCCTGCTGCCACCTCCAGCTTTTCAGCCAAAAAGAAATCAACCACTGCAGGGGACGTGGGCGCGCGTTGCAGGGTTGCGGCTTTGATTTCCCGGCTCAGGTACAGGTCGTAGGCGCTGCCTTGACCCACGGCGATTCGGTTGCCGGGGCGGTCGACCTCGGCGTTGGTCTTGATGGGGGAATTATTGCGAACCAGATACGCCCCTTCAATGATGACGTAGGGCGGGGTTTGCAGCATATCTGCGCCGCGCACGGGGTCAATCGCGACGAAGGCAATGTCGACCTGCGCGGTTTTAATGGCTTCAACGGCCTTGCCTGCCGCGTCAAACAACACCAGTTCAACCGGAACGCCAAGGCGTTTGCCCAGCTCGCGCGCCAGGTCAACTGACACGCCGCGCGGCTCGCCGGTACTGTTCTTGCTGGCCAGGATGGGGTTGCCAAAATTGATGGCGGCGCGCAGCTTGCCGGTTGGGGCCAACTCTGCTGTAGGTGCTACTGCTGATGAAGCCGTGAACGATGAAACGGCGGACGTGGTGCAGGCCGAAATAAGGCCAAGCGCTGCAAACAGAACGCCAAAACGCGATGTGGTGGTAAAAATAGTCGGGTGAAAAAACATCAATTTCCTTGAATAAGAAAGCTCGCTCGCTGTAAATACCGCCGAACACTTATTAAAGCACCCGTCCTGCCCCGAGCCAGCCACAACACTGCAACATGATCTCTTTTATCGTCCCCGCCTATAACGAAGAACAATGCCTTGCCGAAACCCTTGATGCCTTGCAAGCTGCGGGTATTGCCCTGGGCGAGGCTTATGAAGTCATCTTGGCTGACGATGGGTCAACCGACCAGACTGCGGCGATTGGCGTGCAAAAAGGCGCCGTTGTGGTCAGCGCGGTTCATCGGCAAATCGCTGCAACCCGCAACTCGGGTGCGCGGGCGGCAACAGGTGAATGGCTGATTTTTGTTGATGCGGACACCGTGGTCAATGTGGATGCGGTTCGGGCCGCTGTTCTGGCCATGCGGGCCGGTGCGGTCGGCGGTGGTTCGGCAATGCGGTTTGACGAGCCAGTGCCGCGGTTTGCCTGTTTTTTGCTGCAGATTGTGGTGCACGTGTTTCGGCTGCTTGGTGTGGCCACAGGTTGTTTTTTGTTTTGTACCCGGTCGGCTTTCAATGCGGTGAATGGCTTTGATCAGACCTATTACGGCGCAGAAGAAATTGTGATGAGCCGCGCGCTAAAACGCCAAGGCAGGTTTGTAATCTTGAAGCAGCATGTCACCACGTCAGCGCGCAAAATGCGCACCTACTCGTTTGGCGAAACCATGATGTTCATGGCGCGAATGGCAATGCGCGGAACCAAGGCCTTAAAGCAGCGTGAGGGCATGGAGTTTTGGTATGCCGAGCGCCGACAGGACAAGCGGTAGCGCTCAAGCCGCGGTCTCGCCCCGACTGGCTCCTTGTCAACCTGACGCGACACCGCTGCTGGCATCCGTTAATGACTGCTGATGCTATTTATTCAATAGCTGGCCGCGCCCGTGTTTATTGGTCATATCGCATGTTATTCTGTAGCCATGAGTGCTCCACAGCAGAGGAAATTATTGAACGGCCAACCCCTGCGCTTCGAGGTGGTTGATGCGCTGCGCGGCGTGGCGATTGTGTGGATGACCCTGTTTCACTTCTGTTTTGACTTGAACCAGTTTGGTTATATCAAGCAAAACTTTTACGCTGATCCGTTTTGGACCTACCAACGGGCGACGATCGTCAGCCTGTTTGTGTTTTGCGCGGGCGTGGGCCAGGCGATTGCGGTGTACCAGGGGCAAACCAGCCAGCGGTTTTGGCGCAGGTGGGCGCAGGTTGCCGGGTGCGCGCTGTTGGTGTCTGCAGGCTCTTATTGGATGTACCCGCAAAGTTTTATTTACTTTGGCGTTCTGCACGGCATTGCGGTAATGCTGATTATTGTGCGTTTTTCGAGCGGTTTTGGGCCCTGGTTGTGGCCTCTGGGCGCATTGGCAATTGCTATGCCTTTAATAGCTGGTCGCGCCCATATCTATTGGCCTGCAGCCGATTTTTTAAACGAAAAAGCGTTTAATTGGCTTGGTTTGATCAGTCGTAAGCCAGTGACCGAAGACTATGTGCCTTTGTTGCCGTGGTTGGGGGCGATGTGGTGGGGCATGGCGGCCGGGCAGTTTTGGCTGCGCCGCAGCGCAAGTTGGCTCAAGATGTCCATCCCGCGTGCAATAACTCCAGCGGCCTGGCTAGGTCGCTGGAGCCTGAGCTGGTACATGCTGCATCAGCCCCTCATGATTGGCGTTTTGATGGGGTTAGCTGCCATCAGGTAGCTACGAGCAACAGCGCGGCCTTTCGACAGACCAAAAAAAGCGGCCTAAGCCGCTTTTCGTTGGCCTTACGGCCTTAAAGCAAGTCACTCGATCTTGGCTTTGTCGCGCAAACCCTGCTGGTAAGCGCCCAAACGCTGCTGCTCAAGCTGCTGGGCGATTTGCGGTTTGAGTTCTTCAAATGATGGCAATTGCGCGGCGCGGATGTCGTCAACCCGGATGATGTGATAACCGAACTGGGTCTTGACAGGCAGGTCCGTCATCTGGCCCTTGTTCAGTTTCAGCATGGCTTCTGTGAACTCGGCCACATAGCTGCTGGGGTTGGCCCAGTCAAGGTCACCACCGTTGGCGCCAGAACCCGGATCTTTGGACTGCTTTTTAGCGATGTCTTCAAACTTGCCGCCTTTTTTGATGCTGGCAATGATGGCTTTGGCGTCGGCTTCTTTTTCAACCAGAATGTGGCGGGCCTTGTATTCCTTGCCGCCGTTGGTTGCGGCAAATTTTTCGTACTCGGCTTTCAACTCGGTGTCGGATACTGCGTTCTTCTTTTTGAAGTCTTCTACCAGTGAGGTGATCAGGATGCTCTGGCGCGCAATTTCCATTTGGCTTTTGTAGTCGTCGCCGTTGCCAAGGCCCAGTTTTTCGGCTTCTTGGGCAAAAATTTCCCGAACAATTACAGCTTCGCGCATTTGCGCCTGGACTTCTGGTGTGGTGGGTCGCCCTGACTTGGCAACCTGCAGGGCCAATGCATCGAGGCGTGCTTTGGGCACAGCTTTGCCGTTGACGATGGCAATGTTTTGCGCCATCGCTGTCTGCGCGCCGAGCGCCATCACCACGGCTGCTGATACGAGTAATACTTGCTTTTTCATGAAAGTCCTGTTGACAATAAAAATGAGCTTATTCGACGATGTCAATGGCCAGCGCGTGCAGGCCCTGATCGATAAAATTTTGAACTGCATCATACACAAGGCGATGCTTGGCGACGCGGGTCATGCCTGCAAACGCCGGGCTGGCGATACGCACCCGAAAGTGCGTGCCAAAGCCTTCTGCATTGGCACCCGTGTGGCCTGCGTGGTCGGCGCTTTCGTCAATGACTTGCAGGTAAGTGGGCTGCAGTTTGGCCATCAATTGCTTCTCAATGGCTGCGGTGTGTACGGGAAGGCTGCTCATAAGCTGGTCTTTTCATCGTCAGTTTGTAGATATCTTGCGATGTACAGGCCTTGCCCGACCAGAAACACCAGCGGAAAGGCATAGCCCCAAAGCTTGAAATTAACCCATTGCTCGGTGGTGTAAGACACGGCCACATAGGCATTCAAGGCGGCCATGAAAAAGCTGTAGCTGACCCAGATGACGGTCAGATTGCGCCAGATCTGGTCGGGCATTTTCAGCTGTGCGCCCAGCATCATTTTCAGAAAGTTTCGCTTCATCACCCACAAGCCAATCGCCAGAGCCAGGCCGGTAAACGCGTACAGAACGGTGGGTTTGATTTTGACAAACCGCTCGTCATGAAAGCCCAGCGTCAGCGCACCAAAGCCCAGCACTAGCGCCAGCGTGACTTTGTGCATGGTCTGCAAACCGCCGTCAAGCTTGTACAAGATCGCCATTTGCACTGTGGTGGCCACCATCAGAACGCCGGTGGCAACATAAATGTCGTAGACCTTGAAGGCACCGAAAAACAGCAGGATGGGCAGGAAATCTAGGAGTTGCTTCATGGACCGGATTATCGACGACAGCTTATTTCGATTTAAAGTCCAGCGACGCAGAATTCATGCAGTACCGCAAACCGGTCGGTGATGGCCCGTCGTTAAACACGTGGCCCAGGTGCGCGCCGCAGTTGGTGCATACCGTTTCAACCCGGCGCATGCCGTATTTGTTGTCGACATGCTCGGTGATGGCGGCCTCGTTCGCAGCCTGCGAAAAGCTCGGCCAGCCGCAACCTGAGTCGAACTTTTTACCGGAGTCAAACAACTTTTCACCGCAGCACATGCAGTGATAAGCGCCGTCAGCCCACACCGTTTCATACTTGCCGCTGAAGGCGCGCTCGGTGCCGGCGTGCCGAGTGACATCGAAGGCGACCGACTCCGCGCCTTTTTCTTTGAGCAATGCCTTCCACTCGGCATCAGTTTTCTGAATTTTTGGGGTCGTGGTGGTCATTTATGTTTCTTTTCTCAAAAAATGTCAAGAACTGCAACTGATTTCAATGCTGCTTGCCCAGTCGGGGGGCAAATCTGCCAGCGCCCGGTGGTCGGGGTGCTCATCAAATGGGGTCTGCAGCACTTCTAACAAGTCTATGAGCGGCGCAAAGTCTTTTAGTTTCGCGGCACGGATGGCTTGCTCACCCAAATGGTTGCGCAGCACGTACTTCGGGTTGCTTTTACGCATCAATTTCGCCCTAAAATCAGGCTCTAGCCCAATAGATTCGGGCGCGAGCAGCTCTGAATAATGTAGCGCCCAGGCATTAAATGATTCACGGTCAAAAAACAAATCACGCAGCGCTTCATGTCCACTGTTTGGGGTAAAGCTGCAAAGCATGCGCCAAAAGATGGTGTAGTCGACCTTGTTGGCGGCCAGCAGCTTGAAGGTGCTTTCAATCAGTGCTTTGTTGTCTGGGCTGCTTTCAGTCAAACCCAGCTTGGCGAGCATTTTGGCCTCCAGCGCCGCGGGGAAGATCGCTTTATACGGCTCCAGCGCGGCCAAAGCCAGCTCTTGCTCACCAATCAGCGGCAACAGCGCCTGGCCGAGACAAAAAAGGTTCCAGTAGGCGATGTTGGGCTGCTTGTTGTACGCGTAGCGGCCATGGGTGTCTGAATGGTTGCAGATGTGCGTGGGGTCGAAGGCGTCTAAAAATTGAAACGGCCCGTAGTCAATCGTCAGCCCCAGAATGCTCATGTTGTCGGTGTTCATCACCCCGTGGCAAAAGCCGACCGACTGCCACGCAGCCATCAGGTGAGCGGTGCGTTCGCTGACGGCTTCTAGCAGCGCGGCGTAGGGGTTGGTTGCAGCCCTGCACGCGGGGTAGAGGTTGTCAATGACAAAATCGGCCAGTGCCTTTAGCTCAACATGCATGTCGTTGTAGCTGAAATGCTCAAAATGCCCAAAGCGGATAAAACTGGGCGCGGTGCGGGTGACAACAGCTGCGGTTTCTATTTCTTCGCGCAACACTTTGGCGTCTGAGCCAGTTAACGCCAGCGCGCGCGTGGTCGGTATGCCCAGGCCGTGCATGGCTTCGGAGCATAAATATTCGCGAATCGAGCTGCGCAAAACTGCCCGGCCGTCGCCCATGCGGGAGTAGGGCGTTTTGCCAGCGCCTTTGAGCTGAATTTCATGGCTGCCAGACGGCGTTTGCAGCTCACCGAGCAAAATCGCCCGGCCATCACCTAGCTGCCCAGCCCACTGACCAAACTGATGACCGCTGTAAACGCTGGCCAGCGGCTCACTGCCCGGCAGCACGCCACTGCCAGTCAAGGCGTTCAATGTGTCCCGCGATTCAAACCAGCTGTCTTGCAGCCCAAGTTCGCGGGCAACAGCCTGATTGCGACTGATCCAGTAGGGCTGCGGCAGCGCCTGAGGTTGCAAACGGGTGTAAAAATTTTCACCGAGCCGGGCAAAGCGGTTGTTCCAAATCAATTGCGAAATCATGGGTAAATTGTCACCGATGCGCCTGCTGCGATTGGATTCAGGGGGAATCCCGTACGGCGGCCCTTTAACAGTGCGGCATGATGGTGATTGTTTTGATGACCACTGGAGATTTTTAAATGCTAGGTTTAATGCAAAGTCAGCCGCTACTGATCTCAAACTTGATTGAGTTTGCCGAACGCCACCACGGTGATGCTGAAATTGTTTCGCGCCGCGTCGAAGGTGACATCCACCGCTACACCTACAAAGATTCGGCCCAGCGCGCGCGGCAAGTGGCTAACGCACTGGATGGGCTGAAACTGGCGTTTGGGGACCGTGTTGCCACGCTGGCGTGGAACGGCTACCGCCACTTTGAGCTGTACTACGGCGTCAGCGGCACGGGCAGAGTGTTGCACACCATCAACCCGCGTTTGCACCCTGACCAGATCGCCTGGATAGCCAACCATGCTGAAGACCAGGTGCTGTGTTTTGACTTGAGCTTTTTGCCGCTGGTGCAAGCGGTGCACGCGGGCTGTAGCACCGTTAAGCATTACATCGCCCTGTGCGACGAGGCAGCGCTGCCCAAAGACTCGGGCGTCCCCAATCTCATTAGCTACGAAAGCTGGATTGCCGCGCAGCCCAGCACCTATCAATGGCCCAGTTTTGATGAGAACACCGCATCCAGCATGTGCTACACCAGCGGCACTACCGGCAACCCCAAAGCCGCGCTGTACAGCCACCGATCCACCACGCTGCACGCCTATGCCGCCGCATTGCCAGATGTGATGTGCTTGTCCGCCAGAGACGCGATTTTGCCTGTGGTGCCGATGTTCCACGTCAACGCCTGGGGTATTCCGTATTCGGCCCCGCTTGTTGGGGCCAAGTTGGTCTTTCCGGGTCCCGCCATGGATGG
>JANYED010000054.1 GCA_025363315.1 Polaromonas sp.
CAAACGTCTGACGGTGCAGGTGCGCTGATTTTGGCGAGTGAAAAAGCCGTCAAACAGTTTGGCCTGAAACCACTCGCGCGCTTCGTCAGTTACGCCGCCAAGGGCGTGCCGCCGCACATCATGGGCATCGGCCCGATTGAAGCGATACCCGCTGCGTTGAAATATGCAGGCTTGAAGCAGGACGACATTGACTGGTTTGAACTGAACGAGGCTTTTGCCGCGCAGTCGCTGGCTGTGCTGAACACGCTGGGGCTGAACCCCGCCAAGGTCAACCCGATGGGCGGCGCGATTGCCCTCGGCCACCCGCTGGGCGCGACAGGTGCCATTCGTGCAGCTACCGTTATCCACGCATTGCAGCGCCATCAGCTCAAATACGGCATGGTGACGATGTGTGTGGGCATGGGGCAGGGTGCTGCGGGCATTTTTGAGCGGGTTTAGTGCCAAAGCTGAAAAAAGCAACCGATTTCAGGGTGTTTTTAGCCATTAGCCCAATAAATACGGGCGCGAGCAGCTCCTGTTTATGTAGCAAAAAAATATTCAAAGCTTCAAAAAAGGGACTGACTCATGACGCAAAGCAGCTTTGATTTTGACCAGGCCATCGCACTGCAAACCCTGGATAACTTGGGTAACTCGGGCGAGGGCCGCTACACCGGTAGCACCCACGGCGCCTGGCTCAATATGGTCGGCCCGTTTGGGGGCATCACGGCGGCTGTGATGTTGCAGGCCGTCATGCAGCACCCCGGCCGTTTGGGCAACCCCGTGTCACTCACGGTTAATTTTTGCGCAGGCGTGGCCGAGGGTGCGTTCGACATTTTCGCCAGGCCGGCGCGCACCAACCGGTCTACCCAGCACTGGACGATTGAACTCACGCAAGCAGGCGTTGTGGTCATCACCGCTACAGCCGTCACAGCCGTGCGGCGTGCCACCTTCAGCAGTGTCGAATCACACATGCCTGTGGTGACCGCCGCTGCGCAACTGAGCAGATCCGAAGCGCCGCGACTACCCTGGACGCAGCGCTACGACATGCGCGCGCTTACAGGCCACCTGCCCGCTGTGTGGGACGGCCGGGAAGGCGATACCTTGAGCCAAATGTGGGTACGTGACGTCCAGGAGCGCCAGATTGACTTCGCGTCGCTTACAGCGTTAGCCGATTCGTTTTTTCCACGTGTGTTTTTGCGGCGCCAAACTTTTGTGCCGATCGGCACGGTGTCCATGACTGTGTACTTTCATGCCGACGCAGATGAGCTGTCTGCGCTGGGCGGTGACTTCATACTTGGCCAGGCCGAGGCACAATGTTTTTTCAACGGCTTTTTTGACCAAAGCGCACAGCTATGGTCCAAAGCCGGCTTGCTACTGGCCACCACGCACCAGGTGGTTTACTTTAAAGAATAGAGGATGAATGCAATGACTGAAATTTTGATTCACCAAGACGCTGGCGTGATGACGCTGACCATCAACCGCGTTGACAAGAAAAATTCCATCACCGCCGCCATGTACGCCGCCATGGCCAACGCACTGGCTGCGGCTGCACATGACGCGGCTGTGAAGGCGGTGGTGATTCAGGGGCATGAAACCATCTTCAGTGCGGGCAACGACATTGCTGATTTTTTAAAAGCACCGCCCACCACGCAGGACACGCCGGTATTTCGTTTTTTGTACGGCATCAGCGCCTTTGCCAAGCCCATTGTGGCGGCCGTCTGCGGCCCGGCGGTGGGCGTTGGTACCACGCTGCTGCTGCACTGCGACTTGGTGTACGCAGGGGACAACGCGGCGTTTTCGATGCCGTTTGTCAATTTGGGGCTGTGCCCCGAGGCCGCGTCCAGCCTGCTGGTGCCGCAACTGTTGGGCTACCACCGGGCTGCCGAAGCATTGCTGCTGGGTGAGCCTTTCAGCGCCGAAACAGCGCTTGAGATGGGCCTGGTCAACCGCATCGTGCCCCCGTCTGAGGCTAGCGCCTTGGCGCATCAACAAGCGCGCAAGCTGGCATCCAAGCCGCTGTCATCCGTGATGGAAACCAAACGCCTGATGAAAAAATCAAGTGCCAGCGCAGTGACTGAACGCATCGGCTATGAGAGCGCCAGCTTTGGGCGTATGCTGCAAGAGCCCGCTGCAAAAGAGGCTTTTACGGCTTTTATGCAAAAGCGCAAGCCGGATTTCGTAAATCTTTAAAACTAAACAACCAGAGACAAACATCATGGCAAACGACATGACCAACAACACAAACCGCAGAGCCTTCCTGGCTATCATGGCCGCAGGTGTTGCCGCAACAGGCTGCGCCAACATGCCAGGCGCAGGCTGGACGACTCTGGTCGACGGCGCGACCCTCGCTAACCTCAATGGTTTTACCGAGCTGGGCGCAGGCGGCTGGAGCATCGCGGATGGCGCACTGCAGGGCAAAGGCGGCAAGTTGGGCTACCTGGTTACGAAAGACTCGTACACCGACTTTGAAATCCGCGCCGAGTTTTGGGCTGATGAAGACTGCAACAGCGGCCTGTTTATGCGCTGCCAAGACCGAACCAAAGTTGACGCTGCCAACGCCTATGAAGTCAATATTTTTGACAAGCGTCCAGACCCGACTTACGGAACTGGCGCGATTGTCGATGTGGCCAAAGTCGCTCAGCCGATGCCCACAGCCGCCAACCGCTGGAACACCTACGAGGTCACCGCCAAAGGCGACCGTATGGTCGTGGTGTTCAATGGCCAGCAAACGGCGGATGCGCGCGACAGCAAGTTCAAAAGCGGACCGTTGGCGCTGCAGTCAGCGGGCGGCATCATCCGCTTTCGTAAGGTGCAAATTCGCGCCATCTAAGTGTAAAAACGGGTTCTGCATCGTTTTGGGTGCAGTTTATGCCTGGTGCCCAATCAAATCGGGCGCGAGCAGCTCCTGAAAATATAGCAAACTACAGTTGACGATACCAGCGACAAGTCACAAGTCACAAGTCACAAGTCACAAGTGACCAGTCACCCGGCCGCTCTCTGCGGCGCGTCAGTCAGTTTTCCATCCAGCGTTTGGACCTGCGCCAGCAAGAATGCCTCGCTGCTGGGGAGCAATTGGTCATACAGCGCCTCGCACAATTGCCGGGCGCGCAAGCCGGGCCAGTCGGCGGCCAGCAGGGCTT
>JANYED010000086.1 GCA_025363315.1 Polaromonas sp.
ACGGCGCATTCAGGCACTGGAGGCTTGGGCGGGCACCGACCTGGTGGACCGCTCCTCGTACCCCACGCGCCTGACGCCCGCAGGCGAAACGCTCTACAGCCAGTCACTGGAAATGCTTCAAGGCCTGCAGTCGACCCGAGCCATGTTGCGCGGCCACACATCTGCCGGCCAAGACGTCATTGAGTTTGCGGTACCGCACACGCTGGCTTTTACGTTTTTCCCCGCCTGGGTCAGCAGTTTGCGTGAAAAGTTTGGGCCCATCAAAAGCCGACTGATTGCATTGAATGTGCACGATGCCGTGCTGCGGCTGGTTGAGGGCAGTTGCGATTTGCTGATTGCCTACCACCATGACTCGCAGCCGTTTCAGCTGGACCCGAATCGCTATGAAATGGTCACGTTGGGGCAAGAGGTGCTGTCGCCTTACGTCAAGCCGAATGCCGAGGGCGAGCCGATGTTCAGGCTGCCGGGCCGTGCGGGCCAACCGCTGCCGTATTTGGGCTATGCGCCTGGTGCTTATCTGGGCCGGGTGGTGGATCTGATTTTGAAGCAGTCGACCACTGCGATTCATTTGGACCGGGTCTATGAAACCGACATGGCAGAGGGGCTGAAGGCGATGGCGCTCGAAGGCCACGGCATCGCCTTTCTACCGCACAGCGCGGTTAAAAAAGAGCTGCGGGCTAAAAAGCTGGTCAGTGCTGGTGACCACCTGGACATGGCCATGGACATCCGTGTTTATCGTGAGCGTCCAGCCATGAGTGCAGCCGCCAAAAGCTCTGCGCAGGCATTGTGGATTTACCTCGAAGCGCAGGCCCGTTCAAAGCCCCCTAAGTAGCAACCCTAGGCTGTTATTAAAAAAACGCATGACGCGTTTTGCTTACGGCATTTGCATTTGCTTCTGAGCGAATTTACAGTACACCAGCGGTCGACGTTGACGTCAGGTAGCTGTGGCTGGCACAAAGGGTGCTTATCCAACGGTTGACAGGTCAATTCGCCCGGTACGCACCAGATGTGCGTTATTCATTTTTTGGTGCTTCAAACGGTGTGCTAGATGATGTTTTAAATGGTGCTCAAATGGTGGGGTAAATCTTGGGGTAAACCTTGGGCCAAACCCTGTTACCGCATCTTTAAAATATGACGTTGAACTACTTTACTTCACTACAGGATTTGTCATGAAACTAAAACTCGCCACCCTCTCCCTTGCACTGTTTGCGTGCGCAGGCGCATTCGCGCAGGCGACTGACACAGTTGCAAAGGTCAAGGCCTCTGGCATTGTGACCATGGGCGTTCGGGACTCATCTGGCGCGCTGTCTTACACCCTGGGCGAAGGCAAATACACGGGTTATCACGTCGAGGTGTGCAACAAGGTGATCGCCAATTTGGAGAAGGCCGCCGGCCGCAAGCTGGAGGTCAAATACCAGCCCGTCACCTCACAAAACCGCATTCCGCTGGTGCAAAACGGCACGGTGGACATTGAGTGCGGTTCCACGACCAACAACGCCACCCGCCAAAAAGACGTGGCTTTCTTGCCCACTACCTTTGTGGAAGAAGTGCGCATTGCGGTCAAAGCCAACTCCGGCATCACGTCTATCGTTCAGTTGAACGGCAAGAACGTGGCCACCACCACGGGCACCACGTCAGTGCAAACCCTGCGCAAAAACGAGCGCGCCAGCAATATCGACTTCAAAGAAGTTTTTGGCAAAGACCATTCAGATAGCTTCTTGCTGCTGGAGTCTGGCCGCGCTGAGGCTTTTGTGATGGACGGCGCAATTTTGGCGGGCAACATTGCTACAGCTAAAAACCCGGCGGACTTCAAGCTGGTTGGCGAAATTTTGAGTGTTGAGCCAATCGCTATTATGGTCCGCAAGGACGACGCCGCTTTCAAGAAAATTGGTGACGACACCGTCAAGGAAATGATGAAGTCAGGCGAGCTGGCCAAGCTGTGGGAGAAGTGGTTCATGCAACCCATCCCCCCGAAAAACACCAAGGTTGGCTACGCCGCCAGTGAGAGTACCAAAGCCGCCTGGGCCAACCCGAACGACAAGCCGATGGAAGACTACGCCAAGAAATAATGCTGCTGTGCAGTCAGCAGCTTGAGTACCAACCCCGCTATGGATCAGACCAGCGGGGTTTGTTGTTTCAAGCGACGCAAATCGCTGGATAACCCACAAATAACCCCATAAAAAACAACAACTTGGAGCCTTCATGAATTGGGATTGGAAAGTATTTTTAAACGACGATGGCAGTGGTCGTACTTACCTTCAGTGGATGTTTGATGCCTGGGGTTGGACGCTGTCAGTGGCGGGTGCATCATGGGTTGTGGCCATGCTGTTTGGCGCGCTGGTTGGCACCATGCGCACGCTCCCCAACAGCCCTTGGGCAGTCAAGCTGGCCAATGCGTGGGTTGAGCTGTTTCGCAATGTGCCGCTGCTCGTGCAGATTTTCATCTGGTATTTTGTGGTGCCTAAAGTGTTCCCGTTCATGAAAGACCTGCCCAGTTTTATTCTGGTGGTTTTTGCGCTTGGCTTTTTTACCTCGGCACGTATTGCGGAGCAGTTCAGGGCGGGTATTCAAGCTCTGCCGCGGGGTCAGCGCTATGCAGGTATGGCTATGGGTTTTACCACCTTTCAAACCTACCGCTATATCATTTTGCCCATGGCTTTTCGGATCATCCTTCCGCCGCTGACAAGCGAGTCAATGAATTTGCTGAAAAACTCATCGGTCGCTTTTGCGGTGTCGATTGCCGAGCTAACGATGTTCGCCATGCAGGCGCAAGAAGAAACCTCGCGTGGCATTGAAATCTATCTCGCGGTGACGCTGGTGTATGCCGTCTCTGCCTTCGCGGTGAACCGCGTGTTTGCGTTCATCGAAAAGAAAGTCCAAATCCCCGGCCTGGTGATTGCAGGCGCAACCGGCGGGGGGCATTGACATGTTTGGACTAGACCTTTCGTTTCTCAGCTGGGACATCATCTCGAAATTCGTCATCAAAGGCTTTTGGTTCAGCATTCAGCTGACCGTCATCGCCACGATTGGCGGCATTATTTTGGGTACCATTCTGGCGCTGATGCGGCTCTCGGGCAAAAAGTTTTTGACCGTGCCCGCGACGATTTACGTCAACGGCATGCGTTCAGTGCCGCTGGTCATGGTGATTTTGTGGTTTTTCTTGCTGGTGCCGGCAGGCTTTTATGCAGCCATTCCGGGCGGCAGCAATTACCGGGCCGAGATTTCAGCCATCATCACATTTGTAGCGTTTGAAGCGGCGTACTTTAGTGAGATCATGCGCGCGGGCATTCAGTCCATCTCGCGCGGTCAGGTCAATGCCGGCCGGGCATTGGGCATGACGTATTCGCAAAACATGAAGCTCATCATCTTGCCGCAAGCCTTTCGCAACATGGTGCCAATCTTGCTGACGCAAACGATTATTTTGTTCCAGGACACCTCGCTGGTTTATGCGATTGGCGCGTATGACCTGCTCAAGGGCTTCAGCACCGCGGGCAAGATTTACGGCCGACCCGAAGAA
>JANYED010000157.1 GCA_025363315.1 Polaromonas sp.
GCTGGAAATTTCTCGCCACTCCAAACCTTCTTCCAATGAAAACGCTAAATCATGATGGCAAATCTTATTTTGAAATATCTCTCGTATTCATTGTGCGTTTGACCCATGTTGTGAGTTGAAAACCTGTGTCGTACGCTCCTGAGTTATTTGAATCGTTGGTGAAAGAGTGCGAGACTGAGGCTACAGCGCTGGAGCATCTGCTGCTCGCGTTGGTGCGCGCAGGGTCAAGCCTCTCGGAAGGTCGAAGCCGTGAGCACTTGACTCAGGGCGCAGGTCGTCGGCTGGGGTTCATCACGCACTGCCTCACCACTATCTTTTCGAGATTTGCGCGCTCGCTTACGTGGCCACTGTCGAAGGAAGACTTAAACGATGTGCAAATCGCGCGCCACGCCTTCATCGTAAATTTATACAGAAGAAATTGGCAGAAGAAATTGGGGTCAGACTCCAATTAAATCGTCAAAAGCGTCAAAAAATCCACCGGAGAACCTATTAAGCTAGCCTATAGCCCAATAAATACGGGCGCAGGCAGCTTCTGTTTATATAGCAAACCAGTTCACCCATAAACTTCTGACTCACCATATTTGGTCAGCAGTTCCATCAGTTTTCGGCGTGTCAAAATCCCTGGGCGGTCTGAATCCATTGAGTATTCAATGCCGCGCCGACGCGGGTCAACCACTGCATCCGGGTCGGTTGATTCCAGTATGTCTTTGTCTTCCCCGGTGATCTCGGCATCAAAATCAATCAGCATCTGCGCGGGGCAATCAGTCTCGGTGTCGTTGCGGAACAGCCATTGGCACAGCATCATGCTGCCGTCGTCTATCGGGGTGAAGCAGTTGATGATGATGTGTCGTATGCCCGAGGGATATTCAATGTCCAGCCGCCTTGAAAATGGCAGAAAGTAGGCGTTGCGCATGTGCCGGGTGGTGATCGGGTCCTTCACGCCGCTGATGCGCTGAAAGCGCTCGGGGTTTGCCGCGTCGATGACAGTTTCAGCATAAAAGCCGGTGTCGTTTTCTACCAGTTCGTATTTGCTGGGCTTGGGGCTGGCGGCCACGCCAAAGGTAGCGCGGTGAACAAAGCTGAAGTGAGAGTTGTCAAATGAATTCTCCAGCGCGCGCATGGGGCTGGTTTGCCAGCGCTCGTAAAACTGAAAGATGGTGCGATACGCCGGGTCTGCAAACTCGGGCACGTCGGGGATGTCTGCCACAGGTGCTTCAAGCGCTATCCAGGCGTAGCCGTATCTGGCGGTTGCATGGTACGCCGTTATTTTGTAGTCCGGCATGATGGCGCGGCCTGCTTCAAACTGGGGGATGTTGATGACTTCGCCTGAGGGCGCGTACGTCCAGCCGTGGTAGCCGCACTGGATGTTGCCTTGCTTGCAGGCCTTGCCTTGAGCGTCTACGCACCAGCCTTTTGACAGCCTGGCCGTGCGGTGGCAGCAGCGGTCGCGCAGGGCGGCGGGCTGACCTTGCGCGTCTAAAAAAATCACGATGTTTTCTCCCAGCAGGGTAAAGGGCTTGGGGCCGTCAGCAAGCTCAGTCAGTGGCATGACGGCATGCCAGAATTTGCGAAGAATGGGCTGTTGTGTAACCAACATGAAGCGTTCCTTAAAGGGTTTTAAAGATGTGAAACAAGAGCAATTTCCCACGAGCACCATGATTTGTCTGTCGGTGGGCTGGTTGAACGCTTCTACTCTTGCGATTGCAAATTATGGAGCATAAAGCGCGCCACGCAGGCGTTGCTGACCTGGTGGCACACATGGCACGCTGCATGCTGCAGTTCAAATTGCTGTAACGCAACACACCAACCCAAAACACCATGAACCAACAACCCACCCCAACCGAGCTGAACCCGCTTGATGCCCACTTCATGCGCCAGGCCAACCGCTGGGCGCTCACAGCGCGGGAGCGCGGCAACCGCCCGTTTGGCGCGGTGGTGGTGTCAAGCAGCGGTGAGGTGCTGATAGAAGCCTATTGCAACACCACCGAAACGGGTGACTCCACGGGCCACGCCGAAACCAATGCGGTGCGCCAGCCGAGCCCCAAAGTCAGCCGCGAGGTGCTGGCTGACAGCACGCTGTATTCCTCTGCCGAGCCTTGCGTGATGTGTGCGGGGGCGATTTTCTGGGCTGGCATTGGCCGGGTGATATTTGGCATTGATGCCGTGCGGCTGCGGGTTTTCAGGGGCGAGGTGGCCGAGCAAAAAGATGCCGAGCTGTCGTGCCGCGACGTGTTCGACGCCTCGCCCCGGGCGATTGAATGCATTGGTCCGGTGATGCTGGACGAATGCAGCGCGCCCCATATGGGCTACTGGAAAAAATAGCCGCACCTTAAAACCGCACGTCTATGGCGCAGGGCTCGCAATACCAATGGGCCTGATCAGATTCAAATTGTTGGTCGTCAGAATCTGGCAGTTGCCAGCGCCCACCACGCTGCACTTGGCCACACCATTGACCACAAAATTCCCGTTGAATACCGGCGCATAAAGCGAACCGTCTGAGCCAAACGTCAGATTACCGACTGTCGTAGAAATCGCCCCGCCAAACAGCTTGCCAGTGTCAATGGTTTGTACCAGCGCCTTGCTGGCAGTGTTGTAACTTCTGATGCCGCCACCAAAATCAGTCGTGTACAGCAAACCATCGGGCCCAAACGCCAGGCCCAACAGGCTGATGTAACCCCCGCCGTTGGGCGTAGGCGTTGGGGCAGGGGCAAACACTTCGCCCGCGCCGGTCGCCACGTCGTAGCGTAGCACCTGGTTGTCAAATTTATAGCTGATGCCGCCCGTGCCGTCGGCCACGCTGCCCTGGGTGGTGATGTAAAGTTTCGCGCCGGGTCCAAACAGGATGTCGTTTGGCCCGTTAAGCAGCCCGGCTGCGGTGCCATTGCCCGTGGCGAAGACCGAAATGAACGCGCCGGTTTTGCCGTCAAACTTCAGAATCTGGTCGCTCCTGAAGCTGGCGACGTAAAGGTTTCCGTCGGGGCCGAATGCGCTGCCGTACGGGCGTTTCATGCCGCTGCCCTGCGCAAACACGCCGAGGAATGCGCCAGTTTTGCCGTCGTAGCGCAAGATTTTTCCGTCGGTGTTGGTGCCGCTGCTGACATACAGGTTGCCATCGGGGCCGAAGGTCAAGTCATCAGGGTCTACCAGACCGCCCGCACCGGGTGCAATGAAGTCCTTGATGTAAGCGCCCGTGGCGCGGTCAACACTGACTACGTTGTTGCCGCGCGTGTTGCCAATCAGCAAGACCTGCGGTATTACGGGTGTGACAGGCATCACGGGAACGACAGGAGCCGCTACGGCAGGGGCCGCGTCGGTGCCCCCGCCGCAAGCGCTGAGCAAGCCAATGAGTAACGCCAGGCCGGTGGCCAACAATGCCTTGCGCGGTTGAAAATAACTCGAGAATGTTTTCATGAAATGACTTTCTTAACTAGTTGAACCCATAAATTCTGAAATGACCTTATGCAATTGGTATGCCAAATTAAGCCAATTTAAAAAATGGTGGCCAGTGCACAAAACAAGTGCGCTTGCGCCGTTAAATGGTGCGGGCAGTGAACGGGTGGCTTTAGAGATCTGAAGCGCTGAAAAACGCATGCGATTGCCCCAAAAGCTGAGAGCAAGTCGGTGAATGTCCGGCCCTGCACCGGCGGTTGGCATGTGTATTGCACTGTTGGTGTGAGCCTGCCCAGCTGTTTGTTCAGCCCGAGCGACAGCGTTACCGGTTCAATGTTTAAATGTTTCAAGGCATCCTGAATGCGAGTTTTAGTGATCTACAGCCACCCGGTGGAAACCAGTTACAACGCGGCGTTGCACCAGAAGGTGTTGGACAGCTTGCGCAGCGCAGGCCATGATGTCGACGACTGCGATCTGTACGCTGAGGACTTCAACCCGGTGCTCAGCCGCGCCGAGCGACTGGGTTACCACGACGTGCCCAGTAACCGCTTGCCAGTGCAGCTTTATGTTGATCGTTTAATGCGCGCAGAGGCGCTGGTGTTTTGCTTTCCGACCTGGTGCTTTGGCATGCCGGCCATGCTGAAGGGCTTTTTTGACCGGGTGCTGATGCCCGGCGTGGCCTTTGACATCAGTGACCCACAAAACGTCAAGCCAGCGCTGACCCATATCAAGCGCATATCGGCGGTGGTGACGTATGGCCGCCCACGCTGGACAGCGCTGCTGATGGGCGACCCGCCGCGAAAGTCTGTAACGCGTTATTTGAAGCTGTTGACCGGCGGGCATGCCCGCACCGACTACCACGCGCAGTACCACATGAACGTGGCGACACCCGAGCGGCTGGACGCCTTCAAGGCTAAAGTGGGCCGCGCGATGCTGCGCTTTGAGTAAAAAGTTTCCATGTTTAACCCACCCGATAACACCGCACCTGAACGCCTGATCAACGCGCGCCTTCCGCGCTGGCTTTTGCCGGCTGCCTGGCCCGCCACGAACGGCCAACCCGCACTGGCAGATATCCGCATCGCGCAGGGTCGCATTGTCGGCATCAACCCCTGTATTAACAGCGCAGCGGCTGATACCTATGCGTGGGACCTGGCAGGCGCAGTCGTACTGCCCGCGCTGGTGGAGGCGCATACCCATCTGGACAAAACCTTCACCCTGCCGCGCATGGGAACGGTTGAACCCGGCTTACTGGGTGCTATTGCCGCAATGATGCATGACCGCAGTAGCTGGACGCCGCAAGACGTGGCACAACGCGCTGGCCAAGCGTTGCAATGGGCTTACAGAGCGGGGGTCAGCCACCTGCGCACCCACTGCGACTGGTGGGAGGCCGACAGCACGCCGATTGCATGGAAAGTATTGGCCGAGTTGGGTGATGCGTGGCGTGACAAAGTGGTGGTGGAGCGCGTCAGCTTGATGCCGCTGCACCTTTTCGCCGAGCGCAGCACGGCCAAGGCGCTGGCCGCAAAAATTGCTGCCAGCGGGCCAGGTGCGCGAATGGGCGGCTTTGTACACACGTCCAACTGGAATCCGGCTGCGCTGCGCTATTTGTTTGAAGCGGCAGCCGGGCAGGAGCTGGACGTTGACCTGCACATGGACGAAGAACTGAACCCGGCCGCATGCGGGCTGGCCACCACCGCAGCACTAGTTAAAGCGCTGGGTTTTGCAGGTCATGTGGTGTGCGGGCACAACTGCGCATTGGCAGCGCAGGGCGATGCACAGGCACTGGCAACACTGGACGCGGTTGCGCAGGCCAACATCACATTGATTACGCTACCCATGACGAACTTGCTGCTGCAAGACGCCACCACCGGCAGAACCCCGCGCCAGCGCGGCATCACTCTGGTGAAAGAAGCGAAATCGCGCGGCATCCCTGTGCTGATAGCCACCGATAACGTGCAAGACCCGTTTTGCCATGTAGGCAGTTACGACCCACTCGAAGCCTTTGCGGCCGGTGTGCTGGCCGGCCAGCTTGACGCACCATTCGACGCGTGGTCTGAATCACTTTGCCGCGCCGACTGGCTGCGTGCTGGCCCGGCTACACCGCCCCTGCAAATTGGCAGCGCAGCCGACCTGCTGATTTTCAAAGAGGCCAGCGCCTTGAGCTTTCCATCGCGAACGCACGAACGGGTTGTGCTACGCCAGGGCCAGGTTATTGGCCGCCACCATCCTGAAAGCACCGCATGAGCACTACCGCGACTACAGAATCATCCTCAGCTGCGCAACCGTTGGCCCGCTACGCGGCTTGGCGGCGCGTGGGGGACTTTATTTATCTGTCAGGCGTGATTGCAGTCGACCCCGCAGCCGGCCGCATTGTGCGCGGCTTTGGCGACATACCCGCGGCTGCTGCCGACCTGGTTGGGCGCACAGGCGAGTTTTCAAGCGACGCCAAAGACGGCCCGATTCTGGCGCAAAGCTGGTATGTGCTGGACAGCATTCGGCAAACCATTGAGTCGGCGGGCGGGCAAATGTCTGACGTGTTCAAGCTGGTGCAATTTTTTAAAAACCTGGACCACTTTCCGCGCTACAGCCGCGTGCGCAAGCTGTTCTTCCCAGGTGAACCACCTGTGTCCACGGTGGTGGAGGTCAGCGCCATGCTGCCCACAGCCGACATTCTGATTGAAGTCGAAGCCACGGCCTGGCTGCCACTTCGCTGACGATCAAATTTTTACAAAGACATCACCATGCTGCATGGCTACACCCCACCGCACCGCTTTCTCCCGTACCTGAGCTGGACACAGATTGCAGAGCTGCCCGACAAGGAAAACACCGTCATCGTACTGCCCACCGGTGCCACTGAGCAGCATGGCCCACACCTGCCGTGCGCAGTAGACACTGTCATTTGCAGTGGCGTGGTAGGTCATGCACTCGCGCGTCTCCCTGCCAATATTCCTGCCTTTGCCATGGCGCCCATCACTTACGGCAAATCAGAAGAGCATCTGCATTTCCCGGGCACCATCACGCTGACGGGTGAAACCCTGCTGGCCACCATGAATGAGATTGGCGAGTCGGTCTACCGCGCTGGCTTTCGCAAGCTGCTGATCGTCAATGGTCACGGCGGCCAGCCGCAGGTGATGGAAATGTCAGCACGTGAAATGCGGCTGCGCCACGGCGACTTCGTTGTGGTGCCGCATTCGACCTGGCGCATGCCCAATGTGGCAGGCCAATACATGTCCGAACAAGAAAAAAAGCTTGCCATGCATGCAGGCCATGGCGAAACCGCGATCATGCTTGCGCTGGCTCCCGACACTGTGCGCATGCAGCACGCCGTGACCAATTACCCGCCGCAATTCCCGTCAAAACTGCTGTCGCCCGACGGCAGGCCGGCTTGCGCCTGGACGGCCAGAGACTTTGGGCCGAGCGGCGTCATTGGCGATCCGCTGCCCGCAACCGCAGAACAGGGCCACGCCATTTTGGAATCGCTGGCCATCAGCTGGGCCGCCGCCATCGCCGAGCTGCACCATTTGCGTTGGGCCGCCCGCAACGAGTCGACCTGGAGCCGCGCCCATCACAGCGGCCATGTGCAAAACAGCTTGGCATGAAACCTGCACTGCTCAACTACAAACACTGCTTTTCTGATTCAACCTTATTTCCTGGAGTTCATCATGTCACGTGCACGTCGTCTCAGTCTGGGCTTGTTGGTTGTCAGCGCGCTCTGCAACCCATTTTCCAATGCCCACGCGCAGGAAAAATTCACTTACATGACCAACTGGTATGCGCAGGCCGAGCATGGCGGCTTTTACCAGGCTGTAGCAAGCGGCATATACAAAAAATACGGGCTGGACGTCACTATCAAGATGGGCGGCCCGCAGGTTAACAATGTGCAGTTGCTTGCAGCTGGTCAAGCAGACTGCGTGATGGGTTCGAGCGATCTGCAAATGGTGCAGGTGAGGGCCAGCGGTGTGCCCGTGACGACTGTTTCGGCGCTGTTCCAAAAGGACCCGCAGGTCCTTATTGCGCATGACCCCGTCACCAAGTTTGAAGACCTCAAAGGAAAAACCATTTTGATTGCTGCATCAGCCAACCAGGGTTACTGGCCATGGCTCAAAGCCAAATATGGCTTCACAGATGCGCAAACACGTCCGTACACGTTTAACATTCAGCCGTTTGTGGCCGACAAAAACGTGGCGCAACAAGGCTACCTGACGTCTGAGCCTTTTGCGATTCAAAAAGCCGGTGTCAAAGCCAACGCGTTAATGTTTAGTGACCAAGGTTACCCTGCCTACGCGACCACCATTTCGTGCATGGACAAAACGGTGGTTGACCGCAAAAAGGCAGTCGCTGATTTTGTCAAGGCCTCCGCCGAAGGCTGGAAAAGCTACCTGGCTGACCCAGCGCCCGGCAACGCGCTGATTAAAAAAGACAACCCCAGCATGACCGATGACCAGCTGGCCTACAGTGTGGCCAAGCTCAAGGAAATGGGGATGGTCACGACAGGTGACGCGGCTAAATTGGGCATTGGCGCCATGACCGAAGTGCGTGCCAAGGCCAGCTACGACTTTCTGGTCAGTGCCAAGCTGATTGACCCTGCCAAAGTTGAGTTGGTTAAGGCCTACGACTTTTCGTTTATGAAAGACATCAAGGTCATGCCTTGAGGAGATTGACAGTGCTTTACAAAATACACCAGTGAGCATGTCCATTCGCGACGCTACAGACCAGCCCCCGGCGCTGGAGGTCTTGTCAGCCGAAAAAACCTACCCCAACGGCACGCGTGCACTGATGCCCGTGAACCTGCGGATAGAGGAGGGCGAGTTTGTGACCCTGCTTGGCCCATCTGGCTGCGGCAAAAGCACGCTGCTTAAAATGGTGGCGGGCCTGCTGGACGCAAGTGACGGCCGACTTTTGTTGTGGCGCAAACCAGTCGAGCAACTGGAGCAAAGCGGCCGAAAAATGGCTTTTGTTTTTCAGTCCCCCACGCTGATGCCATGGGCGAGCGTGCAAACGAACGTCAGGCTGCCCCTTGACCTGGCAGGCATGGATAAAAAACAGGCAGACGAGCGCGTGGCTGATGCACTGGCCCTGGTGGGGTTGTCAAAGTTTGCCAACGCGCTACCGCGCGCCTTGTCGGGCGGTATGCAGATGCGGGTGTCGATTGCGCGCGGGCTTGTGGTCCAGCCGGATTTGTTGTTGATGGACGAGCCCTTTGGCGCACTTGATGAAATCACCCGCTTCAAACTCGACAGCGACTTGCTGGACCTGTGGCGCAAGAAAAAACTGACCGTCATCTTTGTGACCCACTCTATTCACGAGGCGGTCTTTTTGTCGAGCCGGGTGGTGATGATGGCCGCGCGGCCTGGCCGCGTGGTGCAGGAGTTCAATATCAGCGAGCCTTATCCACGCACGGCAGACTTTATGGTGTCGCCGCAATTCAGTGCGTATGCCAGGCAATTGCAAGACAGCCTGCTGATGGCCAGCGCCGAGCACGAAGAGCTGGCATCATGACCACCCAGCCAGATAAGTCGCCGCTGCAGTCCCAACTTGCGGTGCAGCGCGTGCTTTACCCGTGTTTGGTGGGCATTTTTATCATCGCGCTGTGGCAAGGGCTAGTGGTCGCTTATGAGTTGCCGCCGTACCTGGTACCGTCCCCGTGGCTGATGCTTAAAACGCTGCAGACAGACTGGCTCACGCTGATGCTGGCGTTGTGGGTGACTGTCAAAATCACATTGCTGGCGTTCATTACTGCAGCGGTGGTCGGCGTGCTGATTTCATTTTTATTCGTTCAGAGCAAACAGATTGAAACGGCGCTGTTCCCGTATGCGGTACTGCTGCAGGTGACGCCGATTGTGGCGGTAGCACCGCTCATCATCATCTGGGTCAAAGATCCGACAGCATCGATGGTGATTTGTGCCACGCTGGTGGCCTTGTTTCCCATCATCAGCAACACAACATTGGGACTGCGAAGCATTGAGCCGGACTTGCAAAGCTACTTCAAGCTCAATCGCGCGACACGACTGCAAACCCTGATGCGGCTGCGCATACCCAGCGCACTGCCTTATTTTTTTGGCGGCCTGCGCATCTCCAGCGGCTTGGCATTAATTGGCGCTGTGGTGGCTGAATTTGTGGCGGGCACGGGCGGCGCGGGCGCTGGCCTGGCATACCAAATTTTGCAGGCTGGATTCCAGCTCAACATACCGCGCATGTTCGCGGCACTGCTGCTCATTTCTTTAACCGGCGGAGCGCTGTTTGCAGCCATGGCCTGGGCTTCGCGCTGGGCTTTGGCAGACTGGCATGCCAGTGAAGGCTCTCACGACTAACGCTATCAAAAACACACCTGATCCCTGCACACGCATGACCACATCTGAACTTGCCGCCCCCCACGTAGCAAAAACGTTCGCCGAAGAACTTCCAGACCTCGACTGGATTACCGACCCGGCGCGGATTGATCGCCTGTCGCAAGACTTTGCCTGGTTCAGTCCCGTGCTCAAGCGCCAGCTGGAGGGCAAACGCGGCGACATGGCAGTACGCCCGCGAACTGAAGATGAAATTCGCAGCATTGTGGCGGCCTGCGCGCGTACGGGCACGCCCATCACTGTGCGCGGCAGCGGCACTGGCAACTACGGCCAGTGCACGCCACTACAAGGCGGCCTGATACTGGACATGAGCGCGTACAACGCGTTTTGTTGGGTCAAAGGTGCCGTCGGCCGCGCACAAGCGGGCATTCGGTTGGCGCAATTTGATGTGCAAGCCAGGCAAAGCGGTCATGAGCTACGCTGGATGCCATCTACATTTCGCAGTGCCACGCTGGGCGGTTTATTTGGGGGTGGTTTTGGTGGTGTGGGGTCTATCAATTACGGCCCGGTAGCAGCGCCCGGTAACGTGCTGGGCGTGCGGGTGATGAGTGTTGAGTCCGAACCCCAAATCATTGAGCTGCGCGGACCAGATGCCATGCAGCTGCACCATACCTACGGCACCAACGGCATCGTGTTGGAGCTTGAAGTGGCCTTGGCGCCTGCGCTCCCATGGATGGAATGCATTGCTGTGTTTGACCAATTTGACGATGCGCTGGAGTTCTCGAACCGATTCACCCGCGCGCCTGCCCTGGTAAAAAAGGAAGTCTGCTTTTTAGCCGCGCCCATACCCGGGTACATGACCAGCCTGGCCGAATTTTTACCGGGCAAATGCCATGCGGTGCTGCTTGTTCTTGCGCCCGAGTCAGAAGAAGGCATGGCGGATATGGTCAAAGCCCATCATGGGCACATCAGTTACCGCAAAACGGCCGACGACATTCGCACCAGCAACCGTACGCTGATTGAATTTACCTGGAACCACACCACGCTCAACGCTTTGAAAATTGACAAAACGCTGACCTACATCCAAAGCGGCTTTACACCGTCACGCAACATTGAACAAGTCAAGGCGCTTGAAAAAGTGCTGGGTGATGAGGTCTTGATGCATCTGGAATTTTTG
>JANYED010000189.1 GCA_025363315.1 Polaromonas sp.
AGCTCACAGCATGCGCGCGGTGAGCTCCGTTCTTCCGGGTGCCGGTCAACTCCCACGTGAAAAATCACAATCCGCCATGCCCATAGTAGACCCCTCCGAAGTCCCCCTGACTTCATTCCTTCGCCCATACAAAGTCGGCCCAGGCTACGCAGACTGCTATGTGACCCAAGTACCTGGCGCAGTTACCCAAGCGGCCTATATCGAAGCCTTCTACACCTCACCGCTGTTCAAGATTGAAAGAACCCTGCTGCATTACCTGGCATCAAAACCTGCAACCGATGCGGATGCCAGGGCGCTGGCTGGTGGCGCGGCTACCCGGTTTTCGGCCTGGCGGGTTGAGGCGCAATCGGCGACAGAGCTGCTGCTGGCAGACTTTACCGGGCGCACGCGGTCGTGGCTGATGGCAACGCCTGCGCCGCTGGCGAACGAGCCGCCCGGCACTCTGCTTTACTTTGGCTCTGCGGTGGTGCCGCTGTCAGAGCAGGGGGTGCAAAGCATGGGCTGGCTGTTTCGTGCGCTGTTGGGGTTTCACCGGCTTTACTCGCGCCTGCTGCTCGGCGCTGCCAGCAAACGCGTCTTGCCGCTGAAACGGCGACTAAACTGACGCGTGTCAAACCTACAGGAATCCCATGCATTACGTCCACATCATTGCGTTATTGGCCATTGTTCAGTTCATTTACTTCGGCATTTTGGTGGGGCAGGCGCGGGGCAAGTACGGCATCAAGGCGCCTGCCATGACGGGTAACGAGCATTTTGAACGGGCCGCCCGCGTGCAGATGAATACGCTGGAGCAGCTGGTTTGCTTTATACCTGCGCTGCTGATAGCGGCCGTTTACTGGCCGCCGGTTTATGTGGCGGGTGTTGGCGTCGTTTACCTCGCGGGCCGAATGATCTACCAGCAAGCTTACGTCGCAGACCCGGCCAAGCGTGGCCTGGGTTTTTTGCTGACATTTTTGCCGACCTTGCTGCTCGCTTTGGCTGGATTGTTGGGCGCGGTGATGCGGTCTTTGGCCTAGGCACCCGCTGCGCAAGGCTTTGAGGGCTTGCTCCTGATTCAGGAGCCCCTTGCGCCCGAATCTATTGGGCTAGCGGCCTAAAAGGCACATAAACTAGGTCGAATTACTGACCTGACCCCGCTCAGCGCCCTAAATTAGCGCCTTAAATTAGCGATTTACTCAGCTGAAGCAGTCACAGCCCAATGAATACCGACGCGAGCAGCTTCTGAATCTGAAGCAAACGCGATGCCTGAAGGTGGCCGCCTACAAGGCTTTTGGGTCGCATCGCACACGCTGCGGGCCAGCCGCAACGCAGTATGGTGGAATGATGTACTGTTGCCACAACCTTTTCAGCCTTTCAGCCCCATCTGCTATGTGCCATATGCCAAAACTGCTGACCCACTTTAGCGCCAACCCGAACACCTTTCACCAGCAGCTTGCGCGCTTCAATGCGGCACGTCTTGCGCCTTCCACACCCTTGGGGGATTGGCAGGCAGCGCTGGCTGGCGAGCTGGAACACCGCGTGGTGGAAGGTTATTACCTTGAAGCGCTTCGCATGCAAGTCGCACCACTGATGCCCGAGCCGGGGCGCACAACCGACAAATTTATCAGCTGGTTTGAAGGGCTGGCAACCAGCGGTCCGGGCCAGCAGCATCACTTGTTTGACTGGCTGGCGCATCGCGCCACGCTGCCTCAAATGCGCTGGTTTTTAACGCAAGAAGCGGCGGGCGAAGCCGGGTTTGACGACCTGCTGGCCTACACACAGGTCAAGCTGCCGGTGCAGGCCAAGCTGGAATGCGCGCGCAACTACTGGGACGAGATGGGCCACGGCAAACAAAACGCGATGCACGGGCAAATGTTAGACCGCATGGTGCATGAGCTTGGTTTGCAGCCCAGCATTGACACCACCGTCTGGCAAGCGCTGGCCCTTAGCAACACTATGGTGGGCTTGGCCACGACGCGGCGCTACGCGTACCAGTCAATCGGCGCGCTGGGGGTGATTGAGTTGACAGCGCCTGGACGGGTCAAGCAGGTGGCTGCCGGTATGAAGCGCCTGGGCCTGGATGGTCGCATGCGCGCTTATTTTGATTTGCATGCCGCGCTGGACGTGTCACACGCCCGGGCGTGGATCCGCGAAATCATTGCCCCGCTGGTTGCAGCTGACCCGCACTGCGCGCCTTTTATCGCCGAGGGTGCGCTGATGCGGCTGGTGTGCGGCGAGCAATGCTTTGACCGCTACAGCGAGGAGTTGCGGGTGGGTGTGCTGCAGACGGGGGAGCTGCAGACGGGGGAGCGGCACACGTCGCAGCCACAGCTTGCGGAGCTGGTGTGACAGTCGAAACAGCTGATGCGGACGTTGATGCAGATGTAGCTGCAGATGCAGCTGCAAATGCAGATGCCGAGACCAATGCCGCACTCGGGCTGGTTTTGCGCCACCTCTCAAGCACCGGCTACCAGTTTGTTACCCCCACGCCGCTGACGCACCAGCGTGTGTTGGCGCACCGTAGTGCTCACACAGGTACAAAGATGGGCAGCACGTTGCGCGATGTTTTTGGCTGGAACATGCCTTTTACGCTGGCCAGCTGCGCCGTCATGCGCCCCGAGCTGCTGGCTGCCATGCAACGCGCCGACTTGCTGGAACAGACGGGTGATGTGCTGCAAAGCCGGGTACGAGTGTCCAGCCTGGACGGCGACTTGTTTGTACATTCAGCCTTCCCCACCACGCAAGACGACGCGGTTTTTTTTGGCCCCGACACCTACCGCTTTGCGCGCTTTATTCAGCAGGGCGTGGGGGCTGGTTACCTGCCGACGGGCTTGTCCATTCGCATCCTGGACGTGGGCTGCGGCAGCGGGGCAGGGGGTATTGTTGCTGCGCGTGCGCTGGCAAAAATGAAACATTTGGGCCCGCTGGAGTTGACGATGAACGACATCAACCCTAGAGCGTTGCAATACACCGCTGTCAACGCAGCGTTTGCAAGCATTGCCGTCCAGACAGCGCTGGGCGACGCACTGCGCTCCGTCAGCGGCAACTTTGACCTGATTGTGTCCAACCCGCCATATCTTGAAGACGCCGCGCAGCGCGCTTACCGCCACGGCGGCGCAGGGCT
This sequence comes from Polaromonas sp., assembly GCA_025363315.1. GTDB lineage: Bacteria > Pseudomonadota > Gammaproteobacteria > Burkholderiales > Burkholderiaceae_C > Polaromonas. The sequence goes on from JANYED010000189.1 coordinate 3,104, forward strand.
GGGCCGGGCGCTGAGCGTGCGCATTGCGCAGGAAGCGCTGAGCCGCCTGGCACCGGGTGGCCGCCTGCTGCTGTACACCGGCGTGGCCATTGTCGATGGGGTGGATGCATTTCTGGCAGACCTGCAGCCGCTGTTGAACAACAAGGCGTTTGACGCGTCGTATTCAGAAATCGACCCCGACGTGTTTGGCGAAGAACTGGAGCAGCCCGCTTACGCCCATGTTGACCGCATTGCCGCTGTTGGCTTGACCGTGACGCGCAAATTGGGCGGCCTTTGATGCAGTTTGACTTGCCCGTTGACGATTACGTTGAAGCGACTGCTGCCGCTACCGCGCCCGCCGCGCCAAGCCAGGCGCGCAGCTTGCTCGAACGCATGCCCAAGTGGCTGATTTGTATTCCTATCACGCTGCAGTGGCTGCTGTTGGCGCTGCGCTACCAAAGCCTCACGCTGCCCACTATCGTCAACCCGGCCATCACATCCGGCGGACTGGTTGGTGAAGGCAAGCTCGAATATTTTGACGGCATGGGGCCGCTGGCGCTTTCGGCCACCGCTGCGTATTGCGCGGTGCCCACCCACAAGCGGCACACCGGCTCTGAGCTGCGCGAGCTGATGCGCTCAGCAGGTTTGAGCTTTCCGGTGGTTGCCAAACCCGATTTGGGCCTGTGCGGTTATGGCGTGCGCCTGCTTGCCAACCGGGCCGAGCTGCTGGACTACCTGCTCGCCTTCCCCAGCAATGAAACGTTGGTACTGCAGCAGTATTTGCCGCAGGAAGGCGAGGCGGGTATCTTTTATATCCGCGACCCGCAAGCCCAGACGGGCCGCATCATCGGGCTGGCGCTACGCTACTTTCCACGCGTGGTGGGCGACGGCAGCCACACCACCGGCGAGCTGGTGGCCGCCGACCCGAGGGCGCAACGCTTGCTGAACTCCCCGCGCCACCAACCCGGCTACAACGCCCACCACGTGCCTGCAGCAGGCGAAGTGGTGCGGCTGGCCACCATCGGCTCGACCCGCGTTGGCGGCTTGTACCGCGACGGAAGCGACTACATCACGCCGCAGCTGACGCGAGCGGTGGACGCGATAGCGCGCGACATGCCCGCGTTTCACTTTGGCCGGTTTGATGTGCGCTTTGACAGCCTTCAGGACTTGAGCGCGGGCAGCGGGTTTGCCATCATGGAAATCAACGGCGCAGGCTCAGAAGCGATTGAAGCCTGGGACCCGGGCACCGGCGTTCTGGCCGGCTTTAGGATGATTTTTAAAAAGCAGCGCATCCTGTTTGCCATCGGCAACGCGATGCGCAAAAAGGGCTTCAAGCCGCTGGGTGTGCTGGCGCTGGCGCAACTCAACCACAGGCAAAACCAGCTGATTGCGCGTTACCCGCCGTCAAATTGAACGGGCTGGTTTGATGCCTGCGGTGGCATACTCTGCGGGTGAAAAAACACATCTACCTCTATTCCCCGTCGAGTGCCGTACGCGACAAGGCCAGCTTTAAGCGCGGTGTCAAACGCCTTCAGGCGCTGGGCCATGAGGTAGAAGTTGACGAGGCGGCGCTGGCCAAATACCAACGCTTTGCTGGCGACGACGAGACCCGCATCAAAGCCATCCACCGGGCTGCGGCCAGCGGTGCTGATGTGGCGCTGATCACGCGGGGCGGCTACGGGCTGACGCGCATCCTGCCAGCTATCAATTACAAAGCCGTGGCCAAGGCGATTGGCAGCGGCACCAAATTTGTGGGTTTGAGCGACTTTACCGCCCTGCAAATGGCGCTGCTGGCCAAGACCGGCGCGGTGACCTGGGCGGGCCCGGCGCTGGGCGAGGACTTTGGCACGCCGCACACACCTGACGACATCATGGAGGCGTGTTTTGACGATCTGATGTCAGGGCAGGGCGAAGGCGCAGGCTGGCAACTGCCTAAACAGCGCTTGGCGACTGCTGTAGGCGCTACAATTTCAGGAGCTGCTCGCGCCCGTCAACAGGGCGCTACAGCCCCATTTATCATTCAAAACGCGATGTTGTGGGGAGGCAACCTGGCGGTGCTGGCCAGTTTGATTGGCACACCGTTCTTTCCCAAGCCAGAGGCCATCAAGGGCGGTATTTTGTTCATCGAAGACGTTGGCGAGCACCCGTACCGGGTGGAGCGCATCCTCACGCACCTGCTGCATGCGGGTGTGCTGGCGCTGCAAAAGGCGATTGTTTTTGGCCAGTTCAGCCACTACAAACTTGTGCCGGGTTATGACAGCGGCTTTAACTTGTCCAGTGTGGCGGAGCGTTTGCAGGGTCAGGTCAAGGCGCGGGTGCTGACGGGCTTGCCGTTTGGCCATGTCGCCACCAAAGTGTTGCTACCTGTGGGCGCCAGGGTCACACTGGCAGTGGAGGGCCGGGACGCGCTGGTAGTCTGGGGTCACCAGCATTGACGCTGGCCGCACGGAGCAGCACAGCAAGTCAGCGCCACAAATTAGCGCCACTTGAAGCCGATTTTGCGCGTCAGGCTTTTGGGCAGCAGGCCGTTGAAGCGGCCGCTGATTTGCGCAATTTTCTGGCGCGCGACGGTTTCGCCATGGGTGTTGGCCAAAATCGCCATCACGTCACTGCGGGCGTACCACAGACCCTGCACATCCGGCGCGTAGCGTACGCGGCGGGTGATGGCGGGGAATTTTTTTTCACCATAATCACCCATCTCCTGCAGCATGAGCTCACGAATCATTTCTGTGCGCGCACCTAGCGCTTCTGGCGTGGGCTCAGTGCGGCCAAGCAGTGCCATGTAGCTGGATCGCACCTGTGGCATGAACGAAGGCAGGTTAAACGACGAGAGCAAAGTACGCATAAAACTTCAGGGTCGGTATTAAACTTGAATATGCATTAAAACCAAATCAGTCGTAGATTACGGCAAGTTCTAAAAGTTGGCAAGCGGGTCAACCTGACTTTTGCAAACTAAAACAACATACAAATCAAATACTTAGTAACCAAATGTCCAGTAGCTTCTAGCTTTACGACCGGTTAAGTGGCCGCCTTTCATCTGTCAGTTCTTTAACTTTACGCCTTTTATATGACCATTCAAACCACACCAAACGCAGCACCCGTTACCACACCTCTCACCGCAATTTACCCGGCGCACTACATCAACGGCCAATGGGTTAAGGCCGCGTCAACCGACACGCTACCGGTACACGACTCCAGTACCGAAGAAATCATGGCCACCGTGCCCGCAGGCACTGCGCAAGAAGCCGAGGCGGCAGTACTGGCAGCGCGCGCGGCGTTTGACGGCTGGGCAGCCTTGCCAGTCGAGACGCGCGCGGCGTATCTGGACAAAGTCGCCGCTGGCGTCAAAGCGCGCAGCGACGAAATGGCCACGGCGATTGCGCGCGAAGTTGGCATGCCGCTCAAAATGGCCAAAGCCATCCAGGTGGGCGGCCCGGCCTGGCACTGGGG
>JANYED010000237.1 GCA_025363315.1 Polaromonas sp.
GTTACTTTTTTGGCAACATTCCAGTGGTCAAGGCCAATCTTGAAAAAATCATCTGGGCGATGATTTTGATTCCGGGCCTGTTTGTGATTTACGGCGCGTGGAAAGCTGGGCGTAACTCCCAAATGCAGCCTTCGGTTAAACTCTAGCGCACGAACCGCTAAGTAATTTTATTATCTTATGATGACTTCTACGTTAGATCTGACCCGCTGGCAGCAAGACGGCTCAAGCAGGGTGCCGTTTTGGGCCTACACCGACGCGCAGCTTTACCAGCGTGAGTTGGACAAAATTTTCTACGGCGCGCACTGGTGCTATGTCGGCCTAGAGATAGAAATACCCAACACAGGTGATTACAAACTGAGCTACGTGGGCGAGCGGCAAGTCATCATGGTGCGTGACCGGGTTGCACCTAAAGACCGGGCTACAGACACTGGGGTGAGGGTGGTTGAAAACCGCTGCGCCCATCGCGGCGTGCGCTTTTGCCAAGAACCCCACGGCACAGCCCGCAGCTTTGTTTGCCCCTACCACCAGTGGACGTACAAACTGAACGGTGACCTGGCTGGACTGCCTTTTAAAGACGGCGTGAAAGACGGCGATTGCCTTGACTCTAAAGTACACGGCGGTATGCCCGAAGGCTTTGACTTAAAAGACCACGGCTTGACCAAGTTACGCGTTGCGGTGCTGCATGGCCTTGTGTTTGCCACTTTCAGTGCTGATACAGAGCCACTTGAAGATTACCTTGGCCCCAGCATCATGCCGTGGATCAACCGTATCTTCAAGGATGAAAAAGGTACACGCAAGTACACACTGCTCGGTTACAACCGCCAGCGCATTCCCGGTAACTGGAAGCTGATGATGGAAAACATCAAAGACCCCTACCACCCCGGTCTGCTGCACACCTGGTTCGTAACGTTTGGCTTGTGGCGTGCCGACCAAAAAAGCCGCATGGTGAGGGACGAGCACGGCAGGCATGCGGTAATGCTCTCGCGCCGCAATGATGGTGGCCAAAACAAGGCAGTGACTGAAGGCGTGACCAGCTTCAAGGCTAATATGGCGCTGCATGACGACCGCCTGCTTGATGTGGTGCCAGAGGCGTGGTGGACCATTGATGACCCGTCCCAACCGGGTACACCCATCACACCCACTGTGACCATGATCACGTTGTTCCCCAGCCTCATCATTCAGCAGCAGGTCAACTCAGTCAGCACCCGCCATATCGTGCCGCGTGGGCAGGGTGAGTTTGACTTTGTCTGGACGCACTTTGGCTATGCGGACGACACGCCCGAAATGACCCAGCGCCGCTTGCGCCAAGCCAATTTGTTTGGCCCAGCGGGTTATGTCAGTGCTGACGATGGCGAGGTAATTGAGTTCAGCCAAGCTGGCTTTAACCAGGCAGGCGATACAGGCAGCACCCTGTGCGAGATGGGCGGCACAGGCACTGAAGGTGCTGAGCACATGGTGACCGAAACTTTGATTCGCAGCATGTACGTGTATTGGCGCAAAGTTATGGGTTTGGGTGCGGCGAAATGAACGAGTCCATGCTGCTGCACCATCAGCTTGACCAGCTGAACGCGGCCTATGCTGCGGCGCTTGATCAGAAACGATTTGACGACTGGCCACTTTTCTTTACTGAAGATGGTCACTACAAAGTGCAGGCACGTGAAAACTTTGACCGCAACCTGCCGCTGGCGTTGATGGCGCTTGAAAGCCAGGGCATGATGAAAGACCGCGTGTACGGCATCGCGCAAACGATTTTCCACGGGCCGTATTACATGCGTCACATCATCAGTCCGGCACGCATCATTTCGCACGAAGGTGAATCACTGATGGCCGAAGCAAACTACGCGGTTTTTCGTACCAAACCTGGCAGCATCAGTGAGGTCTACAACGTTGGACGTTATGTTGACGAACTTATAAAAAAAGGCGACTCCTGGAAGTTCAGGAGTCGCCTCTGCGTATACGACAGCGAGATGATTCTCAACTCACTAATCTACCCGGTCTGATCGGGTCGTTCGGGGCATTTCGTACTCGCAATAATGCAGCGCTTGCCAGGCGCGCCTTCACTTACTTTTTCTTGCCGACTTCGTTACCGATGAGTGCACCGGCTGCCGCGCCGCCGACCGTGCCCAACGTGCCGCCAAGTACTGCATTGCCCACCAGGCCGCCTGCAACAGCGCCAACGCCAGTGCCGATCTGTGCATTGGTGGGGCTGGTGCTGCAGCCGGTAAGGGCGATCAGGCAGGCAGTGGCAGTGGAGAGTAAGAATGTTTTCGTCATGGTGAAATCCTTTGTGGAGCTTTGAAAAATTACAGACTGTATGGCGCAAGCTGATTTATCAGCTCTAGTAAAAGTTTACACACTGTGTGTGCAGGTGCGTGTAGGAAAAAACCTGCTTTTCCCGTACGACTTGCGACGGTTTGTAACCACATTGTGCACCAGCCCGGCTACAACGGCCGGTTTCTGGCCAACGGTGGGTTGCGCGCGAAGTAGCGTTGTACGCCGCGCATGATCGCATCAGACAGTTGTACCTGATACGCCTCCCCACGCAGTTTTGCCTCTTCGTCCGGGTTGCTGATGAACGCTGTTTCAACCAGCACACTCGGGATGTCTGGCGCTTTCAGCACAGCAAAACCCGCTTGCTCAACTCGCGGTTTGTGCAGTTTGCCAACTGCCCCAATTTCGCCCAGCATCGCGCTGCCCAGTTTCAGGCTGTCGTTGATTTGCGCGGTGGTGCTCATGTCCAGCAGCGCTTTTTGCACCTGCGCGTCCTTGGCCTTCACGTTTACGCCGCCCACCAGGTCGGCCGAGTTTTCTTTGTCTGCCATCCAGCGTGCTGCGCTGCTCGAGGCGCCTTTGTCGCTCAGTGCAAAAACGCTGGCACCCTGCGGCCGGTCGGTAAAAAACGCGTCCGCGTGAATGCTGATGAACAGGTCTGCGCTGACTTTGCGCGCTTTTTGAACGCGAATGTGCAGCGGCACAAAAAAGTCGGCATCGCGCGTCAAATACGCCCGCATGTTGGGCTGCTGGTTGATGCGGTCACGCAGGCGCAGGGCGATCTGCAACACCACATCTTTTTCGCGCGTGCCACCTGGTCCGACCGCACCTGGATCCTCGCCGCCATGGCCAGGGTCGAGCGCCACAATGATGAGCCTGTCGGTTTTGCCTGCAGTAGGCACAAGGGTTTCTGGTGGGGGTTTGACGGCTGCCGTTTTGTTTTGCGCAGGCGGCGGTGCTGCCGCGGCATTGCTGGTTGCTGGCTTGCCTGATTGCCTGGTGATCAGTTCGCCGAGCGGGTCGGGTGCAGGAGGACTGGTTGAAAAAGGGACGGGCTGTGTCTGGCTTTTATCAGCCAGCCGCTCGGCAATCAATGTCTCCAGCGGGTCTGCAACTTGCACCGGGTAAAAGTCAAACACCAGCCGGTACTGGTAGGCCGCAACCGGCGGTAGCGTAAAAACTTGCGGCGTGATGGGCTGCTTTAAATCAATCACCAGCCGCACCACGCCGGGTGCGTTTTGCCCTGCCCGAATGCCAGAAATATTCGGGTCGTCAGACTTGACTTTGGCGACCAGCTCGCGCAGCGCTGGTATGAGGTCAATGCCTTCAATGTCGACTGCCAGGCGCGGCGGCTCGGCAATAAAAAACTGCCGCGCCTTGATTTCGCCGTCTGATTCAATCGTCAGCCGGGTGTAGTCCTTGGACGGCCACACCCGCACAGCAACAATCGTGGCACCCCGGGCGATGTGCTGCTTGCCCAGCAGCAATACAAGCGTGCCTGATTGCAATAAGTCACGTCTGTTCATGGCAGAAGTTTAGCGCCCACGTCGGTCAGTGCTGTCGCAGTGACGCGGCGCGAATTGTTTTCGTCCACATCAATGGCCAGCCGCAGGTCGGCTGGCGGAAGGTACTTGCCCGCCTTGGCCGGCCATTCCACCAGTTTCAGGCCGGTGCTGGCAAAAATATCGCGAAAACCTGCTTCTTCCCACTCACTTGGGTCGCTAAAGCGGTAAAAGTCAAAGTGCCAGACCGCGTTGCCGCTTTGAAGCGTGTACGGTTCGACAATTGCATAGGTTGGGCTTTTGATGCGGCCCTGCACACCCAGCGCCCCAAGCAGGTGGCGCACAAACGTTGTTTTACCCGCGCCCAGATCTCCTTTCAGCTCAATGAACGCGTTGACCACGACGGGCTGCGCAGCCAGCGCCTGCGCAAAGGCGCGCGTCGCCGCTTCATCAGGCCAAACAATAGTTTTTACAATCATGGGGTGCTTCACAACCAATCTTCTGCCGAATCGCTGCTAGTCGAACAAATTCAGACTTGGGCTCGCGAACTTGGATTCTCGCAAATCGGCATTGCAGGGGTTGATCTGTCGTCGGCAGAGGCCGGATTATCCGCGTGGCTGGCGGCAGGTTTTCATGGCGACATGCACTACATGGCGGCGCATGGGCTCAAACGCGCCCGCCCCGCAGAACTGATCCCCGGTACTGTCAGTGTGATCACCGCCCGGATGGATTACCTGCCCGCCAGTACGCCTGACGACTGGCAGGCCGTTGAATTCAGCCGGTTGCAACGGCCGGCTGAGGCGGTCGTGTCAAGCTACGCCCGGGGCCGGGACTATCACAAAGTGATGCGCGGCCGGTTGCAAAAACTCAGTGGAAAAATTGCCGCTGAAGTCAAGCAGCTGGGCCACCGTGCCTTTACCGACTCAGCTCCCGTACTGGAGGCTGAACTGGCCGCCAGAAGTGGCCAGGGCTGGCGCGGCAAGCACACGCTGGTGCTGAACCGTGAGTCCGGATCGACGTTTTTTCTGGGCGAAATTTACGTTGACATGGTCCTGCCGCTGAGTGAACCCGTGACCGCGCACTGCGGCAGTTGCACTGCCTGCATCGATGTCTGCCCAACCCGGGCGATCATCGCGCCCTACAAGCTGGATGCGCGGCGCTGCATTTCTTACCTGACGATTGAGCACGCCGGGCCGATCCCCCATGATCTGCGCCACTTGATGGGCAACCGCATTTATGGCTGCGACGATTGCCAGCTTGCCTGCCCGTGGAACAAGTTCGCCCAGCGCAGCGCGCTGCCAGACTTTGACGAACGGCGCGGCCTGACAGGCCAGCAGCTGGTCACGCTGTTTGCGTGGGATGAACAGGCGTTTTTGAAATGGACCGAAGGCAGCGCAATACGCCGCATTGGCCATGAGCGCTGGCTGCGCAACACCGCGGTGGCGATGGGCAATGCGCTGCGGGCCAAAGATACGCCAGAGATTCGCGCGGCGCTTGAAAACCGCTTGCAAAATGCGTCAGAGCTGCTCAAAGAGCATATAAACTGGGCTCTAGCCCAATGAATACGGGCGCAAGCAGCTCCTGAATTAATAGTAACCAGACTACCGCAGACCGCCCAGCATGCCCAACGCAAACGACAAACTGACCACCCCCAGCAGCGTCGACAGCGTGACCAGGCCAGCCACATAGCCGCCGTTGTAGCCCATGCGCGCCGCCAGCACGTAAGCGCTCGACGCTGTGGGCAGGGCTGAAAACGCCAGCAAAATGGTGGTTTGCTGCAGCGGCAGATTGAACAGTTTTGCAAGCAACAGGCCCACGACCGGCGTCAAAAGATGACGAATTGACAACACCGACACAGCCAGCGTCCTGGCCTGGGACAAGTGGCCAAACTGCATGCCTGCGCCTGCGGCCATCAACCCCAATGCCAGCGACGCCGCGCCGATGCGGGTGATGGTCGGCTCCAGCCAGAACGGCATGACAAAGCCCAGCACATTGGCTACCAGCCCGGTGGCAGTCGCCAGGATGAGGGGGTTGCGCAGCAGCTCGCGGGCAAAGCCGCGCTGTGAATGGCGCGTCATCGGCCAGACGGCCGCCACATTAAACAGCGGCACGCATACGCCAATCAGCACCGCAATCAGCTGCAGCCCCTCGGCCCCGGCCAGCCTGTCAGCCAACGCCAGGCCAATGAATGAGTTGAAGCGAAACGCCACCTGCGCACTGGCTGCGTGGTCGCGCTTGTTGATGTGTTTGCCGAGCCACGGCAGCCACGGCAGACTGTAGGCCATCGCGATGCCTGCCACGCCCATCAGGACGCCGGCGCTGATGAGGCTTGACGCAGCCACCAGGTCAAGTGGGCTTTTGACAATCGAATGAAACAGCAGTACGGGAAACAAAAAGTAATACACCAGGCTTTCAACCTGCTCCCAGACGGTGCGGTTCAGCGCGGTGTAGCGGCAGACCAGATAGCCACAAATGATGAGCGAAAAGTCGGGGAAGAGGAGTTGGGCATAGTTCACTCATGAAGAATAACCCACGGGTTTGCCCTAATGCGTAATCCACAACTGAAGACGGCGGCATAACGCTTAACATTCGGGCTGCTTTGTATTCAAGGATTCCATCATGCAATGTCGCTTTTTATTCGCTGTGCCTGCTTTGGCTTTGGCCTTCAGCGCTGTGCTGGCCCAAAGTTATCCCAACAAGGTTATCAAGCTTCAGGTGCCTTTTGCGCCTGGCGGCACGACTGACATTGTCGGCCGCGTGATTGCCGAGCCGCTGGGCAAGGTACTGGGGCAAACCGTGATTGTGGAAAACCGGGCCGGCGGCGGCGGTGTGGTTGGCGCAACCGAGCTGGCGCGCGCTGTGCCGGATGGCTATACGCTGGGTGTAGCCACGGTGTCGACCACGGCGGCCAACCCGGCCATCAACCCTAAAATCACCTACAACACGCTGACCGATTTCACCCCCATCATTAACATTGCGGCCACGCCCAACCTGATTGCGGTGCATCCAAGCTTTCCGGCCAAGAACTACAAAGAGTTCATTGCTGAAGTCAAAAAGAACCCTGGCAAGTATTCGTATTCTTCGTCGGGCACTGGCGGCATTGGCCACCTGCAGATGGAGCTGTACAAAAACCTGAGCGGCGCGTTCATTACCCACATTCCGTACCGCGGCGCTGGCCCGGCTTTGAACGACACCGTGGCCGGCCAGGTCAACATGATTTTTGACAACATTCCGTCGGCGCTGCCTTTCATTCAGCAAAAACGCCTGATCCCGATTGCGGTGGCCGCGCCGCAGCGTCTGGCGGTGCTGCCTGATGTGCCCACCTTCAAAGAGCTCGGCCTGGAGCCTGTCAACCGCATGGCTTACTACGGCATCATCGGGCCCAAAGGCTTGCCGAAAGACGTGGTGGACAAGGTCAATGCAGGCGTTAAAAAATCGCTGGAAGACCCGGCCATTCGCAAGCGGATTGAAGACACCGGCTCGATCGTCATCGGCAACACGCCCGACCAGTTCACAGCGCAAATCAAGGCTGAGTACGAGGTGTACAAAAAAGTCGTGGACACCGCCAAGCTAAGACTTGAATAAATCCTTTTACATTTAAAAAGCCGCTTTTTCAGGCGGCTTTTTTGTTATCGTCGGGCGATGCATATCAACAGTTTATCCAGCATCGACAGCTTTATCGATGCGTTGTGGCTGGAAGACGGCTTGAGCAAAAACACACTGGCGGCCTATCGGCGTGACTTGTCGCTGTACGGCAATTGGCTGGCCGAAAGCGCCCAGGGTCAACGCAGTCTGAATGAAACGCTGCAAGCCCATCTGGACGGCTACTTTTCGGCGCGTCACAGCGTCACCAAAGCCACGTCGGCCAATCGCCGATTGACGGTGTTCAAGCGTTACTTTGCCTGGGCGCTGCGTGAAGGGCTTGTCAGCGCAGACCCTACGCTGAAGCTGCAATCGGCCAGGCAGGCGCTGCGGGTGCCTAAGGTAATGAGCGAGGCGCAGGTTGAAGCGCTGCTGGCCGCACCCAGTAACGACACGGCGCTGGGCCAGCGCGACCGCGCCATGCTGGAGCTGATGTACGCCAGCGGGTTGCGTGTCAGTGAGCTGGTGGGGCTAAAGACTTTTCATTTAAGCCTGAACGAAGGTGTGCTGCGGGTGCTGGGCAAGGGCAATAAAGAGCGGCTGGTGCCTTTCGGCCAGCTGGCGCGCGAGGCTATTGTGCGGTACCTCAAAGACGGCAGACCTGATATTTTGAAAGGCCAGCAAACCGAGGATCTGTTTGTGACGAGTCACGGCCACGGCATGAGCCGGGTGATGTTTTGGATGCTGGTGAAAAAGTACGCGATTGTTGGCGGCATCAACTCGCCGTTGTCACCGCACACCCTGCGCCACGCCTTTGCGACGCATCTGCTCAATCACGGAGCGGACCTGCGCGCGGTGCAAATGCTGCTGGGCCATGCCGATATATCCACCACAACGATTTATATCCACGTGGCGCGGGAGCGGCTGAAAAAAATTCTGGAAGAAAACCACCCACGTGGTTGAGCCTGTTTACGTTTAGGCCAGGCTTCGTCTAGGCTTCGAGCAGCGTGAGTTCCGCGTCCTCAAAACCCGCTTTTCGGCGCGCCACCAGATTCAGCGGGCCTTTGATACGCGGTGCGTTGTACTGTTGAGCCAGCACGGCGTAGTGCGTTACCGGGTCTAGCCCGCGCTGGCTGCACAGGTGGCGGTACCAGTGGTTGCCAATCGCCACATGACCAATCTCGTCGCGCAAGATAATGTCCAGAATCTCCATTGCTCGCAGCGCGTGGGGTGTCCCCACTTTTCGCAGCTTGGCTTGCATCGGCGGCGTGGCGTCCAAGCCACGCGCCTCCAGCGTGCGCGGCACCAACGCCATGCGGGCCAGCACGTCGAGCTTGGTTTTTTTGGTCATGTCCCACAGCCCGGTGTGGGCCGGGAACTCGCCATAGTCGTAGCCCAAGCTTTGCAGATGCGCACGCAGCAAGCTGAAGTGATGCGCTTCCTCTGCTGCCACAGTGAGCCAGTCGAGGTAATACTGGCGCGGCATTCCGCCAAAGCGCCAGATCGCATCCAGTGCCAGGTTGATGGCGTTGAACTCGATATGCGTGACGGCGTGCAGCAGCGCGGCGAGGCCTTCGGTGGTGAAGGCAGAGCGTTTGGGAACGTCCAGGTGCGAGCGTAATTCTGGTCTGGCCGGACAGCCAGGCACACCAGTTGGTTCGTCAAAGGTGTCATCAACTGCTATAACTATAATAGCTGCTTGCGCCCGTATCCATTGGGTTAAAGCCACTTTTTTGCCTGGATTGGTGGCCAAAAGTGCGTCGAGCGCAAGTTTTCTGAGTTCGGGTACTTGCAGGGCGGTCATCATGCCGTGATTGTGCGGCATCCTTACAATCAGGGTCACACCCACTTTTGACCCGCTCAAGCAAACACCATGGCCATTTACCAGCTCGATGATTTAAAACCCAGTGTGCACCCCAGCGCCTGGGTGGCTGAAAACGCTCAGGTCATGGGCAACGTCACGTTGGCTGAAAACACCAGCATCTGGTTTGGTGTGGTGATTCGCGGCGATACATCTACCATCACGGTAGGCAAAGGCTCTAACGTGCAAGACAACAGCGTTTTGCACGCAGACGTTGGCATGCCGCTGGTGATTGGCGAGGGCGTGACGGTTGGCCACCAGGTCATGCTGCACGGCTGCACGGTGGGCGATAACGCGCTGATTGGCATCGGTGCCATCGTGTTGAACGGCGCAAAAATTGGCAACAACTGCCTGGTGGGCGCAGGCGCACTGGTGACCGAGGGCAAAGAGTTTCCCGATGGCGCCATGATCATCGGCAGCCCAGCCAAAGCAGTGCGCATGCTGTCGCCCGAGCAAATCGAGGGTTTAAAAATGAGCGCGCAGCATTACATAGGCAATGCGAAGCGCTACAAAACCGGGCTCAAGAAATTACGCTGAAAGATTTTTATCGTGAGCAATTTAAAACACCACACAAGCCCAATTCAAACAGGGGCCGCGGAACTGGCTTTGCCAGGCCGCAGGCGCAGCGACCCCCTCGGGGGGCAGGAAGCTACACGCAGTGAGCGACCGTGGGGGCGACATGTCTGAACTTCATAAATTTATTTTCGACGGCTTGCCGGTACGCGGCATGCTCGTGCGGCTGACCGACTCCTGGCAAGAGATTTTGAAACGCAGGCAAGCCGCTGGCGGCTACCCGGTGGAGGTGATGCACCTGCTGGGCGAGATGACAGCTGCGGGCGCGTTGATGCAAAGCAATATCAAGTTTAATGGCGCACTGGTTTTGCAGATTTTTGGCGATGGCCCGGTCAAGCTCGCGGTCGCTGAAGTGCAGCCTGACTTGAGTTTGCGCGCCACCGCCACCGTGACGGGCGTGGTCGACCCAGGCAGCACCCTGAGCCAGCTGGTCAACGTCAATTTTGAGGGCCGCTGCGCCATCACGCTGGACCCGAAAGACAAATTCCCCGGCCAGCAGGCTTACCAGGGCGTGGTTCCGCTGTTTGGTGACAACCGCGAAAAAATTGAAAACATCAGCGAGGTGCTGGAGCATTACATGCTGCAAAGCGAGCAGCTGGACACCAAATTGATACTAGCTGCCGATGGCAAGGTGGCGGCGGGGCTGCTGATTCAACGCCTGCCTGTCAAGGGGCAGGGCAACCTTGAAGGGCAAAGCCAGAGTGACGCCAATGAAGATGAAATTGGCAAAAACGAGGACTACAAGCGTATTTCTATTTTGGCTTCCACACTCAAGCGTGAAGAGTTGCTCACACTTGATGCCGACACGATTTTGCATCGCCTGTTTTGGGAAGAACCGATCACTCGTTTTGAAGTTCTGCAGCCCAGTTTTGCCTGCAGTTGCTCGCGCGAGCGGGTCGCCAGCATGTTGCGAAGTTTAGGCACAGATGAGGTGGAGGGAATCATTGCCGAGCAGGGAAAGGTCAGTGTGACGTGTGAGTTTTGCGGTGCGCAGCAAGAGTTTGATCCGGTCGATGCGGCGCAGATTTTTACTCAGGCGGACCGTCAGTTGCCACCGCCAACGGCAGTTCAGTAGTTATTTGTTGACCTGCACAAAAATTTCGTTGGGTTTGACCATCCCTAACTCGGATCTGGCTTTTTCTTCGACCATCTCGAGGCCCTCTTTCAAGTCGCGGACTTCAGCAGCCAGCTGATCGTTGCGCGCCTGTGCCTCGGTGTTTTTGGTTTGCTGGTCTAGCAGCCGCTGCTGCATGTCGCGCACATTCCCAATGCTGCCCCTGCCTGTCCACAGTTGCGCATGAAAGATCAGCAACAGCGCAACTAAAAGAGCGGGAACGACGCGGTTGGCCAAGGGTTTAGCGTTCAACGCAGGTTGTAAAACGCCGCACGACCAGGGTAAGTCGCCACATCGCCCAAGTCCTCTTCAATACGAAGCAACTGGTTGTACTTGGCCATGCGGTCAGAACGCGAGAGCGAACCTGTTTTGATTTGCCCGGCGTTTGTGCCCACCGCTATGTCGGCAATCGTGGTGTCTTCGGTCTCGCCAGAGCGGTGTGAAATCACGGCGGTGTAGCCTGCGCGCTTGGCCATTTCAATGGCGGCGAAGGTTTCGGTCAGGGTGCCGATCTGGTTGATTTTGATGAGGATGGAATTGGCAATGTGCTTGTCAATGCCTTCTTTCAAAATCTTGGTGTTGGTCACAAACAGATCATCACCCACCAGTTGCACTTTTTTGCCCAGGCGTTCGGTCAACAGTTTCCAGCCGTCCCAGTCGCCTTCGGCCATGCCGTCTTCAATGCTGATGATGGGGTACTTGTCAACCCAGGTGGCCATAATGTTGGTCCACTCGGCCGCGTCCAGGCTCAGGCCTTCAGCACCCAGCACGTATTTGCCGCCTTTGTAAAACTCTGATGCAGCGCAGTCCAGGCCAAGAGCAATTTGCTCACCAGCCACAAAACCGGCTTTGTCAATCGCATCTAAAATCATCTGAATCGCCGCTTCGTGATTCGCCATGTTGGGGGCAAAGCCGCCTTCGTCGCCGACGGCAATGCTCATGCCTTTGTCTTGAATAATTTTCTTCAGTGCGTGAAACACTTCAGCGCCGTAACGCACAGCTTCACGAAAGCTGGGCGCCCCCACCGGGATGATCATCAGCTCTTGCAAATCCAGATTGTTGTTGGCGTGCGCGCCGCCGTTGATGACGTTCATCATCGGCACCGGCATTTGCATGCCGCCACTGCCGCCAAAGTAGCGGTATAGCGGCAGGCCCGCTTCTTCAGCCGCTGCGTGTGCCACCGCCATGCTGACGGCCAGCGTCGCATTGGCACCCAGGCGCGACTTGTTGTCAGTGCCGTCCAGGTCGATGAGCGTGCGGTCTAAAAACGCCTGCTCGCTGGCATCCAGGCCTAGTACTGCCTCAGATATTTCAGTGTTGATGTGCTCCACCGCTTTGAGCACGCCTTTGCCGCCATAGCGTGACTTGTCGCCATCGCGCAGTTCGATCGCTTCGCGCGAGCCGGTGGACGCACCAGACGGCACCGCAGCGCGGCCCATCACACCGGATTCCAGCAGCACATCACATTCAACGGTTGGATTGCCCCGGCTGTCCAGGATTTCACGGCCCACGATGTCAACAATAGCGCTCATTTATTGGTTTCCAAAAAGTACTTAAAAAATAAAACGGCAACTTAAACGCCTTCAATCACCACCATGCGCATCACCGCTGCGCCCTGGCGTGCTTTGATGGCAGCTTGGTATTCAACCGAGTGGTAATAGGCTTTGGCTTGTTCCACAGACGGAAATTTCAAAATCACCACACGGTCTGGCGTCCAGTCACCTTCCAGCACTTCAACCGAACCGCCGCGCACGCAAAACTCTGCTCCGTGTGCTTGAACCGCAATGGTCGACAGCTTTCGGTACTCAGCGTATTGCTCCGGGTTCGTCACGGTGACGTTGGCGATGATGTAGGCGGATGGCATGAATCAGGCTCCAAAGTTGTTTTCCAAAAAGCCGTTTTTCTTGGTGACACGGTCCAGCTCAAGCAATGTCTCCAGCAGCGCTTTCATGTGCTTGAGCGGCACGGCGTTCGGCCCGTCGCTCATGGCTTTGTTAGGGTCGGGGTGCGTTTCCATAAACAAGCCCGCCACGCCGACTGCCACTGCTGCACGTGCCAGTACCGGTACCATTTCGCGCTGGCCGCCGCTGCTGGTGCCTTGCGCGTTTCCAGCACCCGGAAGCTGCACGGAATGCGTGGCGTCAAAAACCACCGGCGCATGGGTTTCACGCATGATCGCCAGGCTGCGCATGTCAGAAACGAGGTTGTTGTAGCCAAAGCTTGCACCGCGCTCGCAGGCCATGAAGCGGTCTTCGCTCAGCCCTTTGTCACGCGCTGCGGCACGGGCTTTATCGATGACGTTTTTCATGTCACCCGGCGCGAGAAACTGGCCTTTTTTAATATTGATTGGTTTGCCCGACTGAGCAACGGCTGTGATGAAGTCGGTCTGGCGGCATAAAAACGCCGGGGTTTGCAGCACGTCTACCACTGCGGCAACGGCAGCGATGTCGGCTTCAGAGTGCACGTCGGTCAGGATGTGTAGACCCAGGTCGCGTTTGACCTTGGCTAGTATTTCAAGCCCCTTTTGCATGCCGGGCCCGCGAAATGTGGTGCCGCTGGAGCGATTGGCCTTGTCATAGCTGGACTTGAAAATAAATGGAATCCCCAGGCGGGTGGTGATTTCCTTGAGCGTGCCTGCGGTGTCCATCTGCAATTGCTCAGACTCGATCACGCACGGTCCGGCTATTAAAAAGAAAGGTTGATTCAGGCCAACTTCAAATCCACACAATTTCATCTCAAGCCACCACTTTCAAGGCTTTGCCCATGACCGAGAGGTCAATTCCCGCGTTTGCTTGATGGTCCAGTGCGGCCTTGATGTACGCATTGAACAGCAGATGGCCTGCCCATGGCGTGGACTTGAATTCTGGGTGAAACTGCACGCCCACAAACCAGGGGTGAACCGATACCGGTAGCTCGATAATTTCAGTCAGTTGCTCGCGCTGCGTCAGCGCGGAAATCACCAAACCGCTTTCACGCAGCTTGTCCAAATAATTAACGTTCGCCTCATACCTGTGGCGGTGCCGCTCGGTTACCACGTTGCCATAAATCTTGTGCGCCAGCGTGCCGGTGGCCACGTCAGAGCTTTGCGCGCCCAGGCGCATGGTGCCGCCCAGGTCTGATTTCTCATTACGGGTTTTGATGGTGCCGTCGGCGTCTTCCCACTCGGTGATCAGTGCAATCACCGGGTGCGGGGTTTGCGGGTCAAACTCAGTGCTGTTGGCACCTTTAAAGCCCGCCACATGCCGCGCAAACTCAATCGTGGCGACCTGCATGCCCAGGCAAATACCGAGGTAGGGCACCTTGTTTTCACGGGCATAGCGGGCGGCGCAAATTTTGCCTTCAACACCGCGCACGCCAAAGCCACCGGGTACCAAAATACCGTCAAACTTGGCCAGGCGAGTGACGTTACCGTCGTTGATAGTTTCTGAATCAATGTACTCGATCACCACCTTGGCGTGGTTCTTCATGCCCGCGTGGCGCAGCGCTTCGTTCAGTGATTTATAGCTGTCGCTCAAGTCCACATATTTGCCGACCATGGCAATGTGCACTTCGTTTTTAGGATGCTCGGTTTCATACACCAGATCGTCCCAGCGCTTGAGGTTGGCGGGCGGTGTGTTTAGGCGCAGCTTGTCGCAAATCAGGCCGTCCAGGCCTTGCTCGTGCAGCATGCGCGGCACTTTATAAATTGTGTCTACGTCCCACATCGAGATCACGCCCCAGGTGGGTACGTTTGAAAACAGCGAAATCTTCTCGCGTTCCTCGTCGGGTATCGGGCGGTCAGCGCGGCATAGAAGCACATCGGCCTGAATACCGATTTCACGCAACTGTTTGGCGGTGTGTTGGGTGGGTTTGGTTTTCAGCTCGCCCGCAGCAGCAATCCAGGGCACATAGCTCAAGTGCACAAATGCTGTGTTGTTGGCACCCAGACGCAAGCTCATTTGCCGCACAGCTTCTAAAAACGGCAGCGATTCAATGTCGCCTACCGTGCCGCCAATTTCAACAATCGCCACGTCAACGGCCTCGGGCGTTTCGAACCCTGCGCCGCGTTTGACAAACTCTTGAATCTCATTGGTCACATGCGGGATGACCTGCACGGTTTTGCCCAGGTAGTCGCCACGGCGTTCTTTTTCCAGCACGCTTTTGTAGATTTGCCCGGTGGTGAAGTTGTTGGCCTTTTTCATGCGCGTTTCAATGAAACGCTCGTAGTGGCCTAAATCGAGGTCGGTCTCGGCGCCGTCGTCGGTCACAAACACTTCGCCATGCTGAAACGGCGACATGGTGCCGGGGTCGACGTTGAGGTACGGGTCGAGCTTGATGAGAGTGACTTTGAGGCCTCGCGATTCAAGCAGCGCAGCTAAAGAGGCTGAGGCGATTCCCTTGCCCAGGGAAGACACCACACCGCCGGTGACGAAGACAAATTTGGTCATTATTTAGTCGTTTCTGGCACGAGCTTTTGCTCGCTTAGGTGGGAAATGTTGATTATAGGCGGTGAGTGTTTGACGAAATGCTAGCGGCGCAAACTGATACATTGCTTGGCATGACTCCTCAAACTGATCTTGTAGATGCCGCCCAGACGCTTGAGCTGTCTGGCAAACACATCGTTTTAGGCCTGTCTGGCGGCATTGCCTGCTACAAGTCCGCCGAGCTGTGCCGCGCGCTCATCAAAGCCGGTGCCACCGTGCAGGTGGTGATGACCGAGGCGGCTGAACAGTTCATCACGCCCGTGACGATGCAGGCACTCAGTGGTCGAGCAGTGTTTACCAGCCAGTGGGACGCTAGAGAAGACAACAACATGGCGCACATCAATTTGTCGCGTGAAGCCGATGCCATTTTGATTGCGCCCTGCAGCGCCGACTTCATGGCCAAGTTGCTGCACGGCCGGGCTGATGACTTACTGCGTTTGATGTGTCTTGCCCGACCCATTGACACCGTGCCATTGTTGCTGGCGCCGGCCATGAACCGCGAGATGTATGCCCACCCAGCTACCCAGCGCAACCTTACGCAATTGCAAAGCGATGGCGCAACCGTGCTGGGTGTGGGCAGCGGCTTTCAAGCCTGCGGCGAGACGGGCGACGGCCGCATGCTGGAACCTGATGAACTGCTGCAAGACATCATTGCTTTTTTTACCCCCAAAGTGATGGCGGGGCAGCGCGTACTGATCACTGCCGGGCCGACCTATGAGGCCATCGACCCGGTGCGCGGCATCACCAATTTATCAAGCGGCAAGATGGGTTTTGCCATCGCTCGCGCTGCGCGTGAAGCGGGGGCTGATGTGACACTGGTAGCTGGGCCGGTTGGCTTGTCGACACCGCGCGGAGTGAGCAGAATTGACGTCAAATCAGCATCAAATATGCTTGAAGCCGTTATTTTACGGCTGCAAGCAGCTACTGTATTTATAGCAACCGCAGCGGTGGCAGACTGGCGACCCGCAGCCTTTGAAAGCCGAAAGATCAAAAAAGACAGCTCTGGTGTGCCGCCGCAGCTGGCGTTTGCTGAAAATCAGGATATTTTGGCAACCGTCGCGCAATCGGAAGCCGCCAAAAATGGCAAGTTGTTTTGTGTCGGTTTTGCCGCTGAAAGCCACGACTTGCATGAAAACGCCCAAGCCAAGCGCATGCGCAAAAACGTGCCACTGCTGATCGGCAACATTGGCCCCGACACCTTTGGCCAAGACCACAATGCGCTGCTCCTTGTTGATAGCCAAAGCACAACTGAAATGCCCAGAGCCAGCAAGCTGACGCTGGCGCGGCAGCTGGTCAAAGAGATTGCCAACCGTATGAAAAAATCAAAATGAAAATCGACGTCAAAATTTTGGATTCACGCCTCGAAGGCAACCTGCCGAACTACGCCACACCCGGCAGCGCAGGGCTGGACTTGCGGGCTTGCCTGAGTGAGCCGTTAACGCTGGCCGCCAACGCTTGGCAACTCGTGCCCACAGGCATCGCTATTTACCTGCACAACCCCGGCTACGCCGCACTCATCCTGCCGCGCTCGGGCTTGGGTCACAAGCACGGCATTGTGTTGGGCAATCTGGTGGGGCTGATTGACAGCGACTACCAGGGCCAGTTAATGGTCAGCGCCTGGAACCGCAGCGATGTGCCTTTCGCCATAGCCCCAATGGAGCGGATCGCGCAGTTGATGATTGTCCCTGTGGTGCAAGCTGAATTTAATGTGGTGCAAGACTTTCCTGCGAGTGAGCGCGGGGAGGGTGGGTATGGGTCTACGGGGAAGGCGTGAAAGTGCTATTTGGACATCAAATTGCCACCACATTTGTCCGTCAATTCCGTATCAATACGCGCAAGGTCTGATGGCGTTTAGTTAATTCAACACGTATGTGAAAAATGTAAATCTTCATTGTGAGAAGTGGGTCGGGGTATCGCAGCCAGGCCCGACAGTCGCCTCAAATCTTGCAAACCACGCTTGGCTGCCAGCCTAGTTTCGCAGCCTTGCTCGCGAACTTTTTGTCTAGTGTGACAAATTCGTGTTGCACTGGCGCTGCTGCCCACAACAAAGCATCAAACCAACCCACGCCAGCTTCAACCCCTGCCATGGCTTGTAGAACGCGACTTTCATGCTCAAAGCGCAGTTTCTTCTGTTGCATCAGGCGTTTTGCGTAAGCTACGACGTCTGCGGGTTTCGCTTCATAGACAAAGCCCAAAACAAAACCCAACTCCGCCAGTGCAAGCAAGGGTACGTAGCAGGTGTTGCCTTCAATGATTTCCTTGGCTCTGGCTGACAGCTTTGGGTTGTCGTTCAGCGCATAGCGCAGCATGATGTTGGTGTCGATTGTCAGCATGTGGCTTAACCCAGCTGCTTGGCTGCGTAGCGCTGTTCCATGTACCGGCGCTTAGCCTGGGCTGCTTGGTCAGCGCTAACGGGTTTGGCCAGGTGCGACAGCGCGCCGAACGCCGTGACAGCTGTTCCTGCCTCCGGGCTTCGCAAGTGCGGCCGAATCGCATCAGACACAAAACGGCCGATGCTGCCGCGACCGATTTGGTTGTGCAGCATGGCATAGAGTTCATCGTCAATGGAAAGAGTAAGTTTTTGCATGCCTGCGATTATACGTATAAAAAATTAGTCTACGTGAAAACTTCAAAACTCAAAACTCACCAGTGGATAGTTTGGACGCGGCCAGATATTAGCCCCTACGGCGACTGGGCCATGCGCTGCGGTTTTGGGGCGAAAACATACGCGGGGTTGAAAAAAAGGCCCAAGCTTTCACTTGGCCATTTTTTGTGTGATCGAAGCGTCGCTGCCGCGCGTCTTTCACCCCAAAGCCCGGTCGCATGACCCCATCACCGCGCTCAGCTCGCGATTGATTCAAGCTGGTAAGGGGTTAAAACGGGACTAAATTGCTCGCAGATATACTTTTAGTTGTTAAATAAGGCTGTAGCCCAATAGATACGGGCGCAAGCAGCTCCTGAAAAAATAGCAAACTAGTGCACTCAGCATACCCTTCGCGCGACGTTCTAGCGCTTTCCCACGGCAAGACGGCACGCACCCCTACGCCTGCCTTGATGTGTTGAGCCTGTTATAAAAAGCAAGGGTTGAATCCGTGGCGTCAAACCTTGGAAACAGGAAAGTTTTGGGCTCCATACCGCTACCCGTTTTTTCTCAGTTGCATCGTCAGCGGTGGTTCTTGGCAGCTTGATGGCCTGCGCACCCATGAACCCGTCTGGCCCGGTATCGACCTATCCGTCAAGTTATCCTTCAAGGTATCCGGCGGCGTATCCAGCGGGCACGTATCCGGCGCCGAATCAACAGGGTGAGTATGTTGAATACGGGCGTGTCAGCAACGTAGAAGTTGTGCGCTTGCAGCAGCCCAGTGCGGGCCCGGGCATCGGTGCTGTGATTGGCGACGTCGCTGGTGCAGTGCTGGGCACCCAGATTGGCTCAGGGGGCGGTCGCACTGCCGCGACGGTTTTGGGTGCAGTTGGCGGCGCGGTTGCCGGCAATGCTGTTGAGCGGAGCCGAACCGCAAATGCGAGCGCGGACGAAAGCTATCGGGTGTCGGTTCAGATTGATAATGGCCCCATGCGGGCCTACGACATGACACCTTACGGTGAACTGCAAATTGGCGACCGCGTCAGAATTAAAAACGGACAGCTTTGTCGTGTGATGTAGCCGCGCTGTCAATGAAGTGTGGCGTCGGGAGGCAGGGAATCGAGGGCCTGGAGCTTGAAAAACCCTGTCCCCATGGAGCCCTGACCCACTTCAGCTTCAGTGGCTTCGCGTACTGACTCAACTTTCAAGCTCAGGCGTAGCGCAATGCCCGCCAACGGATGGTTTCCGTCAAGCACAACGTGCTCTGGGTAGATCTCGGTCACGGTGTAAATTTTGTCTTTGGGTGTGTCCGTGTTGGCGCCCGTGGGCAAGGCCGCACCGTCGAAGGTCATGCCTTCTTCCAGCTCGGCAGGGAAGATCACGCGTTGCTCTAAAAATACAAGGTTTTCGTCGTAGTCGCCAAAGGCTTCTTCGGGTTCCATCTGAAACGCCAACTTGTCGCCAGCTTCGTGGCCTTGCAGTTGCTGCTGTATGGTGACCAGCAAGTCATCGCCGCCCAATAAAAACTCAACCGGCTCGTCAAGTTCGTCCAGAACGTCGCCCAAAGTGTCTTGTAGCGTCCAGCTTAAGCCAGCAACGCATGTAGGTGTGATTTTCATCGGACAATTGTCCCATGGATGTACATATCGCTTTGCCGCTCCTTGCAGGACTTTCACCCGCGCAATTCATGCGCCGCCACTGGCAAAAAAAGCCATTGCTGGTGCGTGGTGCCATCGCTGGTTTTACACCGCTGCTTAACCGGGCTGAACTTTTCGGGTTGGCGGCAAGTCAGGATGTGGAGTCTCGGCTGATTGCTAAAAATACCCACAAAACCGGCGATGACGCTCGTGATTCGTGGCGCATGAAGAGTGGGCCCTTTTCGCGGCGCGGCCTGCCGTCCATCAGCCAGGAAGGCTGGACGCTGCTGGTGCAGGGCGTTGATGGACATCAGCAGTCGGTGCATCAGTTTCTCCAGCAGTTCCGGTTTGTGCCTGATGCGCGGTTAGACGATGTGATGATTTCATTTGCAACCGCTGGCGGCGGCGTAGGCCCTCACTTTGACAGCTATGACGTGTTTTTATTTCAGGCCAGTGGCCGCCGCCGTTGGCGCATCAGCCAACAAAAAAACCTGAGTTTGCAGGCGGACGTGCCGCTCAAAATCTTGCAAAATTTTGAGCCAGATGAGGAGTTTGTTCTTGAAGCTGGTGACATGCTCTACCTGCCGCCGCGCTACGCGCATGATGGCGTGGCTGAGGTCTGCGTAGGTGCAGACGGTAAGGCGCAGGACTGCATGACTTATTCGATTGGCTTTAAAGCACCTGTGCAAACTGAGCTGACTGCTGAACTGCTGCACAAGCTGGCGGAGTTCAGTGAAGAAGCCGGCGAGGATGCAGATGCAAGCTCGGTAGCGGAGCGACCTAAAACGATGTACCGTGACACCAACCAGACCGCAACGGACCGGCCAGCTGAATTGCCTGCTGCGCTGCTTGCATTTGCAACCGACGCGGTGCGCCAGGCGTTGCAGGATCCGCTGGCGATTGCGTGTGCTTTGGGCGAGACAATGACCGCGCCCAAAGCTCAGGTGTGGTTTGAGCAGACGGGCGTCGACTGGGATGGGGAAGTGGCGGGAAACCCGATTGGGAAGTGCCTGGCCCTGGACGCAAAAAGCCGCATGATGTATGACGCCCACCACGTATTCATAAACGGCGAGAGTTACCGCGCCAAAGGTAGTGATGCCGCGCTGATGCGATTGCTGGCGGACCAGCGTGTCTTGCCAGCTGTTGCGCTGGCCAAGGCCAGCCCAGACGCGCTGCATTTGCTGGCTGACTGGCATGCTGAGGGCTGGTTGCATTTGATGGCGCCAACACTTGAGAGGCTAAGCCGTGACACCGAACGACGTAACATCTGAGCGCCCAGGCGCTTTGCCGCAGGGCCGATTCAACGGGCCAACAGAGTTTGGTGAACTGGTACGAAGCGCCTTTGCCGCTGCTGCTGCCCAAGGCTGGCGCGAGATCATCATTTGCGACAGCACCTTTGAAGACTGGCCGCTAGGCGAAAGAACGGTGGCCCAGTCGCTGCAGGACTGGTCAAAGTCTGGCCGCAAGCTGACCATGCTGGCCAGAAATTACAACGAAGTGATGCGCCGCCATGCACGCTTTGTCGCCTGGCGACGAACCTGGTCGCATATTGTTGACTGCCGGGCTCATGCTGCGGTGGCCGCGGGCGACGTGCCCAGCGCGCTGTGGAGTCCAGCCTGGGTGTTTCAACGTCTTGATCTGGCGCGCAGCACCGGCGTTGCGGGTGCAGAGCCCGCGCGGCGTGTTGCCCTGCGAGAACAACTCGCAGAATCCCTGAAGCTCAGCTCACCAGCATTTGCCGCCACCACGCTAGGCTTGTGAGCCGGCTGTACAGCGGCGGCAACATTTTTTGGGGGGAGAGGCAACTTTTTTAACGATGAATAATCCGGGCTATAATCGACAGCTAGACGTAAGAGCTCGAGTCCTTGCGTCTGGTCAATTTGCTGTTGGTAAATACGCCTGTATTGGTTGAATTTGCACAGACTGATTTTGACAATTTCCGGAAATTGTTTTCTTTTTTAATTTTAAGGATAGTGAAATGAACAAATCTCTCGTTTTGGCCGCCGTGGTTGCTGCCGTTGCTCTGGCTGCTTGCGGTAAAAAAGAAGAAGCGCCTGCTGCTGCTCCAGCAGTCGTTGTCGTACCAGCGCCCGCACCTGTCGCAGCTCCTGCTGCTGACGCAGCTGCTGTTGCTGCAAGTGGCGCCGCCGCTGTCGCTTCTGGCGCAGCTTCAGCCGCCACCGGCGCCATGGACGCCGCCAAAGACGCAATGGGCGCTGCCAAAGACGCTGCTGGCGCCGCCAAAGACGCCGCTGGTGCTGCTGGCGACGCAGCCAAAAAAGCTGCTGATGCTGCCAAAGACGCAATGCCTAAAAAGTAATTTTCTGGCTTGTTCAAAAAACCGCTGCGAGGCGGTTTTTTTTCGTCCGTCGTTTTACAGCCGTGTCCACGAACAGCCATCTGTCGCGGTGGCTATGGTTATGTCTGTGTTCAGGCCTAATACTTGGCCAAGACAGTCCCGCACCAGCTCCGGCCGATTGTTCTCTTGACTGAGGTGCGCCGCAACAACGTGATAAAGATCAGCATGTTGGCAGTTGGCCGCGATGTCAGCCGCTGCCGTATTGGAAAGGTGCCCATACGCGCCGCCGACCCGCTTTTTTAAAAACGCTGGGTAGACAGAGTTGTCAAGCAGCTCGGTGTCGTGGTTGCATTCCAGAACAATCGCGTTGCAGTGCTCCAGGTGGCGGGCCACATGCGCCGTGGCATGCCCGAGGTCAGTCAGCACGCCAAGCTTGTGCAGCCCCTGAGAGCAGGTCAGTTGCAACGGCTCGCGCGCGTCGTGCGGCACGGTAAACGGGGTCACTTGAAGGTCATTTAAACAAAAGACTTCAGCGTCCTTGGCTAGCCTCAGCAGGCCCTTCAGATCGGGCGAAAAAATAGCTTCGTAGGTGCCTTGGCTCATCCAGACAGGTATGCTGAATTTCAACGCCAGTGCAGCGGCGCAGCCGATGTGGTCGCCGTGCTCGTGGGTGATGAAAATCGCGTCGATGTCTGTAGGCGCCAGCTGGGCATGAGCCAGGCGCTCAGTCAGCTGTCTGAGCCCAAAACCGCAATCAACCAGCAGCCTGGTCGGCGTGGTGCCAGAGGTTTCAACAACTGTGGCGTTGCCCGTGCTGCCGCTGCCCAGATTTTTGAAGCGCAACCGGCCGCCTTACTTCAGGTCGTCAGAGATCACTTGCACAATGCGCTGCGCATTGACCGAGCTTTCAGGCACGCCCTGCGCATTTAGTACAGATACCTGTGTGGCCTCGCCCTGGCTCTTGACCGTGATACGGTACTTCAAGGGTGGCGTTGTCGGGGTGGCAGCACTGAAAATTTTGGTCAAAAAGCCGGGCTCTTTCTTGTCAGACGTGATGTCCACATAGCGCACAAAATACGTGCCTTGCGCCCTGTCGCGGTCTTCTACCGTGAAGCCAGTGCGGTCAAGCGTCAAGCCGACGCGCCGCCAGGCACGGTCAAAACCCTCGTCAATTTGTACAACCGGCGCGCCGTTGACGCTGCTGATTCGCGAAATTGTTTTTTGTACGCCAGATGCCACCAGCGCTTTGGACTGCTCTTGAGAAACGCCCAGCTTGACCATCAGGCGGCGCAAAAATTCGGCTTCCAGTTCAGGGTCGGCAGGGCGCGGTTGCCAGACAGTGTCGCCTGCGGTGTCGGCACTTTTGCCGCCTGTGCCGTTGCGCGTGTTCACCGTCTCTATCATGCCGCGATGGCTGATGTAAATCTCGGTGCCGCCGGCGGCGTTGCGCTCCAGACGGGTGCGAAACTTGTCACGCTCACCGGTTGAATACAGGCTGTCAAACACCTTGCCAAGCGTGTTGCGCAGGAAGTCCTGCGGGATTTTGGCCCGGTTCTCGGCAAAGTCGGTTTCCATGATGCCCAGGTTTTCCTGGTCCAGGCTGAGCAAAAAACCGCCTTCAAGCCAGAAGTCACGAACCGGCGTCCAGAGCTTTTCCGCCGGGCGGTTCACGACTAGCCAGCGCTGGTTGCCAGCCCGTTCAATGCGCACGTCGCCCACGTTCACTGCGGCGACCGGAACCGCTTGCGAAACCTGACCGACCTGATAGGCGCTAGCGCTGACAGAAGAGCCGGGTACCACATAGCGTGTTTCGCGGCTTAGCTGGCTGAGGTCGGGCGGCACGTCCAGCGATGGGCCTGCCCTGCCACTGGTTTTGTAGTCAATCTTGTCGCCTTGCATCAGGTTGCTGACGCTTGAGCATCCGGTGACCAGCAGCAGAGAAGTCGCCAACGTGACGGCAGTCAAGCGGCTGAAAAAATGGGGGCTAAAGACGCGTTTGGGCAAAGTCATCACGTGGAGGTCCTTAAAGATCAGATCCGGTTAAATCAGGTGACAGGCGCGCAATGCGCCTTCAACCGCAGCTTCATTTGACGCTTCAAGCGGCGTCATCGGCAGGCGCAGCGTGGGGCCGCACAGCCCCATGCGGGCCATGGCCCATTTGACGGGAATCGGGTTGGCTTCAACAAACAAATGCTTGTGCAGCGGGAGTAACTTCATTTGCAGTTGCATGGCCTTTTTGGCGTCGCCAGCGACTGCGGCCACACACAGCTCATGCATCAACTTTGGCGCGACGTTGGCTGTCACGCTGATGTTGCCCTGACCGCCGCACAGCATCAGCGCCACTGCAGTGGGGTCGTCGCCTGAATACACCGCAAAACCTTTCGGCACTTCCCGGATCAGCCATTGGGCGCGCTCGATGTTGCCGGTGGCTTCCTTGATGCCCACGATGCCGGGCACCTGCGCCAGGCGAAGCACGGTGGCGTGCAGCATGTCGGCAACCGTGCGGCCCGGCACGTTGTACAGCACGCAGGGCAGGTCGCCGGTGGCCTCCGCAATAGCCTTGAAATGCTGGTACTGGCCTTCTTGCGTTGGCTTGTTGTAGTAGGGGACCACTTGCAGCTGGCAATCAGCACCGACCTGGCGCGCAAACCTGGCCAGCTCGATCGCCTCGGCGGTTGAATTGGCGCCGCAACCTGCCATGATGGGCACCCGCTTGTTGGCTTGCTCGACAGATACGCGAATGATCTCGCAGTGTTCCTCAACGTTTACCGTGGGCGACTCGCCCGTGGTACCCACCACGCCAATGCAGTCGGTGCCCTCGGCCACATGCCAGTCCACCAGCTTGCGCAGCTTGGGGTAGTCCACGCTGCCGTCGGGGTGTAAGGGTGTTGCCAGAGCAACAATGCTGCCTGTGATGGGTTTCATGTCTTGAATTGGGTGTGCGTGAACTGATTGGCAATGCGCAAACGCGAGCCACTATTCTACCTAGCCGGCGCGACATTTTGACGTCAGCCTGTAGCGCGTGGGAGCAGGGTTTACCGTATCTTCACGCACGGCAGCAATGCGCTGGATGAAACGCGGCTGCTTGCCTAGCGCGCCGTCGACAAAACCGTCTTCAAACGCCACCACCCGCAAGTCCTTGCAAACCTGCAGCAGCTCTCCGGGTTGCAGTAAAAAATCCGCGCGTGATGGTTTGCCAACCGTTTCGTTTCCCTTTGCAAAGGTTTCGTAAATCAACACGCCGCCCGGCGCCAGACTTGCCAGCAGTGTCGGCATGAGGGGCCGCCACAGGTAGTTGGTCACCACCACGGCATCAAACTGCTGCTGCGCAAATGGCCACGGCCCGTTTTCAATGTCGGCCGTCACCTTTTGGCAGGCAGCTGCTGGAATCGCTATGGAATCAATAGCTGCTGGCGCCCGATCTACAAGGGCTTGTGTGTGATTTAGTCCGTAAAACCAGTAGGCGTGCCGACCAAAGCCGCAGGCGACGTCGAGCACACGACCTTCGGGTGCGACCAAGTGTGACCAGCGCTGAACCCACGCCGAGGGCGGCTCTGTGCCGCGCGGGCTAAAACTGGTTAAAGGGTCGGTCAAAAGGGCTTTACCCCATGGCTCGCCGCAGCCCGTACGATGTAGTTGCGCCTGCCGCACTGGTGTGTCGTCACTATTAATTTCATAGCTGCTCGCGCCCGTATTTATTGGCTTATAGGTATAAATGGTACTCAAATGATGCCTAAATCGCACTCAAAATGACCCTAAACGGCCGCTGCGCGTTAAAAGCAGGCCCACACCTGATTGGCCAGCACGACCAGAAAGTCGGGCTGGATGTACAGCCCAAAGATGCCCAGCAAAGTCGCCACGGCGGCCAGCCATGCGGCAGCGTGCATCAGGCGCTGGCGCTGCATCATCCAGCCACCGGCTGCGGGGCGATTGCCGGCCGCGCGATCGGCGCTTCGCGCACCGGCAAATTGATCAGCCCGGCGAACACGCCAAGCGCAATCGTGATGTACCAGACGATGTCATAACTGCCGGTGCGGTCGTACAAAAAGCCGCCAAGCCAGACGCCTAAAAAAGAGCCAATTTGATGGCTGAAAAACACAAAACCGCTGAGCATGGACAAATGCGCCACGCCAAAAATCTGCGCGACCGCCGCGTTGGTGGGCGGCACTGTCGACAGCCACAAAAACCCCATCACTGCAGCAAAAATATACACGCTCATGGAGCTGAGCGGCGCTGCAATGAACACGCTGATAACCACCGCCCGTGCAAAGTAAATAAAAGCCAGAATATTCTTTTTGGCCATGCGCTGGCCCAGAACGCCTGCCGTGTAGGTGCCAAATACATTGAACAAACCAATCAGCGCCAGCGCGTAACCCGCCACTTGCGGCGACAAACCTTTGTCTTTCAGATAGCTGGGCATGTGCACGCCAATAAACACGACTTGAAAACCGCACACAAAGTAGCCCGCCATCAGCAGCTGAAAACTCGGGTATTTGAAGGCCTCCTTCAGCGCCTGCAAGATGGTTTGCTCGCGCACGGGTGCGTGGCCACCCGCAAACCCGCTTTCGCGCAAGCCGAGTGCCAGCGGCATGATCAGCAGCACCGCGCCCGCCAATATCAACAAAGCCTGCTGCCAGCCGATGTTGTTGATCAAAAAGCTCTCAATCGGCACCATCAAAAACTGACCGAAAGAGCCTGCCGCCGCGGCCACGCCCATGGCCCACGAGCGCTTGTCAGCTGAAATGTTGCGGCCGATGATGCCGTAAATCACGGCGTAGGTCGTGCCGGCCTGCGCCGCGCCAATCAGCACGCCCGCCGTTAAGGTGAATAAAAAGCCGGTTGGCGACAGCGCCATGCCCGCCAGGCCCAGCGCATAAAGCGCCGCGCCGCCCAGCAGCACTTTGAAGGCACCCAGCCTGTCGGCCAGCATGCCGGCAAATATGCCGCAAACGCCCCAAGACAGGTTTTGGATGGCAATCGCAAAAGCAAAGGTTTCGCGCGTCCAGCCCTGCGTTTGAGTAATTGGTTGCAGCCACAAGCCAAAGCCGTGGCGAATGCCCATCGACAGCGTGACAATGGCCGCGCCACAAACCAGAAGTTGGGCGACGGATAATTTTTTCACAGAAGATGCCGCGTGTGAAGTCATGCACTGACTTTAACTTGACTGCGGTCTGGCCGCCTCAGGCAACACAGCGCGCACCGCAAAAGCTGTTGTTTTATCCAGCTTCTTTTGCTGCGCCGTCTACAATTGCATCAAAATATTGATTGCCATGGCTTCCAAACTGTCTCCCACAACACCCTCATCGCTGGCTACGCCAGAATATTCCGAAAGCTCGATACGCGTTCTCAAAGGCCTGGAGCCGGTCAAGCAGCGCCCGGGAATGTACACCCGCACCGACAACCCGCTGCACATCATTCAAGAGGTGCTAGACAACTCCGCTGACGAAGCGCTGGCGGGTTACGGCAAAAAGCTCAAAGTCACACTGCACACCGATGGCTCAGTGAGTGTGGACGACGACGGGCGCGGCATACCTTACGGCATGCACCCGGAAGAAAAAGCGCCGGTAGTTGAAATCGTGTTCACCCGGCTGCACGCAGGCGGCAAGTTTGACAAAGGCAAGGGCGGTGCCTACAGCTTTTCCGGCGGTCTGCATGGCGTTGGCGTGAGCGTGACGAACGCGCTGTCCAAGCGGCTAGAGGTCACGTCTTACCGTGAAGGCATGGTCGCCAAACTGGTGTTTTCAGGCGGCGATGTGATTGAAAAATTACATTTGCGCAAGTTCGATTCATCCGTTGAAGGCGACCGCAAATCAGGCACTTCGGTGCGCGCCTGGCCTGATGCCAAGTATTTTGAATCGTCGGCGCTGCCTATTAATGAACTGACGCACCTGCTGCGCAGCAAGGCAGTGCTGATGCCCGGCGTGTCGGTAACGCTGGCCGTCGAAAAAACCAGAGACAGCCAAACCTGGCTGTACAAAGGTGGCCTGCACGATTACCTGGCCCAAACGCTCAATGGCGATCTGGTCATTCCGATGTTTGAGGGCAAAGGCTTTGCCGATGCCTCGCACGAGACCTTTGCCGAAGGCGAGGGTGCGGACTGGTGCGTGGCCTTTACCGAAGACGGCCAGCCGGTGCGTGAAAGTTATGTCAATTTGATCCCGACCAGCGCGGGCGGCACGCATGAAAGCGGCTTGCGCGACGGGCTGTTTACCGCGGTCAAAAGTTTTATCGAACTGCATAGCTTGTTGCCCAAAGGCGTGAAGTTGCTGCCCGAAGACGTGTTTGCGCGTGCGAGCTATGTGTTGAGCGCCAAGGTGCTGGACCCACAATTTCAGGGCCAGATCAAGGAACGCCTGAATTCGCGCGACGCGGTGCGGCTGGTGTCCAGCTATGTGCGCCCGGCGCTTGAGCTGTGGCTGAACCAGCATGTGGACTACGGCAAAAAGCTCGCAGAATTGGCGATTCGGGCTGCACAAACGCGGCAAAAAGCCGGGCAGAAGGTTGAAAAACGCAAAGGCTCTGGCGTGGCTGTGCTGCCCGGCAAGCTGACCGACTGCGAAAGTAAGGACTTGGCCCACAACGAAGTCTTTCTGGTCGAGGGTGATTCAGCAGGTGGCAGCGCCAAAATGGGCCGTGACAAGGAAAGCCAGGCCATCTTGCCCCTGCGCGGCAAGGTGCTGAACACCTGGGAGGTCGAGCGCGACCGCCTGTTTGCCAACACCGAGATTCACGATATCGCTGTGGCGATTGGTGTGGACCCGCACGGGCCAGATGACACGCCCGACATGAGCGGGTTGCGCTATGGAAAAGTGTGTATTTTGAGCGATGCGGATGTGGATGGCTCTCACATTCAAGTGCTGTTGCTGACGCTGTTCTTCAGGCATTTCCCCAAGTTGATCGATGCGGGCCATGTGTATGTGGCACGTCCGCCGCTGTTCAGAGTCGATGCGCCCGCGCGCGGCAAGAAGCCCGCTTCGAAGGCGTATGCGCTGGATGACGGCGAGTTGACTGCTATTCTTGACAAACTACGCAAAGAGGGCGTTAAGGAAGGCTCGTGGAGCATCAGTCGCTTCAAAGGCCTGGGCGAAATGAATGCGGAACAATTGTGGGAAACCACACTCAATCCAGACACTCGCCGTTTGTTGCCTGTGCAACTGGGAAATCAGAGTTTTTTGCAAACGGAGGGCTTGATCACCAAACTCATGGGCAAAGGCGAAGCTGCTGCCCGCCGCGAATTGATGGAACTGCACGGCGATGCCGTAGAAATTGACGTTTGATGCCTTTTGCCCTGACTCAATTAAAAAACCGCCTTGCGGGCGCACTGGTTGCGCTGGTGCTGGGGGTAATTGCAGTGCCAGCCGTGGCCGATGTGTGGGGCTACATTGATGCAAGAGGCGTGGCACATTTTTCAAACGACAAACTGGACGAGCGTTACGAGCTTTTTTTCAAGGGTGGCGAGAGTTTTTCTACTGAAAAATCTGACAAATCGTCCCTGTTATGGGAAGGTAAAAGTGCAACCAACGATGGGCTGAATGCCCGCAGCGCGCGGGCTCCCGCCAAATTGCTGGCTTACTTCGACGTGTCGCCCAATTACAAGGCGGTCAAACATTTGCTCAAGGATGCGGCACAAATTCACGGAATTGACTACGAACTGCTGCAAGCGTTGATCGCTACTGAATCCGGTTTCGACACCTTTGCCGTATCCCCCAAAGGGGCGGTAGGCTTGATGCAGCTGATGCCGCCAACCGCCGAGCGTTACGGTGTGAAGGCCGACAAAAAGTCGCCCGTGGAGAAAAAGTTGACGGATCCCAAAACCAATATCAAGGCAGGCTCGTCCTACCTGCGCGATTTGATCGCCATGTTTCCAGGCCAGCTTGAACTTGCGGTGGCTGCGTACAACGCGGGTGAAGGCGCGGTGCAGCGGGCGGGTAACAAAATCCCGAATTACCCCGAAACCAGGAACTACGTCAAAACCGTGATGCAGCTGTATGGTCATCTGAAGCCCCCCGCGGGCCTGCTCGAGGCACGCAAAACATCGGGCAGGGTGCGGATGGAGATGATGGGCGGCGTATCCAGCGGTTCGCCTGGCGCTCAGGGCCGCGGTAACATGCCGCCGCTGATGGTCGCCATGCCCGCAGAGCAGCTGACTTTCCCAGACCCCATCGCCAAATAAGCCAGACATGGCGCTGGTTTTTAATCTGGATGTTTTCGCGCTCGGCATAGCTGTGGGTGTGCTTGGCCTGGTGCTGCTTCTCAGCGTGCTGGTGGCTTACGCATACGACGAACCGACCTTATGGGTTTTGGCGGCTTATCTGGGGCTGATGGTCGGCGCTCTGGTGGCTGGACAGCGTTGGCCGTCGGGCGCCGTCATGACTCAAAACCTGCTACTTGTGGCAGGCCCGGCGCTTGCGAGCATGTTCATGATGTGGCTGCTGCGCAAGCGCAGCAACAGCGTGGCAGACAAGTCGCTGATTGTTGTACTGCTGTTTGCAGACATTGGCCTGCTGGCCTACTTTCTGGCCATCGGTCTGGGCGCGGTCAAGGCCAGTTCAGCGCCTGGCCTGACAACACTGATCAGTCTGGCGTGGGGCGGCCTGCTTGGATTGGGTTTTGCGTACCGCTCCATTCAGGCACTGGAAACGGCAGGCCCCTGGAAATGGTGGCTGATGTTGGGCCATGCATCCGGACTGGCGGTGGCCTTGCTGTTTTTGACCGACGCCGTCAATGCACGGCAAGTTCATTGGCCCGTGGCGCTCATGCTGCTGGTGCAAATTCCGCCGATTTACCTGTCGCTCGTATGGCGTAGCCGACTGCTCAATGAAGCCCGGCTGCGCAGCGCTGCGGCGGGCGTGGCGGACCCGCTAACCGGCTTGTCCACGACGCCGGTGTTGCTTGAGCGGCTGATGCGCATCATGGCGCGAAGACAGCACGCTAAAGAGCAAGCCAAAGCAGCGCAAACCAGCAACGCGCTGTATTTGATTGAGGTACAAAACTGGCAGGGTTTGCTGGCTGAACTCGGGCCTGATTTCAGTGAAAAGCTGTTGCTGGAGGCAGCCATGCGCCTGCGCCGTTCGGTCGGTGACAACGACATGGTTGCCCGCATCACGGGCGGCCGTTTTGCGGTGGTGGCGCAAGAGCTGGCCAATCAAAACGACGTCACCTCTCTGGCGACCCGACTGGTGGTCAGTGGTTTGCGTATCGACAGCCCGTTGTTACCGGGTGTTGAGCTGAAGTTCAGAGTGCTGGTGATTAACCTGAAGTTGTCTGCTCCACTGCCGCTGCCGGTGGCTCAGGCCTGGTTGGACGCCTTGACCAGCCGGTTTCAGGCCTGGCCGTCCACGCATCGTTCGCGCAGTATTTTGCAGGTTCATGAAAGCGACGATATCCCCGAACGGTTCGACGTCGATTCCAATTATTAATTTTTCAGCATTCATTTTTCGATGGACCTCTTTACCCCCGACAACGCGCCCGCCAGCCCTGAATCCGCTGACCAGGATTCACTCAGCGCTTACGCCCAGCGTGCTTACCTTGAATACGCGCTCAGCGTTGTAAAAGGCCGTGCGCTGCCCGACGCCTGTGATGGCCAAAAACCAGTGCAGCGGCGCATTTTGTACAGCATGTCGCGCATGGGCCTGGGCTTTGGCGGCGCAAACGGTGCCAGCGGTGCCAAGCCCGTTAAAAGCGCCCGCGTCGTTGGCGATGTGCTGGGCAAATACCACCCGCATGGCGACAGCGCTGCTTACGACGCGATGGTGCGCATGGCGCAAGACTTCAGCCAGCGCTATCCGCTGGTCGATGGCCAGGGCAACTTTGGCAGCCGTGACGGCGACAGCGCCGCCGCCATGCGTTACACCGAGGCGCGTCTGGCCCGCATCACCAGCCTGCTACTTGACGAGCTGGACGAAGGCACTGTGGACTTTATTCCCAACTACGACGGCTCGTTTGAAGAGCCGCGCCAGTTGCCCGCGCGCCTGCCGTTCACGCTGCTCAACGGTGCCAGCGGTATCGCGGTCGGCCTTGCCACGGAGATCCCCAGCCACAACCTGCGCGAGGTGGCTGACGCCTGCATTGCCCTGATCAAAACGCCCAAGCTGCCAGACAACGAGCTGTACAGCATCATTGCCGGGCCCGACTACCCCGGCGGTGGGCAAATTATCTCCAGCGCTACTGAAATAGCAGCAGCCTACAGCACCGGCCGTGGCTCGCTCAAGGTGCGCGCCCGATGGAAGATTGAAGACCTGGCGCGTGGCCAGTGGCAGCTGGTGGTGACTGAATTGCCGATTGGCGTCAGCACCCAAAAGGTGCTGGAAGAAATTGAAGAGCTGACTAACCCGAAAATCAAGGTGGGTAAAAAAGCGCTGGGTCTCGAGCAATTGCAGCTAAAACAAACGTTGCTGTCGGTGCTTGACGTGGTGCGTGACGAATCAGGCAAAGAAGCCGCCGTGCGCCTGGTGTTTGAACCCAAAACCAGCCGCATTGAGCAAAGCGAGCTCATCACCACGCTGCTGGCCCACACCAGTCTGGAAAGTTCATCGCCCATCAACCTGACCATGATTGGCCTTGATGGCCGGCCCGCGCAAAAATCACTCAGGCAAATGCTCAACGAGTGGATTGAGTTCAGGCAAACCACCATCGCCCGGCGCTCGCAATACCGGCTAACCAAGGTGCTGGACCGCATCCACATTCTGGAAGGCCGCGCGCTGGTGCTGCTGAACATTGACGAGGTGATTGCCATCATCCGCCAGTCAGATGAGCCTAAAGGCGCGCTGATTGGGCGCTTCAAGCTCAGCGACCGGCAGGCTGAAGATATTCTGGAAATCCGCCTGCGCCAGCTTGCGCGGCTGGAAGCCATCAAGATTGAGCAAGAGCTCAAAAGCCTGCGCGAAGAGCAAGTCAGGCTGGAAGAAATTCTGGGTAATCCGGCGTCACTCAAGCGCCTGATGGTCAAGGAAATTGAGGCGGATGCCAAACAGTTTGCCGACCCGCGCCGCACCCTGATCCAGGCCGAGAAAAAAGCTGTACTAGAAGTCAAGGTTCTCGACGAGCCTGTCACGGTGGTCGTCAGCAGCAAGGGCTGGATACGCGCTAGATCCGGCCACGGCCACGACGCTGCGAGCTTCGCATTTAAAGAAGGCGACGGACTTTACGGCACGTTTGAATGCCGCACGGTTGACACGCTGCTGGTGTTTGGCAGCGCCGCCAAAGGCACGGGCCGCGTTTACTCAGTGGCCGTGTCTCTGCTACCTGGCGCACGCGGCGACGGCCAGCCTGTCACTACACTGATCGAACTCGAATCTGGCACACAGCCCCTGCATTACTTTGCGGGCCCCGCGAGTGCCACCCTCCTGCTGTCCAGTAGCGGCGGCTACGGCTTTTTGGCCAGTGTCGAAACCATGACCTCCAGACCCAAGGCAGGCAAGGCCTTCATCAGCTGCGCAGAAGGTGAGTTCATCTGCAAACCATCGCATGCATCAGGCGCATCGGGCAGCACGCCGCGCAACCCCGCCACCCACGTGGCTTGTGCCTCTACCGCAGGCAGAATTCTGACGTTTGAGATCACAGAACTCAAACAAATGGCTGGCGGCGGTCGCGGCTTGATGTTGATTGACCTGGACGACAAAGACACCCTGGCAGGCGCTGCAGCCTATACCCGTAGCGTTCGGATCGAAGGTATTGGCCGCGGCGGTAAAGCCAGAGACGAAACGCTGGAGATCCGCAGCCTGAACAACGCCCGAGCCGCCAGAGCACGCAAAGGCAAGGCGGCTGACCTGGGGTTCAAGCCAACGTCTGTGACACGTGTGGAGTAACTTTTTATTAGTTTCAGCTATGAAAAGTGCCTGCAGCCCAATTAAATCGGGCGCGAGCAGCTATTTATTTAATAGCAGTTTGCGCTTGCCCAGCGCCATTGAAAAGTAAACGCCGACCGCCGTCACCAGCATGCCGCCGGCCGCTACCACAGCGGGTGAGCCGACACGGTCAATCAGCTTGGCAGCGAAAAACACGCCGACCGATTGACCCAAAAACAGCGATGCCGCAAACAGCGACACCGCAGTGCCGCGCGCCTGCGGGGTCATTTGGGCAGCGTTGGCCTGCAGTGTGTTGTGCAGCATGAAAAAGCCGAACCCCCCGAACAGACAAGCGGGCAGCGCCAGCGTCCAGTACGGGGTAAAGGCCACCACCAGCGCGGCCACACCCACAAGGCCAGCGCCAAGCAGGGTCAGGCCGGGTTGCCCCAGGCGGCTGATCAGGTGCCGGGCTGTTGCCATGTAGGCGACGCCGCCCAGGCCAAACAGCGCCACAATGGCGCCCGCACTGGTCAGCGACAAGCCCAGGCAATTGTGCAGATGCGACGCCCACACTGCCAGCACGCCAAAGCCGGTGGCGCCCTCAATGAAAGCGACCGTCAGCACCACGCGCGACCACGGCCCGGTGACGATGCTCAAAGCCTGGGCCACAAAGCCGGGTCGCGGGGCTTGATTGTCGGCCTGTGCTTCCGCATTGGCGGCGCCAGCACGGGCCAGAGCCTGCTGGGCACGCCAATTGAGGTACAGCAAACCCCCGACCACGGTAAAAAGCACCGCCATGAAGGCAAACGCCCAGCGCCATCCGAGCGTGTCGGTCAGCACGCCGCCCAACAGCTGGCCGCTGACCAGGCCCAGCGTGCTGCCCAGGCCAACCCGGGCCAGCGTTTCTTGCAGCTGGTCGTGCGGCGCCACATCTCCGGCCCAGGCCATCGCCAGCGGAATGATCGCCGCCGCGCCCAGCGCTACCATCATTCTGGCGATGACCAGGGTGCTTAACGTGCCCGCAAACACCGCCAGCATACTGCCGACACTGCAGGCCAGCGTGGCGTAAGTCACGATGCGGAACTTGCCCAGCCGGTCGCCCATCGGCCCATAAAAAAGCTGCGCTGCGCCATACACCACGGCAAACACCGATATCACTTGCGCGGCCTGCCCCAGGCTGACCGAGAACACCCGCGCCAGCTCGGGCAACATGGCATCACAAATCCGCTGCGCCGCCATGCTGGAAAAGGTCGCAAACGACAGCAGCAAAATCGATTGTTTGGCAGCGACTGAAAGGGGGGCGGTGGTGTGGGTTGTCATGAAGTCTGATGGGTGTTTGTGCTTGCCCGGGGTGCTTCAGGCATTATTGAAGAAAACCAGCGCAGGCATTGCGGCTTGTTCAATGAGGGCGTTGCAACGCTTGGTTTCCTTTTAGCGGTGTTTCACGGGGTTTGAGACGAATTGTAGGTGACGTTTCGCCTGCAGGCCAATCGATTCGGGCGCGAACAGCTCCTTATTTTATAGCATTTTAAGATCATCAAGTAACGCTGGTGACCACCACAGCTGAAGGCGCTGGCTGACAGACCAACGCTCTGTTGCCCCGCCGCAAAAGCCCCGGCGAGTGCGCAAGATGGGGGTTTATCCACAAGGAGATGTATGCAAGTTTTGCTCAATACCGATCACCACACAGACGGCGGCCACGAGATGGCCGACCATTTGAGCGTGGTCGTCAAGGATGCAGTAGCCCAATTCGGCGAGCACGTCACCAAAGTCGTGGCCTACATTGCCGACGAAAACGGCAGCGCAAAAGCTACTCCAGACGACATTCAATGCACGCTTGAGGCACGCCTCGTTGGGCACGACCCGGTGGTGGTCAAAGACCGTGCTGGCAGCGCGCACCAGGCCATTGCAGGTGCGGCCAGCAAGCTCAAGCGTGCCGTCGCTACTGTGCTGGCAAAGCAGCATCCACGGCAAACGCAGCAACGCGGCGCTGATGCGGCAGACTGACGGGCCTGATCAATGCCCTTTGGGGGCTGCTGCCTGGCCGGATTCTCTGTGAAAGTTCCTTGCGCTCGACCTGTCTTGACTGTGTTTTCCCTAGGCTGCATTTGCTGCGGCAAGGCCTACGATTTGGGCGTGCCGATGGGCGCAAAAACAGTCAAAACACGGGAATTACCATGAAAACTCACTTTTTGGCCGTCGTCTGCCGGTCAGCAACTTGCGCGGCGGTCGCCATCACTCTCATATCATGCGCCAACATGCCTCAGGAAAGTGCCGATGCCGCCCTGCAGCGCGCCAACATCGCTATGGGCGGCGCAGCGGTCAAGAGCATTTCTTTTGCTGGCAGCGGCACAGGCAGCACCTTTGGTCAGGCGTTTCAGCCCGGCCAAGCCTGGCCCAAAATCACGTATTCAAGCTTTTCACGCGTGGCCGACTACGAAAACGCCGCCTTCAGGGAAGACGCGGCCCGCAGCCGGGCCGAGCCAACCGGCGGTGGCGCAGTTCCGCTGATGGGCACCGGCGAGCAGCGTACCAGCGGCTTCATGCGCGGTACGGCCGCCTGGAACGTGGCGGGCACTGCGCCCGCCGCAGCCCCTGTGGCTTACGACATGCGGGTACACGACCTGTGGACCACGCCGCACGGCGTCATCAAAGCGGCCCTGGCTAACCCAGCAACAGCCGAGACGCGCATGTTGGGCGGCAAGCCCATGACGGCGGTCTCGTTTGCGGTGCCGGGCCGCTACCGCGCTACCGCATTCATCAATGCACAGGGACTGGTTGAGCAAATTGACTCGGTTCAGCCGCATCCAGTGATGGGCGATACCCCGTCAACGATTGTTTTTTCAGACTACAAAGACACGGGGGGCATCAAGTTCCCGATGCGCATCCGGCAAAGCATGGGCGGCTTCCCGGTACTGGACTTGACGGTCAACGATGTCAAACCCAACTCAGCTGCAGGCATCGACATGCCTGCAGCGGTCGCCGCCTTTGCAGAGCGCCCCGTGGCCACCAAGGCGGCTGAAGGCGTGTGGTTTTTGGCGGGCGGCTCGCACAACAGCGTGGCCATTGAAATGAAAGACCACATCATCGTGGTCGAAAGCCCGCTTTACGATGGCCGCGCAGTGCCAACACTGCAAGAGGCTAAAAACCTGGCGGGCAACAAGCCCATCCGCTTTGTTATCAACTCTCACCATCACTTTGACCACGCGGGCGGCCTGCGCAGCGCGGTGGCCGAAGGCGCAACGCTGGTTACCAGCGAGCAGGCGCGGCCGTATTTTGAAACCACGCTGGCTAACCCCAACAGCATCAAACCCCACGCAATGCAGGCATCGGGTAAAAAAGCCGTAGTTACGGGTGTCAACGGCAAACGCACTTTTACCGACGGTGAACGTGTGGTCGAAGTCTTCTACATTGAAGGCAGCGTGCACGCCGAAGGCTTCATGATGGTGTATTTGCCGAAGGAAAAAATCCTTATTGAAGCCGACGCCTTTACGCCCGGCGCGCCGAATGCACCGGCACCAGCCGCGCCAAACGCCTTGCATGTAAACCTCGTGCAAAACATCGAGCGCCTAAAGCTTGATGTGGCGCAAATCCTGCCGCTGCATGGCCGCATGGTGGCTTTGACTGAGCTTTACACGGCGGTTGGTAAAAAGTAAACCGAACTGAAGCGGCCTTGTTTTTTAAAACGATGCCGCCATCTCCCTACTTGTAACTCTTACGGACTGGGGCCATCATGCTGAAAAATTTCTTGCGTTTGTTTGTTGCTTGCCTGGCGCTGGCGGGCGCTGCCGTCATGGTGAACGCCCCCGCCATGGCGCAGGCCGAGCCAACCATCAACCAGATTTACGACGCGGCGCAGTCTGGCAAGCTGGACCAGGCGCAAACCATGGTGCAGCAGGTGCTGGTCTTGCACCCGAAAAGCGCCAAAGCGCACTACGTGCAGGCCGAGCTGTTTGCGCGCCAGGGCTTGCCCGCTAAGGGCCGGGAAGCGCTGGCCGAGGCCGACAAGCTGGCGCCCGGCTTGCCGTTTGCCAAGCCTGACGCCGTGCAAGCCCTGCGCACGCAACTGACCGCCAAGTCCGCGGCCGCGACCACGCCAGCCAAACAAAGCTTTGGCATGGACACGCCAGCGACTGCCACCTCATCTGTTTCACCTGGCCTGATACTGCTCCTGGGTGCGGCCGTGGTTGGCGTGGTGGTGTGGCTGATTCGCCGCAAGCCCGCTGCAGCCTTGCCCAACGCCATGCCTGCGGCCATGCCGGCAACCATGGGAAATGGAATCAATGGCCTGAACGGCCCGCAAACCTTTGGCACAGGCGCCACACCTGCTTTTGGCCAACCTGGCTATGCGCAGCCAGGCTATGCGCAGCCCGGCTACGGCCAATCCGCAGGTACCGGCATGGGCGGCCGCGTGATGGGCGGCCTGGCGACTGGCCTTGCGGTTGGCGCAGGCGTGATGGCTGCGCAGGCGATTGGTAAAAACTTGATGGGCAACGACGACCACAACTCAAACAATGCCGGGCATTTGAACGACAACGCCGGCAATCGACTTGAGCCTCTGCCCGGCAATGCTGATCTGGGTGGCCAGAACTTCGGCATGAACGACAGCACGTCCTGGGACGACGCGGGCGGCGACATCGGCGGTGGCGGCGACTGGGACAGCTGATTGCTAATAAAGCTGCTAGGACATCGGTTTCGGTTATTTTTAGGCGTCATCAGGCTGCAAGCCAATAGATACGGGCGCGAGCAGCTATATAATTTATAGTCATTAAAACGTCTGCAGCAGCGCTGTGACGTACCCGCCCCGCGTGACCGTCCAGTCGTCTTGACAACAACAGTCGCCAGCTCTGAGGCGATGTTGCATAAGCCGAACCAGTAACCTCAAAGTTGGGTGCCGCCCCTTGGCAAGCCAGGGTTCTTTCTACAATGGCTCATGCTTTTTGATCACGCGCCGACTTCGCCCCTGCTTCATAACCTCAACCCCGAGCAACTCGCCGCTGTTACGCTGCCAGCCACCCACGCCCTGATCCTGGCCGGGGCAGGCTCTGGCAAGACCCGCGTGTTGACCACCCGTATCGCCTGGCTGCTGCAAACCGGGCAGGTGTCGCCCGGCGGTGTTTTGGCTGTCACCTTTACCAACAAGGCCGCTAAGGAAATGATGCTGCGGCTGACCAGCATGCTCCCCGTCAATGTGCGCGGCATGTGGATTGGTACTTTCCACGGACTGTGCAACCGGTTTTTGCGGGCGCACTACAAGCTTGCCAATTTGCCATCGACGTTTCAGATTCTGGACACGCAAGATATGCTGTCGAGCATCAAGCGGCTGTGCAAGCAGTTCAACATAGACGATGAGCGCTTTCCGCCCAAGCAGCTGATGTACTTTATCTCTAGCTGCAAGGAAGACGGCCAGCGGCCCAAAGACGTGCAGGCGCGGGATGAAGATATGCGCAAAAAAATCGACCTGTACGCGCTGTATGAAGAGCAATGCCAGCGCGAAGGTGTGGTCGACTTTGGCGAGCTGATGCTGCGCAGCTATGAACTGCTACGAGATAACGCGCCAATACGTGAACACTACCAGCGGCGCTTCCGGCATATCCTGATTGACGAATTTCAGGACACCAACAAGCTGCAATACGCGTGGATCAAAATGCTGGCCGGGCAGGGTGCAGAAGGGGAGCTGCCCACCATGCAAGGCGGCTCGGTGATTGCCGTGGGTGATGACGACCAGAGCATCTACGCCTTCAGGGGCGCACGGGTTGGCAACATGGCTGATTTTGTGCGTGAATTTGCGGTGACGCATCAGATCAAACTTGAGCGCAATTACCGCAGCTTCGGCAATATTCTTGATTCAGCCAACGCACTGATTGGCCACAACACCAAACGCCTGGGCAAAAACCTGCGAACCGAGGCCGGGCCAGGCGAGCCAGTGCGGGTGCATGAATCGCCCAGCGATTTTGCCGAGGCGCAGTGGTTTGTGGATGAAGTCAAGCAACTCGTGCGGGACGGCACCGAGCGTAAAGAAATCGCGCTGCTGTACCGCAGCAACGCGCAAAGCCGGGTGATGGAAACGGCGCTGTTCAATGCTGGTTTGCCGTACCGCGTGTATGGCGGCCTGCGGTTTTTTGAACGCGCCGAGATCAAGCATGCGCTGGCCTATTTGCGCCTGCTGGAGAACCCGAACGACGACACCAGCTTTATGCGGGTGGTGAACTTTCCGCCGCGCGGCATTGGCGCGCGCAGCCTGGAGCAACTGCAAGACATTGCCAAAACCTCGGGTTGCTCGCTGCACGATGCGGTGAGTGCTGTGGCAGGCAAAGCCGGCACCAACATTGGCGCGTTTGTTGCCAAAATTGATGTGATGCGCGAGCAGACGACGGGCAGCACACTGCGCGAAATTATCGAGCTGGTGCTGCAGCACAGCGGGCTGGAAGAGCATTACAAGCTGGACCGTGAAGGCCAGGACAGGCTGGAGAATTTGGCTGAACTGGTCAATGCTGCGGAGTCGTTTGTCGGCCAAGAAGGCTTTGGGCGGGACGCGGTGGCGCTGCCGGTGGATGAGCTGGGCGCATTATCCAATTTGGCGATGACCCAAAGCCCCGCCAGCCAAGGTTTGACGGTGGATGCCCTTGAAAACCCCACACCAGAATTTTTAGCCCCTGATTTTGAAACCGGCGAAACGCTCAGCCCACTGGTCGCTTTTCTGACCCATGCCGCGCTCGAATCTGGCGACAACCAGGCCAAGGCTGGGCAAGACGCGGTGCAGCTCATGACGGTGCATTCGTCCAAAGGGCTGGAGTTTGACTGTGTCTTCATCACGGGGCTGGAAGACGGTATTTTTCCGCACGAAAACTCACTGCTAGAGGCCGGCGGTATTGAAGAAGAACGCCGCCTGATGTACGTGGCCATCACTCGGGCGCGCAAGCGCTTGTATCTGTCACATTCGCAAACCCGCATGCTGCACGGCCAGACGCGGTACAACTTGAAAAGCCGGTTTTTTGCCGAGTTGCCCGAGGCGGCATTGAAGTGGATCACGCCGAAGAACCAGGGCTTTGCGTCCGGCTTGTCCATGGGGCAGAGCCCATGGGGCGATGCTACGCAATCAGGAGCTGGTGGCGCCCGTAAAGACTGGGCCAGCAGCGTATTTGCATCTCAAAAAGGGCAGTCTTATGGCAATTTGGAGCGCTTTGCCTATCCCGCAGTGCCGCCCCAGCGCGACGCGCCGGCCCATGGCATCACGGTTGGCATTAACGTGTTTCACGCCAAGTTTGGCGAAGGCCGCGTGCAGATGCTGGAAGGCACGGGGCCAGATGCGCGTGCGCAAATCAATTTCACCCGGCACGGCATCAAGTGGCTGGCATTGAGTGTCGCCAAGCTGACGGTTGTTTAAACCTTACGCGGTGGGAGTTGCACCAGTTTGCGTGTCGTCAAAACTGCCTGCAAACGTGAAGTAAATCGAGGTGAAGAACATTGCAAATATCACCAAAGCGATAGGAAACATCGCCACACCCGCAATCGCAGGGTTACCCAGCAGCGCGGCTATCACGGTGATGCCCAGCAACGCCAGCACGAAAATACCGGCCCACACCATGCCGTAAACCGTGAAAGCGCCAAAATTTTTGTAACACGCCGTGAAGCT
The DNA here is from genome assembly GCA_025363315.1 of Polaromonas sp. Taxonomy (GTDB): domain Bacteria; phylum Pseudomonadota; class Gammaproteobacteria; order Burkholderiales; family Burkholderiaceae_C; genus Polaromonas. The sequence continues at coordinate 41,306 of JANYED010000237.1, forward strand.
GAAAAATAGGCTTTTGACAGGCGAGACGCCGTACCAGTGCACCAGCGCCGGCGCATGCCAAAACATCAGCGACAAAGGCAAATACAGGGCCAGCGTTACCCACATGGCGGCCTGAAAACTGCTTTGCAGCACCAGCTCTTCCGTGATCTTGCCGCCCACCAGATACAGCTTGGCGAACTGACCGCCGTCGATCAGGCTGGAGATGGCCATGATGGCCAGAAACCCCACGGCATACAGCGCGCCCAGCTGCATCATGGCATTCAGGCGCTGCCTGCCCGCTCTAAACGCGCTGATCAAAATCGATGGCATTGGAAACTTGCCTTTGGTAGCTTCTTGCGTGGCGGCCATCAAGCCCAGCGTGGCTGCGGGCAGCAAACCCAAAGCCAGTGCGGCGCCAATCAACGGCAGCATGGAAGCCACAGACAGCAGCGCCATGAACATGAAAAACAGCCCCGACATGGCCAGCGGTTGCTGCAAAAAAGTCTTGAAACCCAGCTTGACCCAGGTGATGCCCGTGCGTGCGGGAACGATATGTAGTTTCATGTGTTGAGTTTCAAGCTGCTGGAGTTTGCTCGGCTGACAGGCTTAGCGCTTGGCATCGTGACGGGCTTCGGATGAATGGCAGCCAGCAACAGCGCAGGGTGAGCAACCCGCTCGCGCAGCACCCTTTCAAAATGGCCAGGGTCATGCGCTTTAAGGATGGCCGCTTCGCGCGGCAGATAAAAGTCCCACAGCCGCGATATCCAAAAGCGCAGCGCACCAGCCCGCGCCATGGCCGGCAGAAGCGCGCGTTCTTGCATGCTCAAAGGCCGCACAGCCTGATAAGCCGCCAAAAACGCGACGGCCCGCGCCGCGTCGTGCTGGCCGGTCGGCAAGTCAATGCACCAGTCATTCAGGCACACGCCGATGTCGAACAAAAATGTGTCGCGACCGGCAAAGTAAAAATCAAAAAAGCCGCTTAACTGGCCCGCTTCAAACATCACGTTGTCGCGAAACAGGTCGGCGTGTATCACCCCAACCGGCAGAGCCGTGTAGGCGGACGATGCCCCAATGTGGTTCTGGTAGGCCAGCTCGCTCATCAACAGGCTGCGCTGCTCCGGCGTGACGTGCGGCAATACGGCAGGTAGAACGCTGTTCCACCAGGCTATTCCGCGCAAATTGGGTTGTTGCATGGCGAAGTCGCGCCCCGCCAGATGCATGCGCGCCAGTGACTCGCCGACGCTTGCGCAGTGGGCTGCACCAGGCAGCAGCTCGCTGGCACCGCGCAACTTGTTCACCACAGCGGCTGGTTTGCCTTTCAGGCAATGCAAGATGTTGCCACCTTGGTCTGGCGCTGGGTCTGGCACTGCAATGCCGCGTTCGGCCAGGTGTTTCATCAGGTGGAGGTAAAACGGCAATTGCTCGAACGTCAGCCGTTCAAACAGCGTCAGGACATAGCTGCCGCTGTCGGTGTCAGCAAAATAATTGGTGTTTTCAATACCGCCAGCGCAAGCTCTGAGCGATTGCAGTGGGCCAAGGCTGAGTGAGTTGAAGAAGTCTGCAGCCTCGTCAAACGAGACCTCGGTGTAAACGGCCATGCCTGAAACGTCGCTTCGAAAAAAACTAAAACTTCAGCACGTTCCAGACGCGCGAGCCGTTCGTGTCGCCCTTGGACGAAGAAGGTGCGCTGCCTTTGGTGCTGTCCGATGGCTTGACTTCATAAGCCGGCATGTTGCTGCCCGTTTTGGGTTGCACGGTGATGCTTTGCGTTTCGCCGCCAACCCGTACTTCGTCGATGCGGCTGCCAGCGTCTTCGGTGCGGATGCGCTCGGTGGCTTTTTGCGGCAGCGCCCTGGCGGCAGGTGCGGTGCTGGCAGCATCTGGCGCTGCCGCGGGCGTCTGCGCCGGTGATGCCGTTTGCGCGCTGACCATGGTGCCCAGCGTCAGCAACAAGGCAACAACGGCGGCGCGGGGTGGGGACGGCATGGCATAAATCATGGTGACATTAATCATGGTGATATTGTAGGCTTGCTGCCCATTTTGTAGCCTTGGAGCCGCCTAAAAAATCGCAGGGTGAGCATCTGTCCCAAATCCCGGACAATCGTGCAGCATGAGCACTGACATCCCAATCGATCCTCCTTTACCTAAAGCGACGCTGCTGCTGGTCGACGGTTCCAGCTACCTGTACCGCGCTTTTCACGCCATGCCCGATTTGCGGGCTGACCCAGCTGACCCCAGCAGCCCCGCGACGGGTGCCATACGCGGCATGGTCAACATGCTGCAAAAGCTGCGCAAAGACTTCCGTGCCGATTACGCCGCCTGCGTGTTTGACGCCAAAGGCCCAACGTTTCGGGACGACATGTACCCGGCCTACAAGGCCACCCGCTCTCCCATGCCGCCTGATTTGCGCAGCCAGATCGAGCCTGTACACGAAGTAGTCGGCTTGATGGGCTGGCCCGTGCTGACCGTGCCCGGTGTGGAGGCCGACGATGTAATTGGCACATTGGCGTGCATGGCCTCCGCGCAGGGCATTGAAGTCATCATCTCCAGCGGGGACAAAGACTTGAGCCAACTGGTGGACCAGCACATCACGGTGATTGACACCATGAACAACAAGCGCCGTGACTTGGCAGGTGTGGAGGCAGAATTTGGCGTGCCGCCGCGTCTGATGGTCGACTACCAGGCGCTGGTGGGCGACACGGTAGACAACGTGCCCGGCGTGCCCAAATGCGGGCCCAAAACGGCTGTCAAGTGGCTGCTCGAATACGGATCGCTCGACAACCTGGTGGCGCATGCGGCAGACATCAAAGGCGTGGTGGGCGACAACCTGCGCGCGTCGCTTGACTGGCTGCCGCAAGGCAAGGCGCTGGTCACGATTAAAAAGGACTGCGAGCTGGGTGGCTATGTGATTGGCCTTCCCGCTATGGATTCAATAGCTATTGGCGCTCATAAACAGCCGGATCTGGCCGTTTTTTATGAAAAATATGGGTTCAAGGGACTGGCCCGGTCCGTGGAAGGCGCAGCACCGGCAGCGGTGGCCGAAAAACCTGCTGCCACGTCTGAACCCGGCCTGTTCGATGAGCCAGAGGCCACGCCAATTGTGGCCCGGCCGGCCAGTGCGCTGATTTGTGAGACTGTCTTGACATGGGAAGCCTTTGACGCATGGCTTGCCAGATTGCAAGCGGCCGACCTGGTGGCGCTGGACACTGAGACCACCTCCATCGATGAAATGCGCGCCGAAATTGTCGGCATTAGTTTTTCCATCGTGCCTGGTGAAGCGGCCTATATTCCGTTGACGCACGATTACCCTGACGCGCCCGCGCAATTGCCGCGTGACGAGGTACTGGCCAAGCTCAAGCCGTGGTTAGAAAACCCCGCCAAACACAAACTCGGCCAGCACATCAAATACGACCGTCATGTATTCGCCAACCACGGCATCGAGGTGCAAGGCTATGCGCACGACACCATGCTGCAAAGCTATGTGCTCGAAGTGCACAAACCGCATGGTCTCTCAAGCCTGGCCGACAGGCACCTGGGTCGCAATGGCATCACGTTTGAAGATTTGTGCGGCAAGGGGGCTACACAAATCAAATTCAACCAGGTTGACATCGCCAAAGCGGCTGAATATTCATGTGAAGACGCGGACCAGACGCTGGGTGTGCATAACGTGTTGTGGCCGCAATTGCAGGCGATCGATAAGCTGCGTTTTATTTACGAGCTGGAGATTAAAAGCAGTGAATCTTTGTACCGGATCGAACGCTACGGCGTGCTGATTGACGGCCCGATGCTGGCCAAGCAAAGCGGCGAGCTGGGGCTGCGCCTGGTGCAGCTGGAAACTGACGCCTACGAGATTGCAGGCCAGCCCTTTAACCTGGGCAGCCCCAAACAGTTGGGTGAAATTTTCTTTGACAAGCTCGGCATGCCGGTGATTAAAAAAACGCCCAGCGGCGCGCGCAGTACCGACGAAGAAGTGCTCGAAAAACTGGCCGAAGACTACCCGCTACCCGCCAAGCTGCTGGAGCACCGCAGCCTGTCAAAACTAAAGGGTACCTACACCGACAAATTGGCCCAGTTGGCCTTGCCCAGGACTGGCCGCGTCCACACCCATTACGCGCAAGCTGTGGCCGTCACAGGTCGTTTAAGCAGCAACGACCCCAACTTGCAAAACATACCGGTCAAAACCGCTGAAGGCCGCCGCGTGCGAGAAGCGTTCGTTGCAGCGCCTGGAAACGTTATCGCCAGCGCCGACTATTCACAAATTGAGCTGCGCATCATGGCCCACATCAGCGAAGACGCCGCGCTGCTTAAAGCTTTCACCGACGGCATTGACGTGCACCGCGCCACCGCGGCAGAGGTGTTCGGCGTGGCGGTGGACCAGGTTAGCGGCGAGCAGCGCCGCTATGCCAAGGTGATCAACTTCGGGCTGATTTACGGCATGAGCAGCTTCGGCCTCGCGCGTAATCTGGGCATTGAAACGAAGGCCGCCGCAGCGTACATCGACACTTATTTTCAGCGTTACCCCGGCGTTAAAAACTACATGGACGAGACCCGCCTGTCAGCCAAAAGCAAAGGCTATGTCGAAACTGTTTTTGGCCGTCGCCTGTACCTACCCGAGATCAATTCGCCCAACGGGCCGCGCCAAAAAGGCGCAGAACGCGCCGCCATCAACGCGCCCATGCAAGGCACCGCAGCGGACCTCATCAAGCTCAGCATGAATGCGGTGTTGGGCGTGCTGGACGCTGAAAAACGCCAAACCAGAATGATCATGCAGGTGCATGACGA
>JANYED010000247.1 GCA_025363315.1 Polaromonas sp.
GCTTTGTGGTGCATCGCATCCGCCAGCAAAAATCAACCGCGAGGCAAAAAGCGCAGGAACCGGTAGAAAAAACCGAATTCAGCATCAGCTATGCGCCGTCAGAAAAAGAGTGGAGCGGCAGCACAATCGCGGCGTTACCGCTCAAGACCCTGACCTACAAACAGTACGAATGCCTGGAAGACGCGCGTTACGGCTTCAAGATTGTTGGCGTCACGCCCAGCCAGCGCAAAGAGGCGCAGCCCCGCAAAACCCGTGCGCACGGTCAAAAAACCGTTGCGTCACTCGCCCGGCATAGCTTTCTTGCACTGGACGATGACATTGCCTACGCCATCACCGACCATGGCCTGCAGGCGCTGGAAGTGTGCGACGTCAGGTATTGACGGATGCCGCGCTTTTAAACCGTTGCGTTGGCAGGCACAGTGCTTGCCACCCACGAATAAAGCGCTACAAAAACAAGCGCGTCAAACACAGCGCCAAAGCAGATGTACATCACCGGCATGAACAGCACCGACAGATGCTGCATGATGAAGGCCTGAGCCAGCACCTGGTGCGGCACCAGAATGGCGAAGAACCCCAAAATCAGAGCTGTATGAAACAGTTTGATGATGAGGTTTTGGTTCAGGATGTAGTAACCCATCGCCAGCATGACAGGTGTGGCCAGCATCACCACATAACCAATGGTCATCAGTTCTTCGCTGTGGCGTGCCACGCTATAAGGAAAGCTGGCGGGCAACCACCAGAAATAAGCCACAGCCACCAACTGCACCACGCACACAATGCGCAGCGGGTACTTCAGCGGCAGTGTCGCGCCCCTCATGGTGAGTGACAGCGCCATGCCGGCCAGTGTGACCAGCGCGGTGATGCCTTGCGTCAGTCTGCTGGGCATGGGTGCGCTCACGCCGCCACTGGAAAGGCGCGACGCATAAAGACCAGCCTCATTCAACTCGGTGGCCCGGGCAAACGGAAGACCCAGACCTCCTGACCAAAAAACGATGACGTCCCGCCAAAAATCCAGCAGCACAGGCTTGCCCCAGTAAAGTACCTCACACAAAATCAGCGGTAGCAACAACGCCTGTGCCAGCAAATATGGCGTGACCTTGAGCGGCGTGATGGCGCGGTGGGGACGAACCTTCACGTGCAGATGCCTGGCTTGTTTGACAGCCAGAAAAGCAGCATGAAAGCTGCGGTCATGCTCTTTGGCTTCAGCAGAAACTGATATTTTTTTGGTCAGCATGATGTTCTCAAAAATCGTGAAAGACGCCAATATTTAAGCCCGATCGGCTGTAAAACGGGTTGTCGTACTGGTTGGCGCCAACCAGTACACCCGAACCAAAAGTCAGCCAGTGACGCCATGACAGACTGGCTTCACGGCTTGTGAAGTTCACCAACTGGGCGTTGGCAGCAATGGTTTGATAGCCTTCAGCACCCCACGCATAGCGCACAGTCACCAAATCCTGCTTGACCCGGCCATACGTCAGTGCGGCAAATTGCTGCTGCGTCCTGATTGATCCCGGGTTGCTGCTATTAAAACGTACACCACCTTCAGCGATCCAGGGCGACCCAAAGTAATAAATCAAACCCAGAGATACGCTACTGTCCGTGTGACCATCGGGTGCCTTGTAGTAACCCAAGCCCATGGAGGTGACCAAGCTTCGATCAGACAGCCATTTTCTGTATAGGGTCGCATCAACACGGTAGCGTGGCAGGTAAAAAGCACCATCACCAAAGCCCACAGCGATATTGCTGTACCAGTCTTCGTTGAAGGTGTAAGAGTCACTCAGACCCACATAGGTACCGTCCTTGTTAAACCTGCGATTAACAGACACTTCAGCCTGCGTAACATGTGAAGGCATCGCATAAGCGCCGCGCAAAGTGATGTCGCGCCAATTGCCAAATCCACCGCTCAAGTTCTGCAGACTAGTGCTGAGTTCAAGTTTAAGCTTCGGGTCAACTTCCAAAGACGCAGGTATCGGAGCCGGTAGTGTTTGTATCGGCCCTAAATTGGACGTTTGCCCTATCGCAGCACCGCTACTGACCATGCCAGCAACGCTGACCAGAAATAAAAAGCGTTCGGATGATGTGCGCTTGTACATTCGACGATTCCCCGGGGTTGTTGTAAAGAAAATAGTCATGACTGACAGTTGGCGGTTTGGTCAGCAGCCTGAATACGCCTGCTGGCCAGTATCAGGAATGCCGCTTCATCAGTCACGGCCCACCTGCTTGAATGCCGCATGCTGGATGTTTCACGCAGCCAGCAACGTGCACTTGGCTCATCACCCTGTCTCAACGCCAGCACAGCCAGCAGACCCCAGGGGTAATCGGCCTCCCCGTGCTTCAGCCATTTTGCGCGGTGCATGCGCATCCAGTTCGTGTAGTAGGGCTTTGTGTTCTGGGGAAGCAACGGAAAATCCACCAGCAGCGGGAATATTTGGGCAACAAGGTCAGGATAAAACTGCGGCTTCTGGGTTTGCTGCTCCAACTGGGTTGAAATCAAAAAGCTTTTGTTTGCGGCCTGCCAGAAGGTGCGGTAAATGTCCTTGGCCAGCTTATCAACCTCGGCTGGCCTCGAGTCCTTTGAATGGGCCTTGAGGGACCAGACCTCCAGGTTGTCCATGAACAGGCCATGCAGGTACACCGGCGACACCATGTAAACACCACGGGACGGTTGGTACAAATGGTCGAGTGACCTTTTACTGATGATGTAGCTCTTCATCCATGCAGGGTTTCGGCTCAGTTGTTGGGGCATGGTCTCCAGTAGCCGCATCCAGAGAGCAAGCAGGGAGTCATCGGCATCAGCCGTCTTGCAGGAAGTCCAGGCTCTATTCGCACCCAGGCAAAAACGGTCAAACGTGCCGTCAGGTTTTTGGTAGCCAACCAGCCAGTTGGCAAACTTTTCGGCTGGCACAGATATATCCATGCCGTTGTCATGCGCCAACAGGAGCGCTTGCATGGCAAAATACGGGTCTGCAGTGTCGCCCTTGAGCAAAATAGTGATGGCGCCGCTTTCGCTTTGGTAGCCCTCCAGTTCCAGCGCCGGCCGTGCGCAAGCCAGTGCGCTTTGCAGCATCAGGCCAACTACCAGCAAGCTTTGCAAGGTGTGTTTAATGATCATTCAGACTTCACCATGCCAATCTCATGCGCCCAGACTTCACCGTGAACAGTTGAGCCTTCTTCAACGATGATGTTGCGCGCCGTGACAGTGGTCAAGCTCTCTGGCAAGCCAATCACGGCTCGGGCACCTAGCAAAATATCACTTTCGGAAATGACAGGGCCAAACACTGTTGCGTCCTTGAAAATATAAATCCGCTTTTCGCAGGTGATGGCACCCTCTACCCGACCACGCCGGCTGATGCTGACACCTTCACGCGCCTTGATATCGCCAACAACTGTGGTGTCTTTGCCAATGATCAGAAATCCTGTGACCACCAACGAGCCCTGATAAATCCGCCCTTCAGGCAGGATGCAATCACCCCGAATCAGGTAAAGCGAGGGTGTCTGCTCAATCGCATGGGGCAGGTCAGCGTAACTTGCTGTGGTTTGAACGATTTGAACAGGCGCCTGTGGCTGGCGGGCTTGTAAACTGAAACGCACGGTCGGCGCTTGCAAGCGTTCAAACCAGACTTCATTGCCCAGCTCGATGCCCATACCAGCGGAAATTCGCCGCAGCGCAACGCCGTTGTGCCGAAGGCGCAGCATGCCTGCCGCGTGCGCCCAGTCATGAATTTCACTTCTACTTCCCAGCTCAATATTGCCGCTGGCATACAGGGATGAAAAAGATGAGTCAGTGCCAGTACGAATGTCGCCCTCAACGTAAAGCTGCCGGCTGCTTTGGATGCCTGTGGCCGAATCGATAGATCGCCTGGCAATCAGCCGGATATTGCCGTCGTTCCAGCGCATTGTCTCGACGGGTGAGGTTACGAAATCGAACTCCTCAAAACCCGTGGATGGACCCAGCTCCAGACGAGCCATCACATCGGCTTGAAGGCGTCTGGCAAAGTGGTCAATATCGCTGGTGTAGTTGGCTGAAACAGGCAATGCATCGATATCACTCGGGAACTGCCACTCGAGATAGGCAGGCACAAAGGGCAAGGTCAGCAGCAGCAGGCAAACCAGCGCAAACAAGGCCAGAGTTGTAGGGGTATCGGCCATCACTCAGCCGCCTTGTGCGTGACAGCCGGGGAGCCGACGGATACGCTTATGGGCGCGCTTACATGTGAACGGTAGCGAATGGTTTTATCCCAAACCATCTCGCGCTTAAAAATGCGATCAAGCATCAGGCTCCAGACCGCGCCAGAAATGGCAAACAGGCTGACCAAAAAGCCAAGCATGTTGAACGGCAACAAACGCAGACGCTTGCGGTTGCCGTCAATCAGCACAGCCACCACAATCTCGAAAAACGCAGCAAAGTTACCTAATGTTCCATACACCATCAAAGCAAAAACGGGAATCAGTTGCGACAACAGTGAACCTGCGTTGAGGAAATACAAACCCAACGCAAGGCCCCAGCCCACCAACATGATGAGCGGGATGACAAATACAAACAGCAGCAACATGCCATCAACGCGCTGGCCCAAGGTCAGGTATTTACTGGTCAAAAATTGCCACCAGTATCGGGTCATCACCTGGTTGTGTCCTTTGGCCCAGCGACTGACCTGTTTGATACGTACTTTCCAGTCCTCTGGCACTTCTTCGTAGCACTCTGAACGGTTGGTGTAAATGGTTTTCCAGCCATTGAACATGAGCCGAAAAGTGATGTCGGTGTCTTCAGCTAGCGTGTCGTCATGCCAGCCGCCGACTGCCTGCACAGCAGACAGGCGCACGCCACCCACTGTGCCGCCGTATTGGGGTAGCAAATTCATGTTCATCCGGGCTTGCTGGTCTACCTGGTAGCCTGCCGAACGCTCCAGGTCAAGTAGGCGAGTCAGCAGGTTGGCACCACTGTTTATGGGAACAACGCGGCCCATCACGGCGCCCACCTCGGGGTCAAAAAACGGCGCCACCAGCTGCTTCAGCAGCCCCCGGCCTGGCACATAGTCAGCGTCAAAAATGATGGCGATGTCTCCACTGGCAAATTGCAAGGCATCCTTTAGAGCAGCTGACTTACCTGCCTTGCCTTCGGTGCGGTGAAAGGGGCAAATACGCGTTGGGTAGCGCCGCGCAAAATTATCAATGATTGACCGTGTGGCATCGCTCGAACGGTCGTTGACCGGAATGATCTTCAGGCGGTCTTGCGGATAGTCGGTATTGAGCAGCGCAGCCATACAGCCTGCGACCACTTTTTCTTCGTTATGAGCGGCAATGAATACCGTGATCATGGGCCAGCGTGCGACAGAAATGTCGATGTACGGGTGACGCTGCTCACCCGTGAGGCGGTTCATGGTGAACAGAAAATGCCGAACACCGTAAAGCATCATGATCACCACTATCAGGAACAGTAACGATGCCATGACAGAAGCTGCTGGATAGGCGCTGAATGAGGTAAGCATAAAACGGTGTCCGGTGTTGTGAGCTGCAGAGGCTTAAGAGGCTAAAGCTACTTAAGCGGCTTCAGCCAGCAGGGGCGATGACGCTTGAAAGTGTTGGCCCAGTACCGCAACAGTTTGCTTTGAGGCAGTGCCATTACCAAACGGGTTGCCGGCCTGCGACATACGCGCGTAAGCCGCTGCATCGCTTGAAAGCCGCATGACCTGATTGACGATGGTGTCGCACTCGGCACCTATCAACAGAGCGCAACCAGCATCTACTGCTTCCGGCCGTTCGGTTTCGTCGCGCAACACCAGTACGGGCACACCAAAGGTCGGTGCTTCTTCTTGCAGACCACCTGAATCCGTCAACACCAGCCACGCATCAGCCAGTGCCTGTTGCATCTGGGTGTAATCCAGTGGCTCTGTCAATTTGACATTTGCAATGCCTTTGAGAATACTGCTGACCGGGCCTTGAACCACTGGGTTCAAGTGCACCGGAAACAGCACTTGAAAGTCAGGCTGGAGCGCAGCAATGCGGGCAATGGCGTGGCAAATCTCAGCCAGGTCATGGCCCCAATTTTCACGCCGATGCACGGTGACCAGCAAGTGACCCCTGCCTTCCATGTTGCGTTTGACGCCTCGGTGCGCGCAGGTCCACTGCTGCGCATCGATCACGGTGTTGCCCGTCATGTGAATGAACTCGTCCGCAATTCCTTCGTTCTGCAAAGCAATGCGTGCGCGTTCGGTAGGTGCAAAGTGAAACCGGGCCAACCTGCTGATCATTTGCCGTAAGCCCTCCTCAGGAAATGGGCGGCTTAGGTTGTACGTTCGTAAGCCAGCTTCGATGTGAGCCACAGGAACGTCGTTGTAAAAAGCAGCGAGTGCACCTTGAAAAGCGCTTTCCGTGTCGCCTTGCACAACGACAAGTGCCCACTTTTGCTTGGTCATTTCCTGCTCCAATTGTTGCCTGCAACCTGTACTGAACTCTAGCAAACTACTGCCTGAGCGACTTAGCATGATGTTCGGCACCACATCAAAGCAGGCCAACATGCTGGTGGCCATGTCGGCATGCTGACCCGTGTGCAGCCACTGCACATTCGCCCAGGGAGCTTCGCGCAACGCGTGATAGAGCGGCGCGAGCTTGATTATTTCTGGGCGTGTACCGGAGACAAATAGGATGTTGTGCATTGGGGTGGTTAGAGTCGAATCAGTGTGATATTTCATTAAAGTCGTCCGTGCTTACGACGTTCATAAGTCAAACCCCTTGCGATTTGTAGGACGTAACCTTCGGTAACTTGAGTTAATACCTTTATCGTGAGGCCTTGCGTCGGCCGTAAGCTGGACGCCATGCACATTAGCCTCTTTGGTAAGCGCTCTTTCTTCGCTCCACCGACCCCGATCCGGTATGACGAGGCGGAGCTCAGACTTTTAGAGACCAGCATGGCCAAGCTGCATGACATCGTGGTGATCACCGAAGTGGTACCCCAGGGTACGCCCGTCCACAGGATTGTTTATGTCAATGAAGCCTTTGAAGCACATACCGGCTACACACGCCGCGAGGTCATGGGGTGTTCGCCTGGCTTGTTGCAGGGCCAAGGCAGTCAGCTCAAGGAGTTGAGCCGTATTCGCATAGCACTGCAAAACTCGCAGCCTGTGCATGCCGAGCTGGTGAATTACAAAAAAGATGGCACGCTGTTCTGGATTGAACTGGACATCACACCGCTTAAAAATGCACAGGGCGCGACCTCTCACTGGGTGTCCGCAGCGCGCGACGTTACCCAGCGCAAGATCGCCGAAGAAGAGATCGAATATCTTGCTTTTTATGATCCGCTGACACAGCTGCCCAACCGTCAAATGCTGATGGACAGGCTGGAGCGTGCCCTGAACCAAAGCGCCGACCTGGCCCAGACCGAACCAGGCAGCATCAACGGCGCCTTGATGTTCATTGATTTAGACAACTTCAAGGTGCTGAACGACACACTGGGCCACGCAACAGGCGACTTGCTGCTGCGCAAAGTCGCCACGAGGCTGGGGGCTTGCGTCAGGTTGAGCGACACCGTAGCCCGCTTGGGCGGCGACGAGTTTGTTGTGATGCTCGAAAGCTTGCCTGAAGATACGGATGCCGCTACGACTTACAGCCATCGTGTCGCTCACGGGATTTTGCTGGCTTTGAGTGAAACTTACATCCTGGCTGGGCACCAGCATGACAGCACCTGCAGCATCGGTGTGACACTGTTCAGCAAGCGCCAGCAAAACATGGGTGACCTGCTCAAACAAGCCGACCTGGCCATGTACCAGGCCAAAGCGGCTGGACGCAATGCAGTGTGCTTTTTTGATCCCGCCATGCAGGCCGTGGTCAATGCCAACGCAGCGCTGAACATGGAGCTGCGCCAAGGTTTGCGCGAGGGCAGCTTTGTGCTGCATTACCAGCCGCAAGTAGGACGCGAAGAACACATGTTTGGTGTGGAGGCGCTGGTGCGCTGGCAGCACCCCATGCGCGGGCTGGTGTACCCCGACGAGTTCATTGCGCAAGCTGAAGACAGTGGGCTGATATTGCAGTTAGGGCAATGGGTGATTGAGACAGCCTGCGTTCAATTGTTAACGTGGGCTCAGCGGCCCGAGACAAACCACCTGCGTATTGCGGTCAACGTCAGCGTCAGGCAGTTTCGCCACCCCGAGTTTGTTGACATGGTGATGGCCATCATCAACCGCGTTGGCGTCAACGCCAACAACTTGAAATTGGAGCTGACTGAAAGCCTGCTGGCTACAGGCATAGAAGTCACGATCGCCAAGATGGGCCAGCTTAAGGAGGCAGGCATCACGCTGTCGATTGACGATTTCGGCATCGGTTATTCAGCCTTGTCGTATTTGAAATATTTGCCGCTTGACCAGCTAAAAATTGACCGCATGTTTATCAAAGATATCTTGACCGACCCTAACGATGCGGCCATTGCACGTACGATTATTGGTCTGGCACAAAGCCTGGGCTTGGGTGTCGTCGCAGAAGGCGTAGAAACAAATGCCCAGCGTGATTTGTTGGCCCGTTTTGGTTGCCACTGCTATCAGGGGCATCTGTTTTGCCCGGCACTGCCGATTAGCGAGCTGGAAGTGTTCATGAAACAACAGTCGCAGGATCAGTCAACACACTGAGCTTGATGGCGGTATAGCTTTGGCGCGGTATCCTTGTGTTTTGGCTTCATGGATCAAGCTCTCTTTGAAAGTGCCCATGACACAACTTCCACCCGCCATGTAGCAACTTACAGCCTGCATTTGGCCGGTGTGGGGCACAGACATTCCTGGCCACAGCCAGCTGGTGAAAGACGCTTACGCACCGCTGCTGGCGGCTGCCAACAATGACGGCACCAGCGTCACGCCCACTGTGGCTTACGGCCCCGCACGCTCGGCGTGTGCTAGATATTTTTCAACCACCTGCGGCGCAGAATGCAGGCGCTCACCTGGGCGTTGTTTTGTTTATGCACGGCGGTGACCCAGACAGACTGTTCCTCATCGGCCACTCGGCAGGCGGCACGCCCATGACCAGCTATGTGTTTGACCCTAAGCTCGGCTACCTGGGTCAGTATGCAGCGGGCGCGGTGTTGGTGTCTGGCCGGCTACGAGCCGATGTGTCACCTGAAAACCCGAATGACAAAGGTGTGCGCGCCTACTTTAGTACGGATGCCGCGCTGTACGACCAGCGCTCCCCGGTCAGCCACGCGGCATGCAGCAACATACCCATTTTTATCGTCACAGCAGAGTATGAAAACCCGCTGCTAGATGTATATGGCATCGAGATGGCTTACCAGCTCAGCCTGGCCCGCAGGAAAGCTCCGCGTTACCGGCAGATGCGCGGACACACCCATATGTCTGTGGTGGCTCACTTCAACAGCAGTGAAGACGCGCAGGGCCACAAGATTCTGGATTTTTTGGAAAACAACTTTTGACAGGTTACCAGCCCGCATTTGGCTTGCTATTTAATTTATAGCTGCTTGCACACGTATTCATTGGTCTGGAGGCTCTTTTGGTGGGTAAAAAGAGCCCCGAAACTAGGTTTCCCGGCAAAACCCGTTTAACTCAGGTGCTTGCCCACAATGCCCGCCAACTCAAACATCGTGACCTGCGGCTTGCCAAACACCGCTAACAGCTTGGCGTCGGCGTTGATGTTGCGTTTGTTGGCGCTGTCTTGCAGGTTCTCGGCCTTGATGTAGTCCCACAGCTTTTTAATCACCTGGGTACGGGCGACGGGCTCGCTGCCGATCACGGCTGCCAGTGCGTCGCTGGGTTTCAAGCCGGTGCCTGGCTTGGCGACTCTCGCTACTTTTGGTTTGGCAGCTTTAAGTGCGGGCGCTTTTTTGGCCGCTGCTTTTTTGGCGGCTGGTTTGGCGGCTGGTTTGGCGATTTTGCCGCCCGCAGACTTCACCGCGACGGTTTTGCCGAACGGCGTTTTGATGGTGACAGGACCCGTTTTATTCGCTGCGGCCGCACCTGTTGTTTTGCGCGGCGGGAACTTCGATGGGGCAAACTCAAAGTTGACTTTACCGGCAGCCCCATCCCAAGCCAGCATGGCTTTGAACGCGCGGCGGGTGCGCATTGACACGAACTTGTCAAGCAAATCGGTTTTGCCTGTTTCGAGCAACTTGACCATTTGCTCGCGTTCAATCGGCTGCTGCAAGATAACCTGGCCGCTTTTAAAGTCGCAGCTGGGCGTGGG
>JANYED010000276.1 GCA_025363315.1 Polaromonas sp.
CGCATATCGTGCAGTTGTCTACCCTGCAAAGAGCCTGGATTTTTCAGCTCGAAGACGCCGAATGCCGCCGCGCGGTTGGCGCGCTGCTGGAAGCACCGCACATCATCAAAGCCGGTTTTGGCCTGGGCGACGACAAAAAACGCATCACCTACAAACTGAGCGTTGACCTGCAAGGCGTGCTTGATTTAAACGCCGTCTTCAGAGAAAAAGGTTACCGCAAAGACATGGGCGTGCGCGGCGCGGTGGCAGTGCTGTTTAACAGGCGCTTTATCAAGTCCAAGAAAGCGAGCACATCCAACTGGGCCAACACCCGGCTAACGGAAGCGCAAATCATCTATGCCGCCAACGACGCGTATGCCGCCATGCGGGTGTATGCGGCGTTGGGTCTGTGACGCCGATTTTTATACCGCTGCAAGCTATTTTTGAGCTTTTTGCCTTTTTTCAGCTGTCAAATAGGTCTTTAGCCCAATGGATTCGGGCGCAAGTAGCTACTTTTTTAGTAGCAATCAGGCAGGCTTGGCAACAGGTGCAGTCGCTGCCTTGCGGTCTGCCAGCACCTTTTGTGCGGCGGGCCGCTCGCCAATCATCTTGATGTATGCCTTGTAGTCAACGCCGCCGCTTAAAAGCAGGTCGTCGCCATACACCGCCTTGCAGGCCATGCCCACCAACGGCAGGCTGGCAAAGGCAGAGCAATCGGCCTGGGTAAAGGTGTCGCCTGCTGCGTAGGGCGCAAACTTGATGAGGGACTTGAGTGCGGCGATGTTCTTTTCAAGCTGCTTGCGCACGCGTGCTTGAGTGTCCTCACTCACCGTACCGCCAAAAAACGCCTGCGGGTACAACTGGCGTGCCACCAGCTCGATGTGCAGGTCAATATAGGTTGTCAGCTCACGCACCTTGGCGGCAGCAAACGGGTCAGCAGGCAGCAGCGCTGGCGTGGGGTGCGCGGCCTCCAGGTAGTCAATGATGGCCTGGCTTTCGCACAACGTGCCCTGCGGCGTGGTGATGAAGGGGATTTTTCCCAGCGGAGAAGCCGCCATGCCTGATGCATCCACGCTTTTGGGATGCACGTACTCTTCTGTGAACGGCAGGTTTTTCTCAAGCAGTGCGAGCTTGACTTTGTTGTAGTAATTAGACACAGGAAAACCATGAAGCGTCAGCATGAAAAGTCTCCGCGAGTAGTAGATGCACCGAGTTTATGCGCCCGGGGTGCCGACCGCCTGCCTCAGCGGTGACAGCTCGCACGCCCTTGTCAGAATGCAGACAAAATGAAGCCAGCCCGATATGTTCAAACTCCAAAATATCTACCCTGCCTACACGCGGTCTGACTTTGATTGCAAAGGCGCACGTGCAAGGCACTAAGCCACAAGCTTTGGGCTGGGCCATGCGCCTTGCGCTGGCGGCTGTTTTTGTGTGGTTTTTCGCGGGTGGCATCGCGCATTTTGTGTTCACTGACGCACAAATGCGCGTCATCCCGCCCTACATTGCCTGGCCGCGGGCTGCTGTCCTGGTCAGTGGTGTGCTTGAACTATTGGGCGCGCTGGGGCTGCTGTGGCTACCCACACGCCAGGCAGCTGCGTGGGGCTTGTTTGCGCTGACGGTGGCGGTCACGCCTGCCAATATTTACATGCTGGAGCAATCTGCGCTGTATCCGTCGGTGCCTTATTGGGCGCTGGTGCTGCGCTTGCCCTTGCAGGTCGGCTTACTGGTGCTGATTGCGTGGATTGCCCTGCGCACGCGCCGCAGAACGTAAAACTAGCTGCGCAAAGGCGCAAGCACTGCGTTTTACAGGGCCTTCCCCAAGCGCCCCGTTCCTTCCAAGATCTTGTCAACACCCGCAGTCGCAAAACTAAGCCTGAAGGTGGACACGTCTGGATTGGCCGCATAAAACGGTGCGCCGGGTACAAAGGCCACGCCTTGTTCAATCGCACGTTTGGCAAACTCACCTGCGTCTTTCACCTTGCCGCCCTTGCCAGTCAGGCGCGCCCAAAAGAACAAGCCGCCTTGTGGCTGGGTGAACTCCACCGCGTCGCCCAGTTCGCGCGTCAATGCTTCGCCCATGGCTTTGGCGCGCTCGGCGTAGGTTTTGCGTACGTTGGCCAGTGTGGCGGGCATGCGGCCCGCTTTCAGGTATTGCGCGGCGGTGGCCTGGGCGAAGGTGCTGGTGTGTGC
>JANYED010000097.1 GCA_025363315.1 Polaromonas sp.
GCACTGGGTGGCAAAAGTCGTGACAGCATTCGCATCTACAACACCTGTGCTGGCTACCAGTACGTGCGCAGCGCGACCAATCAAACAACGTCGAATTGGGGACTGGAAAAAAAACACGGCCCGTATGAAGACCTTCAAGGCTTTTTGAACAACGCTGGCGAGCTGGCCCAGTCGCTGCTGTCTGAAGGTATTACTGCCATGAAGATATGGCCCTTCGACATGGCCGCTGAAAAAAGCCACGGCCAGCACATCAGCAATGCCGACCTCGACGCAGCGCTCGTGCCGTTCAAAAAAATCCGTGATGCGGTGGGCAACCAGATGGACATCATGGTCGAGTTTCACAGCTTGTGGCGCTTGCCTATGGCACAAAAAATCGCCAGAGCGCTGAAACCGTTCAACACCTTCTGGCATGAAGACGCGATACGCATGGACTCGCTTGATTTGCTAAAACAGTACGCTACCGATTGCGAAGCACTGATTTGCGCCAGCGAGACCTTAAGCTACAAATGGGGCTTCAAAGACTACCTGCAAACCGGCGTGGCAGGCGTGGCCATGCTCGACCTGAGCTGGTGCGGTGGCTTGAGCGAGGCCCGCAAAATAGCCGCCATGGCCGACGCCTGGCAACTGCCCGTCGCCCCGCACGACTGCACCGGGCCTGTGGTGTGGGCCGCATCCACCCACCTGTCGCTGCACGCCCCCAATGCCCTGGTGCAAGAAAGCGTACGCGCATTTTTTACCGGCTGGTACAAAGAGCTGGTGACTGATCTGCCCAGGGTTGAAAACGGCATGATCAGTTTGAACAACAAGCCTGGCCTGGGGCTGGAACTGTTGCCCGACTTGCACAAGCGGGCCGATGCGGTAGTGCATATGTCGAAAGCCTGATGTCGATTTGCTATTATTTTAAGAGCTGCTTGCGCCCGTACAGATTGGGCTGCAGGCCTAAAAGATAGTTAAAAATGGCTAAAAGTGCTCTTTTATCTGCTGTAAGTCTACTTCTGCATATCGCCCGGCAACAGCATATGCTTGCCTCCACCCGCTGTTTGTAGTTTAGTGACCATTGCCTGCGCAACACTGCTGGCATCGACAGACCGGTAGTTGGCAGGTATCAGCGGGTTGAGCCATTTGAAGGCACCAAGCGCCAGCTTCTCAGCTACCCTCTCGGGCTGCTTTAATGCTTCACGGTCACCTGCCAGCAGCGACGGCCGGGCGATGACCAGGGTTTCAAAACCCAACTGGCTGATTGCGGCTTCCATCTCGCCTTTGACCTGGTTGTAAAAAATACCCGATTGCGTACTGGCCCCCATGGCGCTGACCACGGCCAGGCGCGTTGCGCCAGCGGCTTTGGCGACGCTGGCAATCGCAACTACCGCACCCCCGTCAATGGCTTTGAAGGCGGCTTTACTGCCAGCAACTTGGAGAGTGGTACCCAGCGCGATGAACACGTCATCAACCGCAGGGCAGAGCCAGTCTGTTAGCGATGCGCTGATGTGGCTGACCATTTTGGGATGCTGTACATCAGGCGCGCGTCGCCCGACAACGTGAACGGTGCTGTAGCGTGTATCAGCCAGCAAAAGCGTCAAAACCGTTTGACCGACCAGGCCTGTAGCACTGGCCACCAGCGCTACACGGCTACCGGTCACATTCAGGTTTGTTGCAGTCATAAGGTCCCCTGTTTCAGATATTCATCAGTTTTTGCTACAAATGTAATAGCTGCTCGCGCCCGTTTTTATTGGCTTGGAGGCCTAAATAGTAAGTAAAAATGCGAAAAAGCAGCTCAAGGCTGCTTTTTTTATCAGTGTTCACCTAACGAATCGTTTAACGCCGAAATCCGCCGCCAGAATTGCCCCGACCTCCACCGCTGGATCGCGACCCGCCGCCACCGAAGTTTCCACCGCCGCCGCCGCGATTGCCGCCCCGGCCCGCACCGCCGCCGCCGCGTGTGGGCAGACCAGATGACGGAAAACCTGCGGACACGTGGCTGGTGGGCTGACGTTCGTCGAAAGCGTTGCGCTGGTCTTCACCCATGTCTACGCGGGGACCGCGTGGGTCCTGGCGCTGGACTTCGTCGCGTGGTACCCGGGGTTGATCGTCGCGCGGGGGGCGTGGGCCTTGTGGGCGACGCTCGCCGCGTGGCGGGCCGCCGTTGCCATTGCCAGAGCCATTACCAGCGCCATAACCTGAGTTTTGGCGTGGCTGGCCAGGGTTGGGGGTACGTGGGCCACGGCCGTAGTTGTTGCCGCCTCCACCGAAGTTTTCGCGGTTATCGCCGCCACCTTCGGCAGGCGCACGGCTCCGGCCACCGCCAGAATTGTCGCCACGTCCACCACCACCCGCTGCGTTACCCGATCCACCACGCGCAGGCTGACCAGCGCGGGTTTCACGAATGCGGCTCATCATCTCGCTGCGCGCGGCCTTGGCTGCTGCCTGCATCACGTCGCGGCTAGGCGGCTTGCCCAGGCCGCCCCAAATGGTTTGACGGCCCATGGCCAGCGGCTCGGCACGCTCGTCGGGCTCGGCCTCAAAGCCAGCCACGTGAACCACTTCAATGTTTTGTTTGGTAAAGCGCTCGATGTCTTGCATAAAGCCCTCTTCGTCCAGGCACACCAAACTCACCGCTTCACCACTGTTACCCGCGCGGCCAGTGCGGCCAATGCGGTGCAC
>JANYED010000381.1 GCA_025363315.1 Polaromonas sp.
CAGGGCGGTGGTTTTAAGACCTTCACGCTCCAGCGAGCGGGCCAGGCGGGCACAGCCCAGTTTGCTGTTTACAAATACGAAAGCCTGCTTGATGCCCCGTGTTTTTAAAATCTGGTGCAGGGCGCGGCGTTTGTCGTCTGCACCCACACTGTAGAAATGCTGCTCGACCGTCGATGCCGTGGCATTGGAGCGTGCCACCTCAATCGTTACCGGGTCTTGCAGGTAGCTGGATGCCAGGCGCTTGATTTCAGGCGAGAACGTGGCCGAAAACAGCAACGTGATGCGCTGCTTGGGCAGGTAACTCAAAATACGCTGCAGGTCGGGCAGAAAGCCAATGTCGAGCATGCGGTCGGCTTCGTCGAGCACCACATATTCAACCTGGTTGAGCACCGCGTTTTTGGCTTCGATGTGGTCCAGCAAGCGGCCGGGCGTGGCCACCAGCACTTCAACGCCTTTTTTCAGCTCGGCAGTTTGGCCCTTCATGTCCATTCCGCCAAAAACAACCGCACTGTTGAGGTTGGTGTATTTGGCGTACAGCTTGACCTGCTCGGCCACCTGCACCGCCAGCTCGCGGGTGGGTAGCAGCACCAGCGCACGCACCGGGTGGCGCGCGGGCGAGGTCGATGCGTTTTCGTGCTTCATCATGCGCTGTAGCAGCGGCAAGGCAAATGCGGCTGTTTTACCGGTACCGGTTTGCGCTGCGCCCATTACGTCACGCCCTTCCAGAACGACCGGAATGGCCTGCTCCTGAATGGGTGTCATGGTTTCGTAGCCCATCTCGGCGACGGCACGGGCCAGCTGGGGGGCGAGGGAAAGATTGGAAAAATTGGATGTCATGTAGCCTGCTATTGTCGCATTTTGGGCGTTTTAGGAGCTTTTGCCGGTCCAAATGTTGTTCAGAGCTTGTTGGGGGTGCTTTTTGCAGTCATCAGCAAGACGGCAATGCCGCGTCGGAAGGGGCGCATCAGGGGCTGGAGGTCGTGTTTTTCCAGGCTCAATCCAGCGGCACACCAATGATGGCCTTGAGCAGCCATTTGTCGTTGCTGGCACCCGATGCTTTGCCCAAGCCGATGTTCAAGTCCCAGCGCCGAACGCTGAAATCAGCCACCAAAAAGGTACTGGACGTGCGGGTGCTGGGGCCCGCTTGACGCCGTATGGCCCCTAAAAAAGCATAATTTTCAAGTCCAACGCGCAAGTCGCCGTGCTCGGCCTCGCTCAGACGGTAAGCGACTTTGGTGTCGATCTCGGTGGTCGCAGGCTGCTGGGGATTGCTGCGCAAGGCGCGGTCGACGTTCAAGTTGGCACCCAGCGTCCACAAGTCCTTTTGGTAAACGCCAATCAGTTTGACCTCAGCAGAATTTTGGTCCGCATAAAACCGCTTGGACAACTTGCCCAGCTCGACGTTGACAGCGCCGTACCAGGGTGAATCAGGCGTGGGGCCGCGTGGCCGCCATTTAAATCGGACTTTCGCACCATCTGTGACGGGCCGGCCATCGCCCTGGGCAGGCCCGACGGATGTGAGCCAGTACAGGGCCGCCTCCCAGTTGTCGTTGATGCCGTAGCTCAACTCAGGCGTCACCCGCAGCATGCGCCGGGTGCTTGATCCGGGCTGCGCTGACAGGACGTAATTGGTATGAAAATCAAGGCCAAACTTGCCAGGCTCGGCAAATTCGTCCAGATAAACCTGAATTTCTTCAGGGGCCGCCCAGCAGGCAGTGGCAGCGCTCAGCGCCAGGCAGGCGATCAGAACTTTGGGATGCGGCATGTTGCGGTACACGGCTTGAATGACTTTGATTTACTATTATTTTAGGAGCAGTTCGCGCCCGAATCTATTGGACTAACGGCACATTTAACACTTAAAAGCCGCCTCTTTGAAGCGTAGCAAAGTTTAAACCAGCTTTTTAACCAGCACCAGCCCCTTGAGGTATTCTCCCTCTGGGAAAGTCACTGTCATCGGGTGGTCAGGCGCGCCGCCCATGCGCTCGGTGATGTATGCGTCTACGCCTGCATCCAAGCCTGCACCTGCGACGATTTTGTGGAACAAGTCTGCGCTGATGCCGCCTGAGCACGAATAGGTGAACAACGCGCCGCCGGGCTCTAGCAACGTTAAGGCCAGGCGGTTGATGTCTTTGTAGGCCCGGGCGGCACGCTCGGCGTGATACGTCGTGGGCGCAAACTTGGGCGGGTCGAGCACGATGGCGTCAAACGTTGCGCCGTCTTTGACGTACTGGCGAAGCGCGGCGTTGACGTCTGCGTCCCGCATTGTGGTGCGGTTGGCGTCAAAGCCATTCAGCGCCACGTTGGCAATTGCCCTGTCAATCGCCGGGCCAGACGAGTCAATGGACGTGACATGCGCCGCGCCACCGGCCAACGCCGCGACGGTGAAGCCGCCGGTGTAGCTGTAGCAGTTCAGCACGCGTTTGAACCCCATACGCCGGGTGTACTGGCTGAATTTGTGGCGGCTGTCACGCTGGTCGAGGTAAAAGCCAGTTTTGTGGCCGCTGGCGATGTCCAGGCTAAGTTTCCAGTCGTGTTCGGTCAAGATGACTTCGGTATTTCCAGACCCAGCCAGCCAGCCGGTCGCCTCAGGCAAGCCTTCAAGTGAGCGAACACTTGCGTCCGAGCGCTCATACAGCCTGGTCAAGCCGGTTTGCTTGAGTAACGCATCCACAATCACGGCCTTGAAGCGCTCTGACCCGCAGCTTGAAAACTGCGCCACCAGCGTGTCGCCGTACCGGTCAACCACCAATCCGGGCAGGCCGTCGGATTCACCATGAATTAGTCGCAGACCATCACTTTGGATGTTAAAAAAGCTCCTGGCCAATATGGCACGGGCGCAAGCAGCTCCTATAAACGTAGCGTCGATGCGCTGCGCTTCGTTAAAGCTCCACACCCGGGCGCGTATTTTGGACTGTAGGCTGAACGCTGCCCAAGCTAAAAACTGGCCGCCCGAGCTGTCAATGCGCACGGTTTCGCCTGCCTCGGCGCAGCCACTCACACCACTCCCGCCGCTCGCGATGGCACCGTCAAATACCCACGGGTGGCGGCGTAGCAGCGATTTTTCTTTTCCGGGTTTCAGACGCAGTGATTTCATGGGGTGATTGTCGGGGCTCTTGGCAAACACGCCTGGCACACCGTTACCCAAAAACGACAGCTGACAGAGGGGTGTCAGAAACACGATGACAATACACGGATGCTTTTTAGCTACTTTTTAAAGAATTTTTTGAACAGGACGGCCGCCTCCTGTGCGTCGCGTCGCTGGTGGTCAGGCGGTTTAACGTTTTGGCGCAGATGCCTGGTGGCGGCTGTTTTGCCCGGTCTTTTCAGCGCCGTGGCCGGGGCGCGCACATCGCTGGACTTGGACGAAACCAGGCAGCCCATTGCCCTTGGCGATTGGGGCGAATACTGGATTGACAACGGCACGGCGCGCGGGCCCGACCAGGTGGATGCCAGCGCAGTCCTGAAATGGGCGCCGACCACCGAACGTGGCATTTACCCGCTCAACCCCGGCCAAACGCTGTGGATACGCTTTACCGTACCGCCCGCACCCGACGCTGAACGCTGGGTACTTGAAATTCCCTACCCGGCGCTGGATCGTGTCTCGCTTTACACCAAGGATCGGGCAGGCCAGTTTGCCGAGCAGCGCGCCGGTGACCTGACACCCGTCAACCTGTGGTCCACGCCGCACCGCTACCCGTTGCTGGTCGTGGCCTTCAATGCCGAAGAGCCAACCCACTACCTGCTGCGGCTGGAAAACGCGCAGGGCTTCAGCGCACCGCTGCAATTTGTTAACACCCGCTACTTGCTGCGCAACGAGCAGCGGGTGTCGCTGTTTTTGGGCGTGTACTTTGGCATCGCGGCGCTGGGCTTCGCCATCGGCCTGATTGGCCTGGTGTGGCTGCGCGACCAGGCCTACCTCTACTACAGCATCACGTCGGTGCTGGTCGGCTTGACGGTAGCTGCCATTACCGGAGCCGCAGCCTTGCATCTATGGCCCAATTCTGCCGTTTGGGCTAACCGCTCACTGGCTGTGCTTGGCACTTGGGCGTTGGTGTTCTACATGCTGCTGAACGCGGCATTAGTGTCGCTGCCCGAGCGGTCCAAGTGGTTAAACCGGCTGGTGTGGGCGATTGCGCTCGCAGGCGCGGGCCTGTCGGTAGTGCTGGGCAACACCGACAGCGCGCTGCGCGTGAAGCTGGCAGTACCTTATCTGCTGCTGGTGATCGCGGTGGTGTTGTCCATCAATCTGTGGGCGTGGCGACGTGGCGACCGCTTTGGCGGATGGCTGTTCCTTAGCAGCATTCCCTTTGCCATCACCTGGGCGATTTCGGCTGCCCGCTATGTGCAGTGGATACCGCTGAGCTTTGGCACTGAGCAGGTCGGCCCCGCCAGCTTGGTGTTCCAGCTGCCAGCGCTGCTGGCAGTGCTGGTTTTGCGCAGCCAGCAACGCCGCGAAAACCGGCGTCGCATTCTGGGCCTGGACCGGATCGACCCCGCCACCGGTTTGATCACTGAGCAGGCCTTTACTGAGCGCCTGCTGCGCATGAGCGCCCGCGCTGAACGGCTCAAACACAAAAGCGCGGTGGTGCTGATTGACCTCATCAACACCGAGCAGACCCAGCGCGCCTTTGGCCGTAAGGCTGCCGATGAATTGCCGCTGCGCGTGGCGGGGCGCTTGCTGTCCACCATCCGCGACATTGACAGCGCCGCGCGC
>JANYED010000078.1 GCA_025363315.1 Polaromonas sp.
GTTTCGCGTCCACGAAGGCCCGACCCCTGAGAAAAAGGACATGCTGCGCAATTACCTGAAGGCCGCAGGCATTGGCATGACGATCAGCGACGACCCGACGCCGGGCGAGTTTCAGCAAATCGCCCAGGCCACCAAAGACCGACCCGATGCGCAGCAAATCCACTCGATGCTGCTGCGCTCGATGCAGCAAGCCATCTACACGCCGATGAACAGCGGCCACTTTGGCTTGGCGTATGAGGCGTACACGCACTTCACCAGCCCGATTCGGCGCTACCCGGACTTGCTGGTACACCGCGTTATCAAAGCGGTACTGGGTAAAACCAAGTACCAGTTGCCAAGTTTGCCCACGCCAGGCGAGGCGGAGGCCAAGCTGTCCAAGCGTCTCGCATCAAGGGATAAATTACGAACCGACGCAAGCGTCAGTGACCCAGAACAAAAACCGAAAAAAGCCAGCGCAGACGAGCTGGCCTGGCAAGCCGCGGGCCTGCATTGCAGCGCTAACGAGCGCCGCGCTGATGAAGCCAGCCGCGACGTGGAAGCCTGGCTTAAATGTAAATACATGCGCGAGCATTTGGGTGAAGAGTTTGGCGGCGTTGTGTCTGCGGCCACCACCTTTGGCATTTTTGTCACGCTGGACGCGATGTACGTTGAAGGCCTGGTACACATCACCGAGCTGGGTGGTGAGTACTTTCGCTTCGACGAAGCCAAGCAAGAGCTGCGCGGAGAGCGCACCGGCATTCGCTACGCGATCGGCACGCGGGTGCGGGTACAAGTCAGCCGGGTCGATTTGGATGGCCGCAAGATTGACTTCAGGCTGGTTCATGAAGGCGAAGCGCTGCTCGCTGTAACCAGCCGAGCCATGAAAGATAAAACCGGCGGCCATACGGGCGAGCTTCCGGCGCAGGAGCGGGGCGTTAACCGCGACGGCAAGGGCAACCGACGGGCGGGCGCGCCTGCAAGCCGACCCGCTCGCGGATCGGCTTCGTCGTCGTCCAGCCGGACCGAGCGTGGCTCTGGCGGCTTGTTGCCGTCGCCGATTCAGGCGCTCAAAGCAGCGGTGAAGAAGGCGGCGGGTAAAACTTCTGCCAAAGCCGGTCGCAAGCAAGGCAAAAAGCTGCGTCGCTGATGTTGTTTTGAAATTGGAAACTCTGTGTTAATTCGCGTTTTGTCCTTCCTGCTGGAAAGCTTCTTCTTCGTGCTGATAGCTGCGGCCTTGATGCGTGCCTGGATGAACTGGACGCGCGTCAACATGCATGCGCAACCTGGGATTTTTGTTATGGCCGTGACCGACTGGCTGGTCAAGCCGCTGCGCCGGCTGCTGCCCAAGGCATTGGCGCAATCCAAGATCGACTGGGCGAGTCTGCTGACAGCTTTGATATTTGCGCTGGCTTACGGATTGATGTGGTTGGTGCTGTTCACCATGCTGCTGGGCGGGCTGGGTCTGGAAGCCCTGGTGCCTGCCATGTTTTTGTCCTTGCTCGGCTTGGCCTTCAAGCTGCTCTTGAGAGTGGCGCTGCAAACGTTGATGATTCTGGTGATCGGCTTTGCGATTTTGTCTTGGGTGCAGCCTGGCTCATCGGCTTACGCTTTGTTGGGGCGATTGACTGAGCCGTTGCTGGCACCTTTTCGGCGCGTGATTCCGTCGGTAGGCGGCATCGATCTGTCGGCGATTGTGCTGATCATCGCCCTGCAAATCGGCTTGATGTTTTTGGCTTAAATCGCCGACGCAAGCCTTGACGCTGTCAGCGCATCGCCTGGTTGTGTTTGTGCCCAATCGTCAGCAACCTGGCCATGTCTGAACACCGCAGCGCAGGCCGCGTCAAAAGCGTTGGAACCCCTGGCTAGCGCAGCACCAGCCATGCCTGCCAGCACATCGCCTGTACCCGCCGTGGCCAGCAAAGCATTGCCGCTTGAGTTGATACAGCTGGTCTGCCCGGGTGCGGCTATCACGCTGCCTGAGCCTTTTAAAACCACCACCGCCTGAAACAGAGCGGCCAGTTGCGCAGCCGCTTTCAGGCGGTCAGACTGAACCTGTGCTGATGTGGTTTGCAACAAACGTGCTGCCTCGAGCGGGTGCGGGGTGAGCACGGTGGCATAACCCTGTTCGGCGCGCGCGGCCCGTGCTTGGAGCAGCGTTTGCAGTGATGCGTCGTTGGCAATCGCGTTGAGCGCATCGGCATCTAGCACCAGCCGTGTTGCTGTGGAAAGCACTTTGGGCAAAACCGCCTTGATAGCCTGACCGCCACCGCAGCCGCACACCACCGTTTGGGTCCGCAAGTCGAGTGCCTCTGGGCTGCGAAACATCAGCTCCGGCTGGCGGGTGTCAACGGCCAAACGACTTTCACCCAGCAAAGCCACAAACACACGGCCAGCACCCGCATGCAGCGCCGCGCTGGCCGCGAGCAACGCGGCGCCTGCCATGTGGCTGCTGGGCGTGGATTCGCCACCCAGGATGGCGACATCGCCAAAGCTGCCTTTGTGGCTGCTGTTCAGGCGATGCGGCAGAGCCACCCGGTCTGCGCCCAACAGCCAGGCGCTGGGCGGCTCGGCTGACACGTCAACTTTCAAGTCATCAAACCACACTTCGCCCGCGCTGTCACGGCCTTCAAAGGTGAATAAACCGGGTTTCAAGGTCAATAGTGAGAGCGTAAATCGTGCGCCAGACCAGTGGATACGGGCGCTAGCAGCTCCTGAATATATAGCAGATGATGCACTGGTGTCAGCGTTCAGCCCGCTGGGCAGGTCTATGGCCAGGCAGGGTGCTGTGCTTTGCGCCATGGCTTGTAGCCACAGCAGCATGCGGGAAGTAGCGTCCCGCGCCGGGTCTGGCGCCCCGCCTGGCGCCCCGCCTGGCGCACCGCCTATACCCAAGAGCGCGTCGATGCAAAAGTCAAAATCGGGCGGCGGCTCGTCGGCAATTGTTATACCGGCAGCCTGAACTTGCTGGCGTGCAGCTTCGGCATCGGGCGGCAAGCCGTTTTTACCCGCGCCTGTCCATGTCACCACGACATCTTTGCCCCATCGGTGCAAATGCAGGGCTGCTTCAAAACCATCACCACCGTTGTTGCCTGGCCCGCAGGCCACCCAGATGCATTGGGCATGTGGGGCAAGCGCCATGGCCAAGCGAGCCACCGCTTGGCCCGCACGCTGCATCAGTGTGTGGGGCGCAAGGCCGCTGGAGGCACGCCGTTCAATACGGCGGGTGGCTGCCACATTAAACAGGGGCTGGCTGTGTGCAGTGCTGATTTTTTGCATCACAGCCCGCTTCAAGATTCAAGATTCAAGATTTAAGAGTCTGCCGGAATGCGCAGCACCTGGCCTGGGTAAATCTTGTCCGGGTGTGTCAGCATGGGTTTGTTGGCTTCAAAGATCTGCGGATATTTGTTGGGCGTGCCGTAAAACTCTTTGCTGATTTTGGACAGGTTGTCGCCACTTACCACAACGTACATCTGCGACTCTGGCTCTTCGCTAGAGACGGTCATCATGTCGTTAACCGACGCCACAGAGGCGACGTTGCCGCAGCACAGCAGCACTTTTTCTTTGGTTTCCTGATCGGGCGCTACGCCTGCTACCGTTACCGCACCGCTCGTGGCGTCAAACGTCACGTCAAGTGCCTCGACATCCAGGTTCATCGTGCCGATGTAGGTGGCAATAGCGTCGCCCGCAGCTTTGCTCATCGCATCGACATTTTCCTGCGTCGGCGCGGCGGCTACGGCTGCCTGCGCAGCATGCGCCTCGCCGTGGCCGAAAAGCTTTTCACCGGCTTCCTTGATAAAACTGAACATGCCCATGATGGTTCCAATCACATTTTGTTGCCCAAGCGACATTGCCGAGCTGGCCTGACTTTAACTGGGAGCGATGACATTCAAGCCAAGGCTTGCAACACTTTGTGAATTACTTCCGGATGTTGCGGCCACTGCCTGCAGATTTAGGTCAGGCGCTCGATGCCCAAGCCTTCCATGGCAATGTCTGCAGTCTTGCCCGCCATCGCGTCAGCCAGCGTGCGGGCGCTGCCGCAACTCAATGCCCAGCCGCTGGAGCCGTGGCCTAAATTGAGCCACAGCCCCGGTATGCCACTGTAGCCAATGATCGGTGGGCCGTCCGGCAACATCGGGCGTGCGCCTTTCCAGGCCTGGATGCTGGCGCCCGTGTTGGCGTTTGAACTGTTGTGTTTGGCCGCACCCGGAAACCAGTCGTGCAGCACTTTGTACAGCGTTTGAATCGACGAGGCGCGGTGCCTGGCGAGCGATCCCCCGATCTCGGCACTGCCTGCCACCCGTACCCGGTTGCCCATGCGGGAAATAGCGACTTTGTAGCGTTCGTCCATCAAGGCGCTGCGCGGTGCGTTGAGCGGCTCGCGTATGGGCGCGCTGATGGAATAGCCATACACCGCCGCCATCGGGATGTGCAAGCCCAGCGGTTTTAAAAGTGCGCTTGAGGCCAAGCCAGCGCACATGACAACCTGGTCAAACCGCCGTGGCGTGCTTTCACCCGCTATTAATACACTAGCTGCTCGCGCCCGTTCCAATTGGGCTACAGCCGTATTGAATTCAAATTTAACGCCTATGTCACGCGCCTCGTCCTTGAGCAGCAGCGCAAACTGGCGGCAATTGGCCACTTCATCGTCAGGCAGG
Organism: Polaromonas sp.; assembly: GCA_025363315.1. Classification (GTDB taxonomy): domain Bacteria; phylum Pseudomonadota; class Gammaproteobacteria; order Burkholderiales; family Burkholderiaceae_C; genus Polaromonas. The sequence continues at coordinate 4,635 of JANYED010000078.1, forward strand.
TGAATGCCGCCTAAAAATTCGGTGTCCGGGTTGATGGCGGGCTCGATTTTGCGCACGCCTTGGGCATTGAGTTCGGTAAAAGCCACGCCCGCATCACGCAGCACCTGCAGGCCCGGTTGCATCAAGGCGCTGTCTTTTTCGCTGCGCAGCAGCACGGTGTAGCCATCGCTGCGGTCGTAGTCCAGCTGCAGCTCAGCCGTCAGGTGGTGCAGGCGCGCGCGGCTGTAGAAGGCCAGGCGTTGCAATCTGGCGCGGTTGGCAAGGTAAGTCTCCAGCTTGCAGGCGCGCCACCATTTCCACATCCAGGCCAAATCGCTACCCGACAGCGGCAAACTGAGCTTGACAGCCGCATGGCGGCTGAGCAGGTTGCCAAAGACCTTGCGCGGCATGCCGGGTGCAGCCCACGGCGTGACCGAGCCGGGCGCAACAACGCCGGCGTTGGCAAAGCTGGTTTCTTCAGCAGCGGCGCTACGGCGTTCAAACACCGTGACATCATGGCCGTCCACAGCCAGCTCGTAAGCGGTGGTGATTCCGATGATGCCCGCGCCAATGACGGCGATCTTCATATCGGATTTTGAGCGCTAAACGTGTTGCAAAAGGCTGAAGTCATTGTTTTCAAGGGTTTGAGGTAGTAAATCGTGCTCTAGCCCAACAGATACGGGCGCGAGCAGCTCCTGATTTTATAGTGGTCACCTCATCTAAGCTTCATCAAAGCTTCATCGAGGCTTCGACTTTCAAGGCGGCATCCAGAACCATGTCGTCGTGCAGCGCAGCGTGCCACAGCATCAGGCCAACTGGTAATTCATCAGGGGTGTGACAGGGCAAAGAAATGGCGCAGCCGTCGAGCATGTTAACCACCGACGTATTGCGCAGCATCAGCGCGTTAACCCTGAAAAATTCTGTGTCGTTGTCAATCACGCTAGCGATTGGCGGAGCGACGATGGGGACTGTAGGCGACAGCACCGCGTCAAACCCCTGCAAGCGGGCTTCTGTCCGGTGTATCCACTCTGCCCGAGCTGCCAACAAGTCAATGTACTCAAAAGCTGCCATGCTGGCCCCACGCATGATGCGCAGCGCCACACGCGGGTCGTAGTCGGCCTGATCGGTGCTGATCAGCTTTCGGTGCCAGGCGTAGCTCTCAGCGGCCGACAAACCCCCGCTGCTGTTGATGCCTGCGAGTTCGTTGAGCTCGCCCAGATCGATTTCTTCGATGCGCGCTCCCGCGGACCGCAGCAGCGTGAGGGTGCGCTCAAAAGCCGCCGCTACGGTGCTGTCCAGGCCGTCCTGCATCAGCGTGCGCGCCACTGCAAAGCGGCCTTTTGAAAGCGGCTTGCCGGGCAGCCTGACGCTGCGAGCTGACAAAATCTCGTGCACAGTCAGCGCATCGCCCACGGTTCGGGTCACGGCGCAAACTGTGTCAAGGCTGGTTGACAGCGGCAGGGTACCCGCAGTGGGCACCAGTCGCGCCGTACTTTTAAAGCCGACAATGCCGCACAAAGCTGCCGGAATGCGAATCGAGCCGCCCGTGTCAGAACCCAGCCCCACATGTGCCGCCCCTGACGCAACCGACACCGCCGCGCCTGACGACGAGCCGCCGGGGATGCGATCAATTCGTGAATCGGCCGGGTTGACGGGCGTGCCGTAATGCGGGTTGATACCCACGCCTGAAAAGGCGAATTCCACCATGTTGGTGCGCCCGGCAATGGTTGCACCAGCGGCCCGCAAACGTGCCACGGCCGGGCCGTCTGCTGACGCCAAAGGCGCATGAGCCAGCACTTTTGAGCCCGCTTTTGTCACTTGGCCCGCAACATCAAACAGGTCTTTGATCGAAATTTGCATACCCGCCAGTCGTCCGTTCGCGTCTGAGGGCGGCTCGCCTGGCGCATCACCAGGCGCGTAGCCGGGCATATAAACGTGCCGGCAGACGCGGCTCTGCGAAATCACGTTTGGGCCGAGGACTTTGGTAGGCGATATCGTCAAATTTGGAGTCACGGGTACAGCGCTTTGAGGGTGCTTTGGGGTGCTATAATTGAGCGGCTTTGCAAGTAGCGAACGGCTCAGTTATTCGTTACTTTGCAAGGCAAATCGCAAATCAGCCATTCAAGGTGTCGCCGGGAAATCAGTTCTGGCCATAAGCGCTGATTTTAGACACAACCTTTGGAGTATTTACTATGTCAACTACCATGCGCGAAATGCTGGAAGCCGGTGTCCACTTTGGCCACCAAACCCGATTCTGGGACCCAAAAATGGCGCCGTACATTTTTGGCCACCGCAATCGTATCCACATCATCAACCTGGAAAAATCGCTGCCGATGTACAACGACGCGATGAAATTCGCGAAGCAGTTGTCGGCCAACCGCGGCACCATTTTGATGGTAGGCACCAAGCGCCAGGCGCGTGAAACCGTTGCCATGGAAGCCAAGCGTGCAGGCGTGCCATTTGTTGACCAGCGCTGGCTGGGCGGCATGTTGACGAACTTCAAAACTGTCAAAACGTCCATCAAACGTCTGAAGGAAATGAAGGCCCAGCAAGAAGCGGGTCTGGACACCATCAGCAAAAAAGAACAGCTCACCTTCAAGCGTGAAATCGAAAAGCTGGAAAAAGACATTGGCGGCATTCAGGACATGGCGGCGCTGCCAGATGCTATTTTCGTGATTGACGTGGGTTTCCACAAAATCGCAATTCTGGAAGCCAAAAAACTGGGTATTCCTTTGATTGGTGTGGTGGACTCCAACCATTCACCGATTGGCATCGATTACGTGATTCCAGGCAACGATGACTCCTCAAAAGCTGTTGCACTGTACGCACGCGGCATCGCAGACGCCATCATTGAAGGCCGTGCCAGTGCGGCGCAAGAAGTTGTCAAAATGGTTCAGCCCGAGAGCTCAGACGAATTTGTTGAAGTCGCCGCCGCTTAAGTCAAGCGCACATTGCGTTTTACGCGAAAAAGGGGCTCGCGTAGCCCCTTTTTTACAAGTTAAACAGTTAGACAAAAAGAGATTTGAAAATGGCAATTACTGCAAGCATGGTAGCCGAGTTGCGCGCCAAAACCGATGCTCCCATGATGGAGTGCAAAAAAGCGTTGACCGAGGCCGAAGGCAATTTTGAAAAAGCCGAAGAAATCTTGCGCGTCAAGCTCGGCAACAAGGCCGGCAAGGCCGCATCCCGCATCACTGCCGAAGGCGTGATTGCGTACCATGCCGAAGGTGGCGTCGGTGCATTGGTTGAGATCAATTGCGAAACCGACTTTGTGACAAAGAACGACAGCTTTCTGGCTTTCTCGGACGCGGTGGCGGTGGGCATCGTCAAAAACAATCCGGCTGATGTGGCTGCGGTTGGCGGCATGCCTTTGACAATGGACGGCTTTGGCCCGACGGTCGAGGATGTGCGCAAAGGCCTGATCGGCAAAATCGGCGAAAACATGTCGGTGCGCCGATATCAAAGGTTTGCCAGCGGCAAGCTGGCGTCTTACCTGCACGGCACCCGCATCGGCGTGGTGGTGGAGTTCGACGGTGACGAAGCTGCTGCCAAAGACGTTGCCATGCACGTTGCGGCGATGAAGCCGGTGTCATTGTCCAGCGACCAGGTGCCTGCCGAGTTGGTGGCGCGTGAGCGTTCAGTGGCCGCCGCAAAGGCTGCAGAGGACGCCAATGTGGCAACCGCTGCGGGCAAGCCGGTGCAGTCGGCTGAAATCGTTGCCAAGCGCATCGACGGCGGGGTGCAAAAGTACCTCAAAGAAGTCAGCCTGCACAACCAGACCTTCGTTAAAAACGACAAGCAGACGGTTGAGCAAATGCTCAAAGAAAAGGCCACGTCGGTCAAATCGTTCACCCTGTACGTGGTGGGTGAGGGTATTGAGAAGAAGGTTGATGACTTTGCTGCTGAAGTGGCTGCGCAAATTGCCGCTGCAAAATCTGTGTAAAGCAGACTGAGTTCCTTCGCCAAGCCGGAAGGCCGCTAAACTAATGGTCAACCCAATTCAGAAAGCGCTTACATGCCGGCCTACAAGCGAATCTTGTTAAAACTGTCAGGTGAAGCTTTGATGGGTGATGACGCGTTTGGCATCAACCGCGCCACGATTGTGCGTATGGTGGAAGAAATTGCTGAAATTACCCGCATGGGTGTCGAGGTAGCGGTCGTCATTGGCGGTGGCAATATTTTTCGCGGCGTGGCGGGCGGCTCTGTTGGCATGGACCGCGCCACTGCAGATTACATGGGCATGCTGGCCACGGTGATGAACGCTCTGGCCCTTGGTGACACCATGGACAAAGCTGGCCTGACTGCTCGGGTCATGTCTGCCATTGCCATTGAGCGCGTTGTGGAGCCTTACGTCAGGCCCAAAGCCCTGCAATATCTTGAAGAAGGCAAAGTAGTGATTTTTGCGGCCGGTACGGGTAACCCATTTTTCACCACCGATACAGCCGCTGCCTTGCGCGGCGCTGAAATTGGCGCTGAAATTGTGCTCAAAGCTACTAAGGTCGACGGCGTGTATTCAGCGGACCCGAAAAAAGACCCCAACGCAACGCGCTATACCAGCATCACCTTTGATGAAGCTATGGGCAAAAATCTGGAGGTGATGGATGCCACCGCCTTTGCGCTGTGCCGCGACCAGAAGCTGCCGCTCAAGGTCTTCAGTATTTTCAAGCATGGCGCGCTCAAGCGGGTTGTACAAGGCGAGGACGAAGGCACGCTGGTGCACGTTTGATGGGTCACTAAAGTCATTTTCTTGTCGTTGATTTCTAGAGAGTTTGAACCATGAGCATCGCTGAGATTAAATCGACTGCCGAGCAAAAAATGCAGCAGTCCATCGATTCTTTTAAAAACGGTTTGACTAAAATTCGCACCGGCCGGGCAAACCCGGGTTTGCTGGATACCGTACAGGTTGACTATTACGGCTCGATGGTGCCGATCGGCCAGGTGGCCAATGTGTCATTGCTGGATGCGCGCACGATTAGCGTTTCTCCTTGGGAAAAAGGCATGGGCGCGAAAATCGAAAAAGCCATTCGTGATTCAGATCTGGGTTTGAACCCGGCCGCGCAAGGCGATTTGATTCGCGTGCCCATGCCAGCCATGACTGAAGAGCGGCGCAAAGAGCTGACCAAGATTGTGCGCAGCGAGGGCGAGCACGCCAAAGTGGCCATTCGCAACCTGCGCCGTGATGCTAACGATAGCGTTAAAAAGCAGGTCAAAGACAAGCTGGCATCAGAAGACGACGAACGGCGCGCGCAGGACGAGGTACAAAAATTTACCGACCGGTTCATCGCAGACGTTGACAAATTGGTGGCCTCCAAAGAGCAAGACATCATGGCTGTGTAAACCGGCGCAAGCCCATCTTTAGCACCAAGCGACGCATGTCAGACCCCTCCGTTCCGCATCACGTTGCCATCGTCATGGACGGCAATGGTCGCTGGGCGACCAGCCGTTACTTGCCGCGCATAGCCGGTCACAAGCAAGGCGTGGAAGCGTTGCGCACCTGCGTGCAGTCGTGTATTGACCGGGGCGTGGCAGTGCTGACGGTATTTGCTTTTTCATCGGAAAACTGGAACCGCCCCACTGAAGAAGTCTCGGGCTTGATGGACCTGCTGGGTATGGCGCTGACCCGCGAAGTCCCCCGCTTGCAGGCTAACGGTGTGCGAATGCATTTTGTTGGCAATCGGTTACAGCTTTCCAGCAAAGTGCAGGCAGGTTTGGTGCAGGCTGAACTGGATACCTCCAAAAACCAGCGAATGATTTTCAACATCTGTTTTAACTACGGTGGGCGTTGGGATATTGCCCAGGCTGCACAAAAGCTCGTTGACAGCGGCCAGGCCATCACAGAAATGGCACTTGACCGAGCCATGGCGTTGGCGCACGTTCCTGATCCTGACTTGCTCATACGAACAGGCGGCGAGCTTCGTATCAGCAACTTTTTGCTTTGGCAGTCTGCGTATTCAGAGTTTTACTTTACCAACAAGCTGTGGCCAGACTTCGATGCGGCAGCACTCGACGAAGCGATTGTCTTTTTCAAAACCCGTGAAAGACGCTTTGGCCAAACTTCTGCGCAGCTCAAAACGCAGGGCAAATCGCATCCCGTCAAAGTCCATGCAGTGAAAGTTGCCTGATGCTGAAACAGCGGGTGATTACCGCGATCGTCTTGCTCGCAATTTTGCTACCTGCCATGTTCTACAAAACGCCAGTGCCGTTTTGTGCGGTGGCACTTGTGCTGATTGCTGCCAGTGGGTGGGAGTGGGGGCGGCTAAATTCCTGTAGTTCAACGGTCAGTTTGCTGCTGGGCATGGCAGTCGCAGCGCTGTGCGGCGTTGCATGGTATGCAGGTTTTCTGGACAGGTCGTTGTCGTTACTTTGGACCTTGACGGGTGGGGCATGGGTGTCGCTGGGCGGCCTTCTCTTGCACGCAGGCGTTGCTGGCTGGCCCCGCATCCCAAAAGCCTTGCGTCTTGCCGGGGGCACGGCAGTACTGTGGCTGGCCTGGCTGGCCGTTGCGCAGGCCCGCGTGATGGGTATTGAGTTTTTGCTGTCAGTGCTGTTGTTGGTGTGGGTTGCAGACATTGCCGCCTATGCTGCTGGCCGGGCGTTCGGCGGTAGGTTTACGCGCGGCAAACTGGCGCCGACCATCAGCCCCGGCAAAAGCTGGGAAGGCGTGTGGGGCGGAGTGACGGGCGTCGTGATGCTGTCGATAAGCTGGGCCTTGCTTGATCGGTCGGGCCATGCTGTATTTTCTGGCAGCTTGTATGCCCGCCTTTGGGCTCAGCATGGTGTGCTGGTGATGCTCGTAGGTGTGATTTTTCTAGCGACGATGAGTGTGGTGGGTGACCTGGTCGAATCGCTCGTCAAACGCAGTGCGGGTGTCAAGGATTCCAGCGGTTTGTTGCCGGGTCATGGCGGTGTGCTGGACCGGGTAGATGCGCTATTACCTGCGTTACCGTTGGCCATGATGCTGGCTAATTTTCAAACCTTATGACTTTAAAAAAACAACGTGTGACGGTTCTGGGCTCCACCGGGTCAGTGGGCGTCAACACCCTCGAAGTCATCGCAGCTCACCCGGACCGGTTCGAGGTGTTTGCTTTGAGCGCTGCGACACAAACCGAACTGATGCTCGCGCAGTGCGCGCGCTTTCAACCGCGCTATGCCGTCATGGCCAGTGCGCCGCATTCGCGCGAGCTGGCCCGTAAGCTGAAGGATAACGGGCTTGAGACGCAAGTTTTAGCCGAAAAAAACGCGCTTGAAACGATAGCATCTCATGAGCATGTTGACGCTGTGATGGCGGCTATTGTGGGCGCTGCTGGGCTTGCAGCATGTATGGCCGCTGCCAATGCAGGCAAGCGTTTGCTGCTGGCCAACAAAGAGGCGCTGGTTGTGGGTGGCGAAGTATTCATGCAGGCTGTCAGGGAGGGCGGTGCGCAGTTGTTGCCGATTGACAGTGAACACTCCGCCATTTTTCAGTCGCTGCCTGAAGATCCGGCAACTTGGGCAGAACGGGTTGAAAAAATTATTCTGACTGCCTCGGGCGGGCCGTTTCTTGCCCGCGATCTGTCGACACTACGCGACGTCACGCCCGACGAAGCTTGTGCACACCCTAACTGGGTGATGGGTCGCAAAATTTCGGTGGATTCAGCCACGATGATGAACAAGGCGCTGGAGGTAATTGAAGCCAAGTATCTGTTTGACATCGCTGCTGCGCAAATCGAGGTGGTGATTCACCCGCAGAGCATTGTGCATTCGATGGTGCAGTATCTGGATACATCGGTGGTTGCGCAGCTGGGTACCCCCGACATGCGCGTTCCGATTGCCTACGGCTTGGCCTGGCCCGGCAGGCTTGCCTCCGGTGCTAAGGCGCTGGACTTCAAGGCACTGGCCAGCATGAGCTTTGAAGTGCCCGACCGGCAGCGTTTTCCGGGTCTTCAACTGGCGTGGGACGTGTTGGGAGCGCCTACCGGCACGCCGGCTATTTTGAATGCAGCCAACGAAGTAGCGGTGGCTGCATTCCTTGATAAAAAAATACGCTTTGATCAAATTCATGCCGTTAACAGCGCGACGCTTGAGTCGGTTGTGGCGTGCGTTGTTAACGGCATGGACGATCTGCTTGAGCTGGACCTCAAGTCACGCGCTTTCGCACAAAACCTGACTCGATTGATGGAGCCTTGACATGTTGACATTGGTCGCTTTTATTATTGCTCTGGGCGTGCTGATTGCTGTCCATGAATATGGTCACTACCGGGTAGCCGTGGCTTGCGGCATCAAGGTACTGAAGTTTTCAATTGGCTTTGGAAAGCCGATCTATACCTGGCGACTCAAGGGCAAGCCTACGGAGTTTTCGATTGGCATGCTGCCATTGGGCGGCTATGTGAAGATGCTTGACGAACGTGAGGGGCCTGTCGATGCAGCCGAGCGCCACTTGGCCTTCAACACCCAACCTCTCAAGTCGCGCGCTGCTGTAGTTGCCGCCGGGCCTGCCGCCAATTTGCTGCTGGCCATCATGCTTTATAGCCTGGTGAACTGGAGCGGCCTTCAAGAGCCGAAAGCCATCCTTGCTAGTCCGGTGGCGGGATCGATTGCAGAGCGTGTGGGTTTGCAAGGCCGTGAGCTCGTCCTTCAGGCGGCCTTCGACGACGAGACATTTGAAGGCGTCCGCTCGTTCGAGGATTTGCGCTGGCGGTTGACGCAAGGCGCATTGAACGGTCGCGACGTTCGCCTCTCCGTCACCACGGATTTTGTGTCGAGCGACCCGCCTGCTCGCGACGTTGTGCTGAAGCTGGCCAACTTGAAAGCCAGCGATGCGGATGTGCAGCTGTTTCGCAAAATAGGTATTTTTAGCCCTTGGACACAGCCGGTTTTGGGCGAGGTCGTGGCGGGCGGCGCTGGGGCGAAGGCGGGCTTGCGCGCTGGTGACGTTGTGCAGCGCGTCGGCGCAATGCCAGTTGTGGACGGTCAGCAACTGCGGGAAATCATTCGCAGCAGTACGGTTCAGACAGGCGCCCAGACCTGGCAGCTTTTGCGAGGTGGGCAAATGATGGATATTTTGGTGACGGCTGATGTGCTTCAAGAAGGCAAAAAGAGCATAGGCCGCATAGGCGCGTATGTTGGTTCGCCACCAGAAATGGTGACAGTTCGGTATGGCGCGCTTGGCGGGCTGTGGCAAGGCGCGGTGCGAACGTGGGAAGTGTCAGCGTTGACACTCAAAATGATGGGGAAAATGGTGATCGGTCAGGCATCGCTTAAAAACCTCAGTGGTCCTTTGACCATCGCCGACTACGCTGGCAAGTCAGCCAGCTTGGGCTGGTCAGCTTATTTGCTGTTTTTAGCTCTGATAAGCGTTAGTTTGGGAGTGCTCAACTTGCTCCCGTTGCCGGTCTTGGACGGAGGTCACCTGATGTATTATCTTTGGGAGGCTGTGACCGGTCGTAGCGTGTCCCAAGCGTGGATGGAAGGGCTGCAACGCGGTGGCGTCGCCGTTTTACTGTGCATGATGTCAGTCGCTCTGTTCAATGACGTCACACGGATTTTTGGCTAGTTTGGCCATTGCTCCGTTTAAACAGCCAGAATCATTACTCAAAATTCATGCAAAAAAAAATTCGTCAATTCAAACTTCGAGTCTGCGCGGTGGCAGCAAGCGTGCTTTTGGCGCACTCAGCTTGGGCCGTTGATCCTTTTACCGTCAAAGACATACGTGTTGAGGGCTTGCAACGTGTAGAACCAGGGACTATTTTTGCCTCATTGCCCTTCAGGGTAGGCGAAACGTACAACGACGACAAAGGATCTAGCGCCATTCGTGCCTTATTTGCGCTTGGTCTGTTCAAGGATGTTCGGCTGGAAGTCAGCGGTGATGTGCTGGTCGTGATCGTCGAGGAGCGTCCGACCATCGCTGATGTGAATTTTGTGGGTTCAAAAGAGTTTGACAAAGACGTTTTGAAAAAAGCGTTACGTGAAATTGGATTGGCCGAAGGCCAGCCCTTTGACAAGGCGCTTGCTGACAAGGCTGAACAGGAAGTCAAACGTCAATACATCAACAAAAGTATGTATGGCGCAGAAATTGTCATCACAGTCACGCCGATTGAGCGAAACCGTGTTAATTTGTCCTTCACGGTCACCGAGGGCGACACAGCCAAAATCAAGGACATCCGCATTGTCGGTAACAAGGCGTTCAGCGAATCCACTGTTTTGGGATTGTTTGATCTGGACACGGGTGGCTGGATGAGCTGGTACACGAAGGCCAATCGTTACTCGCGGGCCAAGCTCAATGGCGACATCGAAACCATGCGCTCCTACTATTTGGCGCGCGGCTACTTGGAGTTCAAAGTCGACTCCACACAAGTTGCCATATCGCCAGACAAACAGGACGTCAGCATCACCATCAATGTGACTGAAGGTGAGCGTTTTATCGTGTCTGGTGTGAAGCTTGAGGGAAACTTTCTGGGTAAGGAAGAAGAGTTCAAATCATTGGTGGCCATCAAGCCCGGGCAGGCTTACAACGCAGATACCGTCACCCAAACTACCAAGGCGTTCTCAGATTACTTTGGTACGTTTGGTTTTGCATTCGCCCGTGTTGAAGCTATCCCGGAAATTGACCGCGTTAACAATCGTGTGGCGTATGTTCTGCAAGCTGAACCATCACGCAGAGCGTACGTTCGCCGGATCAACGTGGTCGGTAACAACCGAACACGTGACCAGGTCGTGCGGCGCGAATTTAGACAATTTGAATCATCGTGGTACGACGGCGACAAAATTAAATTATCCAGAGACCGCGTCGACCGGCTCGGGTTTTTTACCGATGTGAACGTTGATACGCAGGAGGTCACGGGCACTGCAGACCAAGTCGACGTTGCGGTCACGGTGGTAGAAAAGCCGACGGGTAACTTGCAAATTGGCGCCGGATTCTCAAGCGCAGAAAAACTATCCTTGAGCTTTGGTGTCAAGCAAGAGAATGTTTTCGGATCCGGCAACTATCTGGGTTTAGAAGTCAATACCAGCAAGATCAACCGTCAACTGGTTTTGAGCACCGTGGATCCGTACTTCACTGCTGACGGCATTTCCCGTGCATTTGATGTTTACCGGCGAACGTCCCGTCCACTTGACGGGCAGGGTGGCGACTACGGCTTAAAGACCACTGGTGCAAGCATTCGTTTTGGTATTCCATTCACTGAAATTGATACGGTATATTTTGGTGGCGGATTTGAACGACTGGCCATCGAGCCTGGCATAAATGCGTTGCCAGTGACTTACCAGGCTTATGCAAATCAGTTTGGATACAGCAGCACCTCCATTCCACTAACAGTTGGTTGGGCACGAGATAGCCGGGACAGTGCGCTTGTGCCAACCAAGGGTCGCTATCAGCGCGTGTTCGGCGAGTGGGGTGTAGCGGGCGATGCGCGCTATGTGCGCGGTAATTACCAAATTCAGCAGTACATTCCCCTGAACAAGCAATTCACCATTGGGCTTAACGCCGAGCTGGGTTGGGGGCGCGGACTGGACAATCGACCGTTCCCGATTTTTAAGAATTTTTATTCAGGCGGTTTGGGGTCTGTTCGCGGATTTTCACAAGGCTCGCTTGGCCCACGGGATATTTCTGGCTTGTCAACGGGTGGACCTAAAAAAATTACGCTGAACGGTGAACTCAGTGCACCGTTTCCCGGAACTGGCAACGACCGTACGTTGCGGCTTTTCGGGTTTGTGGATGTCGGCAACGTCTTTGGTGAATTTGACCCTTACAAGATCAGCGAATTGCGAGCGTCCTATGGCCTCGGCGTGAGCTGGGTGTCACCTGTTGGCCCGTTGCGCCTGGGCATTGCCAATCCACTGCGGAAAAAAGTAGGCGATAGAATAGAGCGATTCCAATTTCAAATCGGCACTTCTTTCTAATGATGAATATTTCACGCAAATTCTGGCTGGCTTGCCTGGTGTCATGCGCGGTGTTTTCCGCCGACGCGCAAGAGTTCAAAATCGGCATTGTCAATCTTGACAGGATTTTTCGCGAAGCGAACTCGGCCAAAGCAGCTCAGACCAAGCTTGAGCAGGAATTTGGCAAGCGTGAGAAAGAGCTTGGCGATGCCGGCGCCCAGTTGAAGACTGCTTCAGAAAAGTTCGAGCGTGAAGCGCCAACATTGGCGGAAAGCCAGCGCAACACGCGGCAAAAGCAGCTCGTTGACCAGGACCGTGACTTTCAGCGCAAGCGCCGTGAGTTTCAAGAGGACTTGAACGCACGCAAAAACGAAGAACTGCAACAGGTTATTGAACGCGCCAACCGAGTCGTCAAAACGCTGGCTGAGTCCGAGAAATTTGACCTGATTGTCCAAGAAGCGGTGTACGTCAATCCCAAGCACGACATCACCGACAAAGTGCTTCGCATCCTGAATGGCGCAAACGGCAAGTAGGCGTTTGCGGCCCCGCAAAATCAGCGGGCCAAGTCGTGGTGCCGTCCGAGCATGACTCTCAAACTGGCGACCATTTTTCAGGCTCTGGCATCTGAGTTCCCGGATGCGAGGCTGGTTGGCGATTCTGGATTACCCATTCAGAACTTGTCACCCCTGGAAAGCGCCACCAACGAGGCTTTGAGCTTTTTAAGCCATCCCAAATATACGCAAATGCTGGCGACTTCCAAAGCCGCTTGTGTCGTGGTGGGTGCTGCAGCGGAACACGTGGCTGCCGAGCGCGGAACCTACATCGTTGTTGCTGACCCTTACTTTTACTTTGCGCGGTTGACGCAGTTTTGGAAACAGCATCACAACCTGACATTCGCACCGAGCATTCACCCTAGCGCCTGTATAGATGCTTCTGCACGGCTTGCGCCTGATGTACGCGTTGGCGCATTTGCAGCCATCGGCCTGGGAGCTGTGATCCACGCTGGCGCGCACATTGGCGAGCATTGCGTGATTGGCCAGCATGCGTCGGTGGGCGCAGGCAGCCGGCTGTCGCCCCGCGTGACGTTGGGCGATGGCTGCTCCATTGCTGAGCGCTGCATTGTTCATTCAGGCGTTGTGATTGGTGCGGATGGTTTTGGGTTTGCGCCGCATGACGGGCGCTGGGAGAAAATTGAGCAGTTGGGCAATGTGCGTATTGGCAATGACGTGGAGATTGGTGCCAACACCTGCATAGACCGGGGCGCCCTGCAAGATACTGTGATTGAAGATGGTGTGAAGCTCGACAACCTGATTCAAATTGGCCACAACGTACGCATTGGCGCCCATTCAGCGCTTGCAGGATGTGTGGGCATTGCTGGCAGTGCCACCATCGGCGCGCACTGCACGATTGGTGGCGGGGCAGTGGTATTGGGGCATTTGACACTGGCTGATCACGTCCATATTTCTGCCGCTTCGGTGGTAACGCGTTCGATTTTGCAAGCAGGCAACTACACTGGATTGTTCCCCATCGACGACAATGCCTCGTGGGAGAAAAATGCTGCAACCCTCAAGCGATTGCATGCGTTGCGCGAGCGGCTGAAGGTGGTTGAAAAACAGCTTGGACACGCCCGAACGGCCAAAGACATTTAAAGAAGAACAACCATGATGGATATTCACCAGATTTTGAAGCAATTGCCGCACCGCTACCCGATCTTGCTGGTTGATCGGGTGCTGGAAATTGAAAAAGGCAAGCGCATCAAGGCGCTGAAGAACGTCACCATCAATGAGCCTTTTTTCATGGGGCATTTTCCGCATCGCCCTGTCATGCCTGGCGTGTTGATGCTGGAAGCCATGGCGCAAGCTGCCGCATTGCTGGCTTTTGACATGCTGGGACAGGCGCCCGATGACAAAACCGTGTACTACTTTGCGGGTATTGACGGCGCACGATTCAAGCGCCCCGTCGAGCCTGGCGACCAACTCATCATGGACGTTAGCTTGGACCGCATGAAGGCCGGTATTTTTAAATTCACCGGTACCACACGCGTGGGTGATGCGGTTGCCTGCGAAGCGCAGCTCATGTGCACCATGCGAACCATTGCTTGACTGCCCATGGGTATTCACTTAACCGCCGTTGTTGACCCGCACGCCCAAATTGACAGCACTGCCAGTGTTGGGCCGTACACCGTTATCGGTCCGCACGTCAGCGTAGGCGCTCGCACCACGATTGGCGCGCATTGCGTCATCGAAGGCCACACCACGATTGGCGCAGACAACCGTATTTTTCAATTCAACTCCCTGGGTGCGATTCCGCAAGACAAAAAATACGCTGGCGAGCCGTGCAAGCTGGTCATTGGTGATCGCAACACTATTCGCGAGTTTTGCACCTTCAACATTGGCTCTCCTGGAGATGTTGGCGTCACGCGGGTCGGCGACGACAATTGGATCATGGCTTACGTGCATCTGGCGCATGACTGCCAGGTCGGCAGCCACACTATTTTTGCCAATAACTCGCAGCTGGCCGGGCATGTGCAGGTGGGCGACTGGGTGATTTTGGGTGGCTTTACTGTCGTGCACCAGTTTGTACGCCTTGGGGCGCACAGCATGACCGCCATGTGCTCGTTGCTGTTTGCTGATTTGCCGCCGTTTGTCATGTCGCAAGGCCAACCCGCCGAAGCTCGCAGCATGAATTTTGAAGGGCTGCGCAGGCGCGGTTTTTCGTCCGACCGGATTGCGGCTGTCAAAGCCATGCACAAGGCTTTGTACCGGCAAAATTTGACGCTCGAAGCGGCACAGGCGCAGATTGCCGGTTTGCTGCAAAAGTATCCTGAGTCAGCTCCCGACGTGCTCTCGATGCTCTCGTTTTTAGAGCGCACATCGCCGCAGCGCGGCATTGTCAGGTAATTTCTCATGTACAAAGCGCCGACAGTGGCGATGGTTGCCGGAGAAACGTCCGGCGATATGTTGGCGGCACTGTTACTTGATGGTTTAAAAACGCGCTGGCCCGAACTTAAATCCTTTGGCATCGGTGGGCCGCAGATGGCTCAAAAAGGTTTCGATGCCTGGTGGCCGAGCGACAAGCTGGCGGTGCGCGGCTATGTGGAAGTTCTGCGCCACTACCGCGGCATCGTGGGCATACGTGAGCAACTTAAAAACCGCTTGCTCGCCAATCCGCCAGGCGTTTTCATTGGTGTCGATGCGCCAGACTTCAATCTCGATCTGGAAGCGGCGCTAAAAGCCAAACGGATTAAAACCGTGCATTTCGTCAGCCCGTCCGTCTGGGCGTGGCGTGCCGATCGTGTGGAAAAAATTCGCCGCAGTGTGGATCATATTCTCTGCGTTTTTCCCTTTGAAGTCGCACTTCTGGCTGAGCATGGCATTCCCGCCACCTACGTCGGCCACCCGCTGGCCAATGTTATAGCGATGCAGCCTGACCGCGCCGCAGCCCGTTCCAAGTTGGGTTTTGGCCATACCGATACTGTCGTTGCCATACTGCCTGGCAGCCGGAAATCTGAGATAAACTACCTTGCCACGCGGTTCTTTCAGGCTGCAGCCCTTATAAATCGGGCGCGACCAGCTATTAAATTTATAGTCCCCGCGATTCCTTCGCTACAGCCAGAGATCGAAAGGATTGCCAGCGAACTTGGTGCGCCAAACCTTCAAATTTTGCACGGCCAGTCGCATACCGCATTGGCCGCCTGCGACGTGACGCTGATCGCCAGCGGAACGGCCACATTGGAAGCGGCGCTTTTCAAACGCCCGATGGTGATTGCTTACAACATGAACTGGCTGTCGTGGCGCATCATGCAGCGCAAACAGTTGCAACCGTGGGTCGGCTTGCCCAACATATTGTGTGAAGAATTTGTCGTCCCCGAGTTGCTGCAGGATGCCGCTACGCCAAAAGCACTTAGCGAAGCGGTGTTGCGATGGGTCGATATCAAGGAGCGAGAGCCTGCAAAAATAGTAGCCCTTGAAAAACGCTTTGCCCACCTGCACACCGAGCTGCAGCGTGATACCTCAAAACTGGCCACCGATGCGATTGAAAACATTCTTAAAGGCTGAACAAGTGTTGTTGTCGTGGGACACGCCTGGTTTGACGGCCGGCGTGGATGAGGCCGGGCGCGGGCCGCTGATGGGCCCGGTGGTGGCGGCTGCGGTGATTCTGGACGAACTGAACCCAATCAAAGGCTTGGCCGATTCGAAAAAGCTCACCGCCTTGCAGCGCGGCAGGCTGTATGACGAAATCCGCGCCAAAGCGCTGTGCTGTTCGATTGCCATGGCCACCGTTGAAGAAATCGACGCTCTAAACATTCTGCAGGCCACCATGCTGGCCATGAAACGGGCGGTCGAAGGCTTGCGCCTGAAGCCCCACAAAGCGCTGGTCGACGGCAATCGGCTGCCTGCTTTGGGCATGCTGGCCGAGGCCATCGTCAAAGGTGACGCAAAGGTGCCCGCTATCTCTGCAGCCTCGATCCTCGCCAAGGTAACCCGCGACCGCTGGTGTGCCGAATACGATCTGCTGTTCCCCCAATATGGCTTTGCAGGGCACAAAGGCTATGGCACCGTGACACATTTGTTGGCGCTTCGCGCGCATGGCGCTTGTCCGCAGCACCGAAAATCATTTGCGCCTGTGGCCGCGGTCTTGCGATGACGGCAACGCCGGAGCGCATCACGTCGGCCAGCAACCCGCTGATCAAAGACCTGCGCAAGCTGTCAACCGACAACACGGCTTACCGCAAGCTGGGTCGGGTGTGGCTGGAAGGCGATCATTTGTGTCAAGCAGCACTGCTGCGTGGCTTAAAACCCGCTTTGGCCATATTTTCAGAATCATTTTGGCCTGTAGCCCAATCAACATGGGCGCGAGCAGCTATCAAAAGCATAGTTATCCCCGATGCTTTGTTCGCTGACATCAGTGGCCTGGAGTCTGCAGCCAGCATCGGTTTTGTGGTGGATTTGCCGGATCAGCCGCAGATTCAACCCATGAGAGCCAGTTTGATTTTGGACCGTGTGCAAGACGCGGGCAATGTCGGCTCAATGCTGCGCAGTGCAGCGGCGTTTGGCTTTTGTCAGGTGATTGCGCTCAAAGGCACGGCTGCGTTGTGGTCGCCAAAGGTGTTGCGCGCTGGCATGGGGGCGCACTTTGGCCTGCAGTTGCTTGAAGGCGTGGACGCAGACGCGCTCCACGCCCTTGCTGTGCCTATGCTGGTGACCAGTTCGCATGAAGGCGATGTTTTAGGCCAAACGAAATTGCCATCACCCTGCGCCTGGGTGATGGGGCATGAAGGGCAGGGTGTTGGCGCGTCGTTGATGGCCAGCGCTGCTGCCAAAGTGCGCATTGCCCAGCCTGGCGGGGAAGAGTCGCTGAATGTGGCTGCGGCGGCGGCGATTTGCCTGCATTTCTCGTCGATGCAGGGCTTATCAGCGCTGGGTCAAAGGCTATAATCAGTGGCTTTTCCAAACACAGCTCATCCCAAGCGCCAACAAGCAAAATTCATTTAAAAGCAGCTATCCTGTCCCGTACAAAAAGACAGTTGATTTAGTGCTTGGGCTAGCCGCAATTCATCGGAGTGCCCCGTGCTTTTGTCTCTACAGGGATCATCCATTACCAACCCCCAAGCCATTTTGGCGCTGGCAGACGGCACAGTCTTTGTTGGCAATTCCATAGGTGCTCCCGGTCACACGGTCGGCGAGGTGGTTTTTAATACAGCCATGTCGGGCTATCAGGAAATCTTGACCGACCCCAGCTACTGCCAGCAACTGGTCACGCTGACCTACCCGCACATCGGCAACTACGGCGTGAATGCTGAAGATGTCGAGTCTGAAAAAGTCCATGCCGCAGGGTTGATCATCAAAGATTTGCCGTTGCTGGCGTCTAACTTTCGCATGTCGATGACGCTGTCCGAGTATCTGTCCAAAGAAGGCACAGTAGCTATTGCCAATATCGACACCCGGCAGTTAACACGTCATTTGCGCAGCAAGGGCGCGCAAAACGGCTGCATCATGGCCTTGCCCGCGGGTGAAGTCGCCTCGCAAGCTTTGATAGACAAAGCCATCGCTCTTGCCAAAGCCGCCCCTAACATGGCGGGTCTGGATCTGGCCAAAGTCGTGTCGGTTCAACAAAGCTATGAGTGGACGCAAACCGAGTGGCGGCTGGGTGTGGGTTACGGTGTGCAAACTGCCCCCAAGTTCCACGTTGTTGCCTACGATTTTGGCGTGAAAAAAAACATCCTGCGCATGCTGGCCGAGCGCGGCGCGCGCGTCACGGTTGTGCCTGCGCAAACATCCGCCTCAGACGTTTTAAAACTCAAACCCGATGGCATCTTTTTGTCCAACGGCCCCGGTGACCCTGGGCCGTGCGACTACGCTATTGCCGCTGTTCGCGAGTTGATTGAAACTGGTATCCCCACGTTCGGCATCTGCCTGGGCCACCAGATCATGGCCCTTGCCGCGGGTGCCAAAACATTCAAGATGCAGCAAAGCCATCATGGTGCGAACCACCCAGTCAAGGATTTGGACACGTCTAAAGTCAGCATCACGAGCCAAAATCACGGCTTTGCAGTGGACATGAAGAGCTTGCCGTCCCACCTGCGCGCCACACACATCAGTTTGTTTGACGGCACGCTGCAAGGGCTGGCGTGGACTGACAAGCCTGCGTTTTGCTTTCAGGGTCACCCCGAGGCATCGCCTGGGCCGCATGATATTTCTTACCTTTTTGAACGATTTACGGCATTGATGGAACAGCACAGAGGAAGCAAGTAATGCCTAAACGCACCGACATCAAATCCGTCCTGATCATCGGGGCGGGCCCCATCATCATTGGGCAGGCTTGCGAGTTTGACTACTCTGGCGTGCAGGCCTGCAAGGCGCTGCGTGAAGAGGGCTATAAGGTCATATTGATCAACAGCAACCCGGCCACTATCATGACCGACCCGGCCACGGCGGACGTGACCTACATCGAGCCGATCACCTGGCAGACAGTTGAAAAAATTATCGCCAAAGAAAAGCCCGACGCGATTTTGCCCACCATGGGTGGGCAAACCGCGCTAAATTGCGCACTCGATCTGTGGCACCACGGCGTTTTGGAGAAGTACAAGGTCGAATTGATTGGTGCCAAGCCCGAAGCCATTGACAAGGCCGAAGACCGCCTGAAGTTCAAAGACGCGATGACCAAAATCGGTTTGGGCTCTGCTAGAAGCGGCATTGCGCACACGCTTGACGAGGCTTGGGCCGTGCAAAAAACGCTGGGCTTCCCGACCGTGATTCGCCCCAGCTTCACGCTGGGCGGTACAGGCGGCGGCATTGCTTATAACTCTGAAGAGTTTGAAGTCATTTGCAAACGCGGACTTGAGGCGTCACCCACCAACGAGCTGTTGATTGAAGAGTCGCTGCTGGGCTGGAAAGAATACGAGATGGAAGTTGTGCGCGACACGGCTGACAACTGCATCATTGTTTGCTCAATTGAAAACCTTGATCCAATGGGCGTACACACCGGCGACTCCATCACCGTTGCGCCTGCGCAAACGCTGACTGACAAGGAATACCAGATTTTGCGCAATGCATCACTGGCGGTACTGCGTGAAATTGGTGTCGACACCGGCGGATCTAACGTGCAGTTCTCCATCAACCCTGTCGATGGCCGCATGGTGGTCATTGAGATGAATCCGCGAGTATCACGTTCCTCAGCGCTGGCGTCAAAGGCCACGGGTTTCCCAATTGCCAAAGTCGCCGCCAAACTGGCAATTGGCTACACACTCGATGAGCTGCGCAACGAAATCACGGGCGGTGCAACGCCAGCCAGTTTTGAGCCAAGCATCGATTACGTCGTCACCAAAATTCCGCGCTTTGCATTTGAGAAATTCCCAACAGCGGATTCACGCCTGACCACACAAATGAAGTCGGTAGGCGAAGTCATGGCGATGGGCCGTACCTTTCAAGAGTCCTTCCAAAAAGCCTTGCGCGGCTTGGAAGTCGGCGTTGACGGCATGAACGAAAAAACCCAGGACCGTGAAGTGCTTGAAAAAGAGTTGGGTGCACCGGGTCCTGACCGCATCTGGTACGTGGGCGACGCATTCGCTATGGGCATGAGCGTGGACGAAGTGTTTGCACTGACAAAAATCGACCCCTGGTTTTTGGCGCAGATCGAGCAGATCGTCAAAATTGAGCTGGAGTTGGAAACGACTTCGCTCGACAAGATTGACGCAGTGACGTTGCGTGCATTGAAGCAAAAAGGCTTTTCAGACCGTCGCCTTGCCCGCCAGCTCAAAACCACTGACACTGCGATTCGTGAGGCGCGTAAAGGCCTGGGCGTACGGCCTGTGTACAAGCGTGTTGACACCTGCGCCGCAGAGTTTGCCACCGACACCGCCTACTTGTATTCGACCTATGAGGCCGAAGGCAGTGAGTGCGAAGCCGAGCCCACCAACAAGAAAAAAATCATGGTGCTCGGTGGCGGGCCGAACCGTATTGGTCAGGGCATTGAGTTCGACTACTGCTGCGTACATGCCGCCCTGGCCATGCGTGAAGACGGCTACGAGACCATCATGGTCAACTGCAACCCTGAAACCGTATCAACCGACTACGATACCTCGGACCGCCTGTACTTTGAGCCGCTGACGCTCGAAGACGTGCTGGAGATTGTCGACAAAGAAAAGCCGTTTGGCGTGATCGTGCAATACGGCGGTCAAACGCCTTTGAAGTTGGCGCTTGATTTGGAAGCCAACGGCGTGCCCATCATCGGCACCTCGCCCAACATGATTGACGCGGCTGAAGACCGCGAGCGTTTCTCGGCACTGCTGCGCGAATTGGCTTTGAAGCAGCCGCCGAACGCAACCGCTCGTACCGAGCCTGAAGCGCTTGAAAAGGCCAGCACCCTCGGCTACCCGCTGGTGGTGCGCCCCAGCTACGTTCTGGGTGGCCGAGCGATGGAAATCGTGCATGAGCAGCGTGACCTGGAGCGCTATATGCGTGAAGCCGTCAAAGTCAGCCACGACTCGCCTGTGCTGCTTGACCGCTTTCTAAACGACGCGATTGAATGCGATGTGGACTGCATTCGTGACGATACGGGTGCAACCTTTATCGGCGGCGTGATGGAGCACATCGAGCAAGCGGGCGTGCACAGCGGCGATTCGGCTTGCTCCCTGCCGCCGTATTCACTAAGCGCAGAGACAGTCACAGAGGTCAAACGCCAGACCGCGGCCATGGCTGCGGCGCTGAACGTGGTCGGTTTGATGAACGTGCAGTTTGCGATCCAGCATGTCGATGACAAAGACGTGATCTACGTGCTCGAAGTCAACCCACGTGCCTCACGCACCGTGCCCTTCGTCAGCAAGGCAACCGGTATCCAGTTGGCGAAAGTTGCAGCGCGCTGCATGGTCGGCCAATCGCTGGCTTCGCAAGGCCTCATACATGACGGAAAAGCGAAAGAAGTCACGCCACCGTATTTCAGCGTGAAAGAAGCCGTGTTCCCGTTCGTCAAGTTCCCAGGCGTGGACACGATCCTCGGCCCAGAGATGAAGTCCACTGGCGAGGTGATGGGCGTGGGCAAAACGTTTGGCGAGGCGTTTGTCAAATCGCAACTCGGTGCAGGTACCAAGCTGCCGACCTCTGGCCGCGTCTTTTTGACCGTCAAAAACAACGACAAACCTCGTGCAGTCGAAGTGGCACGGGCGTTAGCTGCTATGAAGTTTGATATTGTGGCGACTAAAGGCACGGCTGCAGCTATTACCGCCGCAGGCATCGTGTGCGGTATTGTCAACAAGGTCACTGAAGGTCGCCCGCATGTGGTGGACATGATCAAGAACAATGAAATTGCCTTGGTTATCAACACGGTTGAAGAGCGGCGTAATGCGATTGCCGATTCACGGCAAATCCGCACCTCGTCGCTGCTGGCGCGGGTCACCACCTTCACCACCATTGCTGGCGCTGAAGCGGCGGTTGAAGGTATGAAGCACCTTAAAAATTTAGGCGTTATTTCCGTCCAGGAAATGCATGAGCAACTGGTCTCATAATTTCAATTAAACTCAGATGCCAATAACGCCGCCACAGGGTAACCCGTGGCGGTTTCGCATTTAAAGAGACACACCATGGCCACTATTCCTGTCACCAAAATCGGCGCTGAAAAGCTCAAAGCCGAGTTACATCAACTCAAAACCGTTGATCGCCCGTGGGTCATCAACGCGATTTCTGAGGCCCGCGCGCAGGGCGACTTGAGCGAAAACGCAGAGTACGAAGCCGCCAAAGACCGCCAAGGTTTTGTCGAAGGTCGAATTCAAGAGATCGAAGGCAAGCTGTCAGTCGCGCAAATCATTGACCCGTCAGAAATGGATGCAGGCGGCAAGGTGGTGTTTGGCTCGACGATTGAACTTGAAGACGAAGAATCAGGCAACAAAGTCACTTACCAAATCGTGGGTGAAGACGAAGCCGACATCAGGCAAGGCCGCGTCAATATCAGCTCGCCGATTGCACGTGCGCTGATTGGCAAAGACGAAGGCGATTCGGTTGAATTCCAGGCGCCCGGCGGCCTCAAGCGCTATGAAATCATCGCCGTCATGTACATATGAGCCCCCACGCTTTCTCACTTCGTGTGGACGCTACCCCCCGGGGGGGCCGCTGCGCCTACAGGCTGGCAAAGCCAGACCTGTGGCCCCCGCTTGAAAAGATACACAGATGAGATATCGTGCGGGTTTGATGGTTGCTGCCTTGTGGTGGGGCAGCTTGACAGCTTTAGGATTCGTCATCGTCCCCATGCTGTTCACCCACATGCCTAGCCCGGCAGCAGCGGGGCAAATGGCCGCAAAACTGTTTACCGCGCAAACCTGGCTTAGCATTGCCTGCGCGATGTTTTTATTGCTAGTTTGTAATCAAAAAGAGGCTGTAGCCCAAGACTCACGGGCGCGAGCAGCTATTAGATTTATAGTGACTGGGCTGCTGTTGGCAGTGCTGGTGGAGTTTGGTTTGTCGCCGCGTATCGTTAGCGCACGCTCTGACGGCGGCAACTTGAAGCTGCTGCACGGCGTGGGCAGTGTGATGTATTTTGGACAGTGGATGTGCGCGGGTTTTGCGCTTTGGCGTTTGAGCCGCGAGAAACAGTCGCTTTAGAGGCGCTCTGCAGCTTCCAAAGTATTGACCAGCAGCATGGTGATCGTCATTGGGCCCACGCCGCCTGGTACGGGCGTAATGTAGCCGGCAACCTTGCTGACACCTTCAAAATCGACATCACCGCAGAGCTTGCCGTCATCTTTGCGGTTCATGCCCACGTCAATCACCACAGCGCCGGGTTTAACCATGTCCGCTGTTAGCACGTTGCGCTTTCCTACTGCCGCCACGATCACGTCGGCTTGCAGTGTCATCGCTTTCAAGTTGGCCGTGGCGCTGTGGCAAATCGTGACGGTTGCGTTTTTTTGCAGCAGCATCAGCGCCATGGGTTTGCCAACGATGTTGCTTCGGCCAATCACAACGGCGTGCCTACCGCGCAAATCGTAGTTGATACTTTCGAGCATCTTCATACACCCGTAAGGCGTGCACGGCCAAAAACCGGGCTGACCAACCATCAGCGCGCCGGCGCTGGCGACATGAAAGCCATCTACATCTTTGGCGGGCGCAATCGCCTCAATGACTTTTTGCGCATCAATATGTGCAGGAAGGGGCAGTTGCACCAAAATGCCGTGAATCGCCGGATCGTTGTTCAGCGCTTCAACCCGCGCCAGCAAATCAGCTTCGCTAAGGGTCGTGGGGTGTTTGTCCAGCACTGAATACAAACCGTTGTCTTCGCAGGCTTTGACCTTGTTGCGCACATACACCTGGCTGGCCGGGTTGTTGCCCACCAGCACCACTGCCAGCCCTGGCGTGATGCCTCGCGCTCGCAACGCACCAGCGCGACGAGCAACGTCAAGGCGCAATTGCCTTGAGAGTGCGTTTCCATCGATAATTTGGGCTGTCATGGCTTGTGAGGGATGGTTTTAGATGCATTTACCAATAAAAACGCCCATATTCATCGTTTTAGCCAATGGATACGGGCGCGAGCAGCTACCAAAACCGTAGCAACCAGAGTCGTTGATCAAGCCTTGGGCGTGGTTGAACCCAGTGCAATCTTCAGCAAGTCAGCCACGGTGTTGGCGTTCAGCTTTTCCATGATGTTGGCGCGGTGCGCTTCCACTGTCTTGATGCTGATGCCCAGGTCGTCGGCGATTTGTTTGTTCAGGCGGCCCGCGACAATACGCTCAAGCACCTGTGACTCACGCGATGTGAGCTTGGCCAGCAGCGCGTCGCGGCTGGCCGACTGCTGGTGACCTGCAAAAGCTTCTTTGGCTTGCTCCAGCATGCGCTCGACCAGGTTGCTCAGCGCTTCCTCCTGGAAGGGTTTCTGAATGAAGTCCATCGCCCCTTTTTTCATGGTGTTGACCGCCATCGGCACGTCGCCGTGGCCGGTGATAAAGACAATCGGCAGCGGCGATTTGCGTTCGACCAGCTTGTCTTGCAGCTCCAGCCCGGTCATGCCGCCCATGCGGATGTCGACAATCAGGCAAGCGACTTCACGCGCGTCGTAACGGCTCAAAAAAGTTTCGGCCGAGTCGTAGCAGCGCACGCGGTAGTCTTTGCCTTCCAGCAGCCACTGCAGCGAGTCGCGTACACCCTCATCGTCATCGACAACGTAGACGGTGCCTTTTTTTGGAATCAAGCTCATACTGGGACGTACTTTCTTTGAGAACTGTTCAAAAAAACTGCTGCGGGCTGTTCAGAGCGGTGTGCCTGCTGCAAAACCTGTAGCGGGCGACACAGCATCCGGAAGGGGTGAGACAGGGATCCAGAAGGTAAATCGGCAGCCCACAATCTGCATGTCATTGTAAAGGTTCTCGGCCTGCAGTCTGCCGTGGTGCGACTCGACAATACTCCGGCAAAGTTTCAAGCCAATCCCCATGCCTTCAGACTTGGTGGAGTAAAACGCCTCATACAGCCGGTTCATCACGTCCGGTGACAAGCCCTTGCCAGAGTCGGTGACTGAAAACTCCACCACCCGTTGCGCCTCGATAGTTTTTGGCACCACACGCAGTTCCACACTGCGGCGCGCAGCGGGCAGTTGCGCCTGTTCTATGGACTCTGCCGCATTTTTCATCAGGTTGATCAGCACCTGCTCAATCAGGATAGGGTCAACCATTACCTCGGGAAGGCGCGCAGCCAGGTAGTGCGACAGCCGCACGTTGTGGCGGCGCAGTTCAATGTCAGCCAACTCCATCGCGTTGCTGACCAGCGTGGGCACATCAGCCAGCGTGCGGTTGGGCTCACTGCGCTTGACGAAGGACCGGATACGCTGAATGATTTGCCCCGCCCGATGCGCCTGTTTGGCGGTTTTTTCCAGCGCCAGCAGCAGGTCTTCAGTGGTGATTTTGTCGCCTTTGATCCGCGTCACCATGCCGTTGCAGTAATTGTTGATGGCCGTGAGCGGCTGGTTCAGTTCGTGCGCCACGCTGGACGCCATTTCGCCCATGGTGATCAGGCGGCTGGCGGTTTGGGCGCGTTCGTTTTGCTGGGCAGCCTGGCTCTCGGCATGGCGGCGCGGCGTGATGTCAGTGGCAATCACCATTTGCGCCAGACGGCCGTCGACCCAGGTCAGGTAGCGGGAGCGCACCTCGAGCCATTTGGACAGCTCGGGGATGTAGATCTCTGCGTTTTCAGTTTGTGCAGTGGTTAGGGTATCAGTAGGCAGGCCTGCCAGGCCGTCTACCGCGTCCAGCGCATCGTCGGTAGTGGGTGTTGGCGGCACGCCAGCCTGCGCGATCAGGTTCATGTGACCAGACACTGCAGCGCCAAACCACGAGCGGTACAGCCGGTTGGCAAACAGCAGTTCTTCACTGCCCAAGGGTGCGACAGAAACCGCAGCATCAAGTCCCTCAAGCACGGTGGTAAAGCGCTCATACGACGCTGAAAGCTCATCTCGTATTCGCCGTGGCTCGGTGATGTCAGTCATCGATGTCATCCAGCCAGTTTGCTGGCCTTTCGGGTCGATGAGTGGTGACACGTACATCCGGGCATCGAAAATATCGCCGTTTTTGCGCTGGACACGAACTTCAAACCCGCCAGGCGGCGTGCGGCCCGCCAGCTCTTCGATGAGCATTTTCATTGAGGTTTCGACGTCTTCTGCGGGCCAGTGTGGAAACGGCGGCTTGCGGCCGACCAGGTCAGACTCCTGCAGGCCTGTCATCTGGCAAAACGCGGGGTTGACGTAGGTGATACGGCCGTGCAAATCGAGGGCGCGCATGCCGGTGGCCATGGAGTTTTCCATCGCCCGCCGAAAATTGGTTTCAGTGATCAGCGCCTGCTGCGCCTGCACGCGTCTGCGGGTGTGCCGCCAAGTGCCCATCAGCATCCACACTGTCAAAGCGCTGAGGGCGCTGACCAGCCAGAAAAAACCGCTACCCACCACGCCAAGCGATGTTCGGTAAGCCTGCGCTTTGATCAGCAAGCCATTGCCCACGGGCGACACCGGGATTTCGTATTCGCCGCTGCCGCCGTCTGGCCAGGGCAACAAGCGCACGACCGGGTTGCGCGGTGGCGGCATATTGCCTGCCAGCACACGGCTTTTGTCGTCGACCAATGTGACGGCGTATTTGGCGGTGATCTCGGTGGGCACCCCAAAGCGCAGCAAGCCGTCAATCGAATAGTCACCCATCACGACACCGGCAAATTTCCCCTGCTCATCGACCGGCACCAGTATTTGCAGCGTGGGCGCGCTGTTGTTGTCGGCCCCTTGCAACGGACGCGAATAAACCGGCTGGCGCAAGTCGCGGGCCAACCCGTAGGTGCTGTCTGTTTCTCCGTTCTTGAGCGGCTCACCGACCACGCGAACCTGCGGCGCCTGCGCGCTGGGCGACAGGTAGGCTGCCTTGACGCGCCGTTTGGCGTCGACCCAGGTCACGGCCAGCAGCTCAGGGTACTGGTTGATCAGCCCTTCAGCCTGCGCAGAAAATTCCTCGGCATCAATGTCTTTGTTGGAAATGTCGCGGCTCATGCGCATCAGTTGTTCTTGCCGCTCCAGCAAGCGAAGCCGCAGTCGCTGCTGCGCATATTCCACATCGCGTTTGAGCGCTTGCTGTTCGCGGTCAGTTTCTTCCAGGCGCAAATAGCCGAAAGCAGCAACAACTGCTGCCAAAAACAGCATCACTGCCAGGAGCGGGCCGAGCACAAAAAAACGGTCTTGCCGCGCAGGCGACTGCGTGCGCCACCAGCGCCGCCACCAAGCCAGTTTTGCAGGGCTGCTGGCAGTTGCCGGGACAGTGTGTGGGGTGTTGTGCATCAGCAAATTTTCTTATCCGTAGTTTAAGTGACTGCATTGCCGAATGTCTTGATGTGCGGCACGCTTGGCTTGAGCGTAATTTCTTAATGTGAAAAGCAAAAGCACAATTTGAAATTTAGGAAAATATATGCGAAACTAGTGCCTTGAGCCTAAAAGCGTGGTGACAAACTCGCATGTGGCGATGGTTTTCAACATAAACGTGATTTAAATCAGGAGACAAGACATGGCGGCCAACCCAATTTCAGTGCCCAGCGCAATCGACAAAGACACTCAGGAAACGCGGGAGTGGATGGACGCTCTGTCTGCCGTGATTGAAAGCGAAGGCCCGGAGCGCGCGCACTTTTTGCTTGAGCAATTGCTGGAACATGCGCGGCAAAAAAGCATTGACATGCCTTTTTCCGCCACCACAGGTTATGTCAACACCATTGAGCCAGAGCAGGAAGAGCATGCGCCTGGCAACCTTGAATTTGAAAAACGTTTGCGTGCCTACATGCGATGGAATGCAATGGCGATGGTGGTCAAAGCCAATCGTTTGCACCCGGCTGATGGCGGTGATTTGGGCGGGCACATTGGTTCATTCGCATCACTGGCCAGCATGTTTGGCGCGGGCTTCAATCATTTTTGGCATGCTGAAAGTACGGAGCCTGGCAAAGAGCACGGCGGAGACTGCCTCTACATTCAAGGCCACGTATCTCCCGGTGTTTATGCCCGTGCTTACCTGGAAGGCCGCCTGACAGAAGAGCAGTTGCTTAACTTTAGGCAAGAGGTTGATGGCAAGGGCTTGTCAAGCTACCCGCACCCCAAGTTGATGCCATCGTTTTGGCAGTTCCCCACGGTGTCGATGGGTCTTGGCCCCTTGATGGCGATTTACCAGGCGCGCTTTCTCAAATATCTGCATGCACGCGGCATTGCCAATACTGAAAACCGCAAGGTCTGGGTATTCTGCGGCGACGGTGAGATGGACGAAGTTGAATCACTCGGCGCGATTGGGCTGGCTGCGCGTGAAAAGTTGGACAACCTGATTTTCGTCATCAACTGCAAC
>JANYED010000088.1 GCA_025363315.1 Polaromonas sp.
GCTACGCTGAATAAGCGCCGTCAAAGAACCCAGTCGGGTTGATGGCAGATCGATTTGGACTCAACACGTCGCCGCGCGACGCTGCTTGCGGCCCATCGGGCCTGTTGCGCGGGTCTCACGGCTCGTTTTGTGCCCTCATGGGCGCACCTGTGCCATCAACCGTTGTCGGCTGAGGTAGATATTGGCCAGTGCCAGGGCCGTGAACGCCCGTGTCGCGTTCTTGGCCAGGCCGCGGTAGCGCACCTTGCCAAAACCCCACAGCCGCCTGACCACGCCGAACACATGCTCCACGCGCGAGCGGATGCGCGCCTTGTCGCGAGTTCTTCGCCTTGAGGGCCTCGTCCACGATGCCGTTGCGACGCGTGCGCTGGTTGGTGAAGTATTTGGCTTTGGGCGCTTTGCCTTCAATCAGCTTTTTTTGGCTGGCATAGGCTGAGTCACCGCACACGCGCCGCTCTTGCCCATGCAGCAAGTCAGGCAACGGATGCTTGTCGTGCACATTGGCCGCTGTGACGACGGCGCTGTGCGTCAGACCGCTTTGGCTGTCCACTGCGCTGCGCAGCTTCATGCCGAAGTACCACTACTGGGCCTTGCGGGTTTGATGCATTTCGGGGTCGCGCGCCTTGTCCGCGTTCTTGGTGGAGCTGGGTGCGCCGATGATGGTGGCGTCCACGATGGTGGCGGTGTTGACCTTGAAGCCTCGGGCCTGCAGTTCTTGCCCCACCTGCGCGAACAGCGCCTCACCGAGCTTGTTGTTATTGAGTAGGCGCCGAAACTTCAGCAGCGTGGTGGCATCAGGCACCGGCTCACTGCCCAGATCGATACCCACGAAGCGGTGCAGACTGGCACTATCGTACAACGCCTCCTCGCAGGCCAGACCGGCTTGGTTGAAACAGTGCTGGATAAAGTGAATGCGCAGCATGCGCTCCAGGCCAATGGGCGGACGGCCATTACCGACCTTCGGGTAGTGCGGCTCGATGACTGCGCACAGCGCCTCCCATGGCATGATCGCCTCCATGGTCGCCAGAAACTCGTCTCGCCTCGTCCGCTTGTGGTACTGCTCGTACCCCGATTGGTCAGCGGCCATGGCAAGGGTCTGTTGTTTCATCGTCATGTAACGTTTCAGCCTCGCCTGCCGTGGACCTTAATCAGCATTACCTTAACTTATTTGCAACTCAAAAAACCGATGTTATGCCCACCGTCCGTAAAGCACGTTTTTTGGGGGCAGGGTCAGATGTTCATCACGAGACTAACCGTAAGAATGAGGTGTTTGATACCAATCTAGTTTCGTGAATCAAAAAAAGCCCCTCACTTAGAACGGGATGTCCTTGAGGTTGGCCGGAGACGGCCTGGCGTGCCTAGAATACTATCAGAGCAGCCCAAAGAGTTGTGTGGTGACAGCACAAAAAAAACTCAGTTGTCTGAGGTTCAAATTCAACAACCGTAAGCAGACTCCTTAATCAACTGATTTTTACCTGCAGACCAAAAACACACAACATGACTACACAGTTTTCAAAAGTTGACGATTCTTACGACATTCGCTTTGACGTTCCTCAGGTTCAGCGTTTACGTTTTACAAAAGATGTGTTCAGCGCAGACATCGAAGTTCTAACGGCGCTAATCGAGCGCTCGGGCCCAGCACCCGCAAAGGTGCAGATCTGGGTGGACAACGGCCTCCAGGCCTCACAAGGCGACGCCTTCAAAAAGCTACATGCCCGACTCAATGACGAAGAGCATATTGATGTGGTGGACGATGTCCAGTTTGTACCGGGCGGGGAAGACTGCAAACGTGACCCACGCTTAGTTGAATCAATGTTGTCAACGTTTAACAAGGCAAACCTTGACAGAAGAAGCTACGTGCTTGTAATCGGTGGTGGAGCTGTGCTTGACGCGGTCGGGTTTGCTGCAGCAACTGCACACCGAGGCATACGGCTGATTCGAATTCCCACGACCACGCTCGCGCAAGGCGATTCTGGTGTGGGCGTCAAGAACGCCATTAATTTTTTTGAAAAGAAAAATTGGCTTGGTACTTTTGCGACGCCTTGGGCAGTCATCAATGACGCCAAAATATTGGAGACACTGCCGAATCGTGATTTCAGATGCGGGTTTGCCGAGGCAGTCAAAGTGAGTCTGCTTAAATCAGCGGAACAGTTTGAGACTTTGGTTGCCAATGCCTCCCTGATCTTTAACCGAGATGCAGAAAAAACCCATCAGGCGCTTAAACACTCTGTGCTGCTGCATCTGGAGCACATCACGCGCGGCGGAGACCCTTTTGAGGCTGAAATGGCCAGACCACTGGACTTTGGACATTGGAGCGCGCACAAGCTTGAACCGCTGTCGAACTACACACTGCGCCACGGCGAAGCAGTGTCTATCGGTGTAGCGCTTGACAGTCTGTACAGCTCACGCGTGTACGGGCTGTCAAAGGTTGATGCGCACCGGGTTGTGGGTTGTTTAGCCCAAATTGGTTTGCCAACTTCGCATCCACGTCTCGCAGACAAAAAAACACTCTTTGATGGGCTGGAAGAGTTCCGCCAGCATCTTGGTGGAGAGCTCACAATCACGATGATTGACCAGCCTGGTCAGCCGGTGAACGTAAACACCATTGATTACGTTGAAATGGGTGCTGCGATTGACGAGCTTATTGAAATTTCCGGTGGCCCGAACGCGATTGGGCGAGAGTTTTCGTGACACAAGTCGGCTTGGGTGATGTCGTAGATTTTGCCAGGGTGGGTGGATTGGCTGGAGTAGGTCATGCGGTCGCTGTTCAATTAGCCTTCCTGCGAGAGCTCAACGATATCAAACGGCTTTACGCCCAAAACCTTGGATCGCACTCCTATGCAACCCACATTTTTTTGAGGGCTACCGAACCACTCCGCTCAGGCCAGCCACTGCAAGCTGATGCGTGGTGCGCTGCAATTGTGGGTGCTGCACGCCTAGGCGCTATTACGCCAAGTGTCCTTCAAGACGTTGGTATCGGTCAGTCTGACAGGCTCGTTGTACTGTCAAATTCCATACTGGCCCAGCAGTCCCTTACAAAGTCAATGAGTGATACGTTGACTGCTGCTTGTGATCAGCTTGACAAGATTTATGCGCAGGCCCCTACCAAGGTACCGACTTGGGTGACGCTGTCAACAGCGTCACCACGGGCCGGCGCAACCTGCCCAGGCAAACCACGCATTGCACTTGAGCCCGCAGAGATGCACAGCGACCATTGCATCATGGTCGCGGTCTATGCTTTTTTGTTAGCTGACATATTTGGCGCGGACCGGGAAGACGCTTGGCTGATTGGGCTTTGCCATCACCTCCACAATGCGTACCTGCCTGATGCCGGCTTTACCGGTGAGGTACTTTTGGGTGACCACTTAGACCGTGTAATCAGCGCATTGCGTTTGCGTGCGTTGGGTGCATTTTCGGAGCAATATTGCACCCGGGTGAGTCGCCTTTTTGATGAGATCAACAATCTTGCCTCGCCCCTTGCCCGAGCGTTTCATGCGGCAGACACCATCGACCGTGTCGTGCAGATGGAGCATTACGAACGGACAGCACAGTTCAGGGTTGCGACCGCGCTAGAAGAGTTCAATCTGGTTCACGAAGGCGCAGCTCAAGAGTTTCAGCATGCCTTGTTACAATCAGTAGGTATTTCTTACAAAACCGCTTTATGAGCCCGCGTTGGTTTGAGTTGCTTGACCCCGTCACGCGTGCGCGGTTGAAGTTTCACGCGGTTGGAGAAAACACCGCGTTTGGGTATTGGTCGAGTGAAGGCAGCGCTCAAACGTGGCCGATGGTCTTTGACATCAGTTTTCTCCGTGTTGATCGGGCAGAACTTGCAACGCAGGTGTGTACGCTTGTCAAAATGCAAGACTTCGCCAACGCGGCTGCTTTACTGTTACAGGACACAGACGACTTCGCCCCGACCATTGCTCCGCTTAGCGAATGTCACCGCATCGCTGAGCGATTGCTAGCCAACGACCCCGAACTTCTTGCCTGCGACGTGATGCAAGCGCTCGAATTTGGGCCGGTTGCAGATTACTTTGCACTGCGCGGCTCAGCCCCCACATTTTTTTCAGGACTTGGCCTTTTAAAGCTTGGCGTGCAACCTGGCCAGCCGTTGATTGAGGTGGGATGCGGCGTAGGCCATTTTTTAAATTGGCTGACAACGCGCGGAATCACTGCTCTTGGCACTGACTCGGTTTTTAGCAAACTTTGCTTGGCGAGCCGCTACATGGCCGTTAAACCCAACCTTCTCTTGTGCGCTGTTTCTGGAAAAAAAACACCGCTCCCGATAGAGACTTTTCAGCCCAGCAATGTTTTTTGCCACGATGTGTTCTATTTCATAGATGACAAGCCAAGTGCAATTGCAGATTTTCGACGTTTGGCGGGCTTGGCTGGCAACATCATGGTGGGTCACGCTCACTTGGCTACTGCTGATCATGGGATCGTTTCAGGTTACCCGCTGTCCATAGATGCTTATCGTCAAATCGCGTTGAAAGAAGCCTGTTTTTTTGACGATGCGGCTCTTGCATCCATTGACCTTACAGGCGCTCGCCTTCAGCCTAAGATTGCCGAAACAGCCGAAGCCATTTCATTTATCGAAGGAGAACTGGCGGCAGGCAATTCGCGCTGGTGGAACTTTGCAAATGAAGTCTTGTTTGCACCGATACACTTGACTTGGTCTCATATTGATCGCCTGACCACCATGAATTGGCCGAGTCAAGCATTTGCGCAAGAGTACCAATCGTCGGACTATCTCGTGTCAACTGAGAACCCTTTCGAGTATTTGCCATTCCAGGGCAACAGTGAGTCTCTACCCCTTCATCCGGGGCTAGCCGTTGCGGCACCTTTCTTCGCGCTAGGTGTTAAACCTTTGCGTTGGGGCATTATTGGCGGTGGGTGGATTGCTGCAGATTATTTCGTCCCAGCATTTCAGTTTTGTCCCCATGCTCAGCTTGTTGCAGTTTGCGACATAAAAAACGAGCGCCTAAATGCGTTTTCCCATATCGCTGGACTGCAGCTGTTCTCGGAGCTGCGTGAAATGCTTGTGGCCTGTAGGCTTGATGCTGTGTACATCGCCACACCTAATTGCTTTCACGCAGAAATTTTTGAAGCAGTTGCCGCATACGGCATTCGCATACTGAGCGAAAAACCACTGGCGACTAATCAAGCTGATTTAGACAAAATCCGGGCCTGCACGGTTTCATCACCAGAATTTTTCCAAACTGCATTCGACCAAAGGTATCACCCGGCTCATGTTCAGTTGGCGCGGCGTCTTGCTGGAGGGGTTTTGGGTACTGTGACACAAGTTCGTATGCATTACGCTTGTTGGCTAGACGATGGTTGGAGCAAAGTGTCAGCAACGGAAAATTGGCGAATTGACCCACACCGCGCGGGCGGTGGAGCAGGCTTTGATTTGCTACCGCATTGTCTTGACTTGATGCTGATGCTGACCGATGACGCGGTCGCGGCGGCGCATTTGTTCTACCAGCGACGGATTCACAATTACTCAACTGTCCTGGGGGTGGATGACGGTGCAGTTATGACCGTCATGACTCAAAAAGGAGTTCTCGTAAGTATGCATGTTGGTTATAACTGCCCCGAAAACCAACCGCGTCGCCGAATCGAGATTCTTGGAACACATGGCCGTGTTGAGGCACACAACACTATGGGACAGGACGCTGGTGGTGAGTTGGTTTGGCAGATTCAAGGTCACGAATCCCGCGAAATTTTTCCAGATGGCTTGGCAGCTGGTCCTTTTGTTCGGCAACTGGACACGCTTTCCCGTCAATGGATAAGGGGTGATCTGCCTCGGTTTCCCATACAGCGAGACATTGACTTAGCAGAATGTTTGGTCCGTTGCGACAGTCAGGCAACGGACATATTGGGTCTGCAAGGTGTGCATTCATGAGGATCTGCTTTATTTCCCGTCGCTACTTTCCCGCAATAAGTGGCATGAGCGTGTACGCCCAAAACTACCTGCGCGAAATGGTAGCTCTTGGACACGATATCGTGATGATTTCTCAATATCGCAACGACGAAGCTGGCACCAAAATTTACGGTGGTGGCCCACCGGGCAAAGTTAAAGGCGTTACCGTTATCGGTTTGGAGTCGCTTGGCGAGCAGCGTGTGAACTTGGGGCAACCAGCAGACTTTGAAGCGGATATCGCCGCCATGGTTAACGCAGGGGTTGCACAACATCAAATCAAACCCTTTGACGTTGTGCACGCTCAGTATGCGTACCCGAACGGCTTTGCAGCGATTGAAATCTCTCGACGACTGGACATTCCAAACGTCGTGAGTATTCAGGGAGGCGATGGTCATTGGGTCGGGCTGTGCTGTGAGACCCACCGACGCGCCATTGGTGCTGTTTTTAACCATGCCAACGAACTCATCATTGGTTGTGCTTCATTCGCTCAAGAAGTGCACTGCCACCATGGTGTGCCACTGGAGCGATTTACCCTTGTTCCAGGTGCTATCAACGCCGATCATTTTCGTCCACGAACAGATCGTTTGCTTGGTGGTGTTGGGACTCCTGCTGTTTTGCTTTATCACGGACGTGTTGATAAGCGCAAAGGGGTGCTGGAGCTTATTGAAGCGCTGGGTCTCCTCGCCGCTGCGGGCCGAAATGTGCGCTTAGTCATCAGTGGAATTGGGCCAGATCTTGCAGCCGCTAAAGATCTGGCAAGTACGATTCGACTGGACCACATCATTGACTTCACAGGCCATGTTTCATACGAAAATGTGCCTGAGGTGTATCGATCCGCCGACCTTTTTGTGTCGCCAACTTGGTCTGAGGGGTTTTCCAACACCATACTCGAAGCAATGGCTAGCGGACTGCCAATCGTTGCAGCGCGCGCCATTGGTGTGGTCGATTGCCTGACTGACGGTGTAAATGCGCTTTTTCATGAGATTCATGACGTTGTTGGCTTAAGCACGCAGATCGGTACGCTGCTTGACAACGACTTGCTGCGACGCCAGCTCGCAACAAATGCGATGCGAGAAGTCCAAAGCAAGTATCGTTGGCCTGCGATCGCATTGCAGCTAGCTGGAAGGCTAAGCCACGTCTTATCTGCAGCACCCGACAACACATGGACTGAGAACTATTCGCCCACAACATCTATTGCCGACGCCGATCTAGGGTGTCGCTTCAGGCAGGCACCGCATCTGCTATGAGCGCCATTCTCGTTTTGTCGCCCCACCTGGACGACGCTGCTTTTTCACTTGGACCGTTGCTTGCTGAGTTGTCTGTTCGAGCACAAATTTTCGTCGCGACTGCTTTTACCAAATCGAATTCCACGCTGAGCGAGTTCGCGCTGGCTTGCCAACTAGATAAAGGTTTGTCCGCCGATGTCGATTACATGGCCATCAGGCGCCACGAAGACCTTGAATGGTCACGGCGAATTGGCGTTCAAACAATACACGGCAATTTTGCCGAGGCACCGCATCGGGGCTACCAGTCTGCCAAAGAGTTATTTGGCGATGTGCTGGCAACAGACCAGCTTGAAGACGCTTTGAAAGTATGGTTAGAAACACTGACCAGCACAATTAAACCGACAGTAATCCTTTGTCCAATTGGCGTCGGCGGTCATGTGGATCATGTGTGGATTCGCAAAGTCGCAAGCGCAGCGCTTGGCCATAGATTTCCGTTGTTTTTCTTCAAAGACCTGCCGTATGCATCAACATTGAGTTTTTTTAATGCTGATGCGCATTTGGGCAACTCCAGCACTTGTCGAGAGCTGAACGTGCCCCTTCCCCAAGCCGCGTTTTTAACGGCACAATTTGCCGCCGAGGCGTATCAGACCCAAATTGCTTTTCAATTTGGCAATGTCGGGCAGATGAAGAAAACACTTAACGAAGCTTGGACACAGGGTCTACCGCTGTATCACACACACGCTTGCTCAGACTCAACTAAGGCGTTTCTAATCATGGAACATGATTGATCATGCCCGGCCTAGCTGTATTTTTACCGTCTCTTGAACTGCCGGCCTGCGTCTGCAGAAACTGTGGATTTTGGCAACGAAGTTTTTTGAAACCCATCGACTGTCCAATCTGCAAAGATTTCAGGCATATATTGCCGCCTACTGGCTGGGATTTTTACACCTCAGATGAGGCAAGTCTGATGTTCCCGATGGGCTGGGAGGAAATACTGCCCGGCTTATGGCATTTTTGGAACGATCCAGTTGACGGCATCGGAAGCCATTCCTACTTGGTGCAACGCGAGCAAGGAAATCTAGTTTTTGAGGGCGCAACAATTTATTCTGCCAGTGCGCTTGAACACATTGCCGCTTTGGGTGGCGTTCAATTTGCTTCCGCTTCACACCCTCATACTTACGGCGCGCTGTGGCAATTGCAAGACCATTTTGACGCACACATTGCACTTCACAAAGGCGATCTGGCCTGGACAAGTGCTTTTCGAGTGACGCATCCGTTCGATGACAAACTGGATTTCTCGCCGCGCCTTAGATTACTGCACGCAGGGGTGCATTTTGAAGGGCAGGCTTTCCTCGTTGATGAGGATCGCGGCCTCATTTTTTGCGGTGATGCGATGAAGTTTGACCTTAGAAAAGATAACCCGCGCTCCGCCGTAGCGATTTCGTCCCATAAATCTTATGTCCGTAGCATATCTCTGACTGCTGGTGAAATAACACAGTACCGTGCCGTTTTTCGTCAAAACAAGTTCAATAAAGTCTACAGTCCGTTTGAACAGGTGCACAACGTCGACTCTGAAATGGTTGACAGGTATTTGTCCCGCTTGGCAGAACAGTTCCCACAAGCAAATTTTATCGATCTTGCTGATCTTTTATAGCTTGAACATGGGTATGAATATTTCGAACAATTTTCCAGCAGATAAAAGTTAATGAGCAACTTAGTCGTGGCGAATCAAACAACGTCCGCATCTGAAATATCAATACTTCCAAAGCGGTGGGATGTCGCGTTTCCGCTAGACAAAAAAACGCTTTTCAGAGTATCTCAAGGCGGTTCAGGCCAGCAAATTGGCGTTGTGGTGCGGCAGTACAGTGCCCACGAAGCAAGGTTTGTGCTGCGCGGAGAAATCAAGTCACCAAAAGACCTTGTTACTTGTCTCGAATTGGCGGAGGCAACTGCTCGTCAGCTGGGTTGTGATGCCCTAACAACTCAAGAAAAAGTACCCCCTCAATGGTGCGACGCTTTCGTCATTTTTCAAAAACAAGGGTTCACAGCAGTAGATGAGTCTTGGGTTTTTAATGGCTCGTTTGAATCTTTTGCCGACCGAATTCAACGAATAGCGTCAATGCTCAGTCTTAAAAAAGCGATCCCTCAAGGAGCAAGAATCAGCAGTCTGGCTGAGGCAAAGGATCAAGTCCGAGCGTTACTAAACGAATCGCTGATGATGGATGATTTTGAGTTTGACAATCGCTTCAAGAATTCGAACCCGAAACCAATTTCTGCCGCGTACAGTCAAATTGCCTGGCATGGACAGAAAATTGTTGGCGTGTTGCTGGTCGCACCCACCAATGACTGGCGCGTATACGACATCCCGATGCGATATGTTCTACCCGACTACCGACAAACTTGGGTCAACGCACTGCTGATTGCGGCTAGCATTCAGCATGGTAGAAATCTAGGCGCACAATATATTCAATTCGAGGCAAATCTGAAACTCCACCCGGAAACTTTGATCCTTGCCCAAAAGACCGGGTGCAGGCGCGTTGCAGTTTTCAACCGATTTGAAAAATCACTGCTTTAAAAATTTTGTATGCAAATTGACACCCACCAATTGAATTCTGCTATTGCAACGTATCGCCAATTTCTTGAGGGTAATAGTCTTCAGATATTCGATATTTCAAGTTTGGATCGCATTGGAATTCCAATCTTCTTGGCTTCCCTGCGAGCTGACGGCGGTTTTATTAATAACGGTGTTGGTTATGGCAACACTTCTAACGAAGCGCTGGTTGGCGCGCTGGGCGAGTTGTCGGAAACATTCCATGTCCATCGCGCACTGCAGTCTGCCCCTGCGTGTGAGGCAATCTGCTACACCGAGATGGTGAATCATTTCGGAGCTGATCAGGTCATTGACCCCCTAACACTCTGTTTGTCCGCTGGCTATCCGTATCACGACACACTGCCGCTGCGGTGGGTGGCCGTGACCAGGTTGGGTGACAGTGTGCGTTGCTGGGCGCCGCGAGAGGCTGTGGCGTTCAGCGGTTTTAGTTACGACATGCACTCTAGCCATGTCGTGCTGCAGAGCAACAAAGAAAGCGCCAAGCTTTTTCCGCCAATTACTTGTGGTCTCGGCGCGGGGCTGACTCTTGAGCAGGCTTTGTCACACGGTGTTTTGGAGCTCTTACAACGTGACGGCAACTGCACCTCTTTTCGCGCCATGGATCAAGGCGTTGACATTGAACTTGATGTGATTGAAAGCAAGGAAATAAAAGCGACACTGTCGCACCTAGGCAGCCTTGGTCTTCGAATACGGGCCAAGCTTGCTTCTACTGAATTTGGGCTGGTAAACCTTTTTGTTATTGCTGAGCCAATTGATAGTAGCAGCGCAAACGAGACGTTTCCCCTTGTAGCCACAGCGTGTGGCGAAGCCGTGCATCAAAATCGTGAGCGGGCCCTTGGCAAAGCACTGCACGAATTCATTTCGT
This sequence comes from Polaromonas sp., assembly GCA_025363315.1. Lineage (GTDB taxonomy): Bacteria > Pseudomonadota > Gammaproteobacteria > Burkholderiales > Burkholderiaceae_C > Polaromonas. Next base: position 10,626 of record JANYED010000088.1, read on the forward strand.
CCAGGAGCCGAAAGACTTTCATGCACGGATCCATTGACAAAGTACGAGCGCTGGCACCATCTGAGTATCTGCAAAACAGCCTTGAAGCAGCTCAGCCAAAGTGGGAAGAACCCAAAGCATTAACTGAAATGACAAGCTGGCTCAAAAAGTCCCAGGCAGAACTATTTGACCTGCTGCGAAATACGATGTTTTCCTCGCGTGAGACTGTTAAGTTCTCGTCACTGACCAGTACTCTGGATGATCTTGTCTATGACCCAAAACACCGATTAGATGATCTCGTCAGAAGGCTGGCAACACAGGACATTTGTATTTACTACTTTGACGGTTCTCCAAGCGGAGCAGGTAGCCCAGCGGTGGTTAGAGCCATTGCCCCAGGTCTTGAAGGCGAAACGCTGAGTTACTGGCGAATGGGTGCACGTGGAGCCAAGAGGCTTCTTGCCCGGCAATCGAGTTTGATTTCACAGAAGCTTCCGCAAGCACAACACCTTGCCATTGCGCTGCGCCCTGCAGCCCAAGAAGCGCTCGGTGGGCCGATTTACTTCAAAGTTCCTGAATGGGAAAAAATTCTTCACGGACACTACCCGCTTTATCGTGAACCTTCGCCGCACACGACGCAAAAATACATGGGTAACCATGGAGCCTAAGCGAAGTAATTCCATTTTGTCCGCGGATTCGTTAGATTTCACAACGCATTTCGGTGTGCCCGAAATGTGGTCCCGCTTGCTTGGGCTTCGCGCTGCTGAGGCATATTGCAAAACCTTGCCTGTTTCGGCCGGATTGGCTGCCTGCGTCGACCGAGTGGCGCTTGATTACGGGCTTGACGTTGAACACATCAAAAATGCTGCCAGGCCTATTCCACAGACCGGGGCGCTTTTCGTGACTGCAAATCACCCCACCGGAATTCTTGACGGTGTGGTGTTGCTGTGCGCGCTACTGAGCCGCCGCAGCGATGTGCGGATTGTTGCAAATGATTTGCTGTGCAGCATCCCTGTTTTAGGACATCGGGTGATCCCAATCAAAAAAACGCGTGTTGGAGACAGTAACGGGACTGGTGCGCTACTGGGTATTCGACGCGCCTGGAAACGCAATGAGTGTGTGGTGGCGTTCCCGGCTGGCACGGTTTCCCATTGGCAATGGAAAGGTATGGCAATCGCGGATGCGCCTTGGACAAACGGCATTCAAAATTTTTCAGCATCATTGAACGTACCTGAATACCGAGCCTGCCTTACGATCCGAAATCCTGACTGGTTTCACATTTGTGCGGCGTTTTCGCGGAGCGCTCGCTTGGCTTTGCTGCTTCGCGCTTTTCTCTCAAACGCCGTCCGTCAGCCATCTCACCCCGTCGAGTTCAGCTTACTTGACAGAACTCTTTGAGCACATTGGTTTTTAAGCAGTGCTTAGTTTGTATCACCTTTTATTCCACCCATAAATAATCTTCCACGCAACGCTGTGAGCGACTAAACGAATGCTTAATATTTTTGGTCAAAAAGGGCAGAAAGTTTTGGTTACTGGCGGTGCTGGATACATCGGCTCCCATACAACCTTGGCTTTGCTTCAGGCCGGCGCAGACGTAGTGGTATTAGACAATTTACAAAACAGCTCTGCGCAATCTCTGCACCGCGTTGCTCAAATCGCTGGGCGCTCGCCCATTTTCGTGAAAGGAGATGTTCGTGATCGGGCTGTTTTAGAAGCTATATTTGCCGAACACTCTGTTAGCGCTGTCTTGCATTTTGCTGGCCTAAAAGCGGTTGGCGAAAGCGTTGGTGCACCTTTAACTTATTACGACAACAATGTTCATGGCAGCCAAGTTCTACTTCAGGTAATGGACAAAGCAAACGTGCGCTGTCTTGTTTTTAGTTCATCAGCAACTGTTTATGGCGTGCAAACCCAAATGCCAATTGCGGAGACTTGTCCGGCAGGCCAACTTAATAACCCGTATGGGCGTAGCAAGCTGGTTGTAGAGTGCATGTTGCGTGACGTGGCAGCCTCAGATTCGCGCTGGAAACTGGCAATACTTCGCTACTTCAACCCCGTTGGAGCGCATAAAAGTGGATTGATTGGGGAGGACCCCAGAGGTATTCCAAACAATCTGCTGCCTTATATCTGTCAAGTTGCACTCGGTAAGCGCCCATTCTTAACGGTGTTTGGAGGCGACTATCCGACCCATGATGGAACGGGCGTAAGGGATTACATACACGTTGTTGATCTGGCTGATGCCCATTTGTGCGCCCTTAAGGCAATCCAAAGTCGGACGGGGGCACATGTCTGGAATTTAGGCACAGGTATGGGTTACAGCGTGCTGGAGGTTGTCTCTGCCTTCGAGGCTGCCAGCCAGCGAAAGGTGCCCTATCGCACAACTGAGCGGCGTGTTGGCGACGATGCGATCTGTTTTGCAGACTCAACCAAGGCAGAGCGTGAAATTGCTTGGAAAGCATCTCGTGGTTTATCTGAAATGATGAGTGACGCCTGGAGGTGGCAGAGCATGAATCCAAATGGCTACGTTAACACCCCAGAACTGTGAAAAAATCCACATCATTGACTTAAGTGCTATCTCCCTCCCCCAAGACGATTGCAGAGACAGAGCGGAACACGCCCGCTTGTTGCACAAACAGGCTGCACAGGGTTGGCTTTTGTGGGTACTTTTGTGGGTACTTTTGCGGGTACTCCGGAAAATAAAAAAGCCGCAAACCCAATGGGGATGCGGCTTTCTTCACTTTTACTGGCGGAATCGGAGAGATTCGAACTCTCGATGAGGCTCTACACCCCATACTCCCTTAGCAGGGGAGCACCTTCGGCCACTCGGTCACGATTCCAAAAGCCAGATTATGTCACGACTTGGCTTGCGCTTTCAGGCAGTTGGCTGGTCCAGGTCAAATGCCTTGTGAAGCGCCCGCACCGCCAGCTCCATGTATTTTTCGTCAATCACCACCGAGGTTTTGATCTCGCTAGTCGAAATCATTTGGATGTTGATCCCGTCTTCGGCCAGCACCCGAAACATTTTGCTGGCAATGCCCACATGGCTGCGCATGCCGATACCCACAATGCTGACCTTGCAGATTTTGGCGTCGCCAGTCACCTCGGTTGCATTCAATGCAGGCAACACTTTGGCTTTGAGCAAGTCCATCGCTTTGGCATAGTCGGCTCTAGGCACGGTAAAGCTGAAGTCTGTTTTGCCTTCTTTGCTGATGTTTTGAATGATCACATCCACTTCAATGTTGGCGTCGGCAATCGTGCCCAAAATCTGGTACGCGATGCCGGGCGTATCTGGCACGCCGAGCACGGAAATTTTGGCCTCGTCGCGGTTAAATGCGATGCCCGACACGACGGCTTGTTCCATTTTTTCGTCTTCCTCAAAACTGATGAGCGTGCCAGATTTGGCCTCTTCGTTGATGTCAATGTCCCAGTCGGTAAAGCTGGACAGTACCCGCAGCGGCACTTTGTATTTGCCCGCAAACTCAACCGAGCGAATTTGCAAAACTTTCGAGCCCATCGACGCCATTTCCAGCATCTCTTCAAAGCTCACCGTTTGCAGCCGGCGCGCTTCAGGCACCACGCGCGGGTCGGTGGTGTAAACGCCATCCACGTCGGTATAAATCAGGCACTCATGTGCTTTGAGGGCTGCGGCAATCGCCACGGCTGAAGTGTCTGAGCCGCCGCGCCCGAGGGTGGTGATGTGGCCTGCGTCGTCCACACCCTGAAAGCCAGTAATGATGACGACCTTGCCAGCATTCAGATCGGCGCGCACTTTTTTATCGTCGATGGATTCGATGCGTGCCTTGGTGTAGGCCGAGTTGGTTTTAATCGCGACTTGCCAGCCCGCGTAGCTGACCGATGGCATGCCCTCGGCTTGCAGCGCAATGGCCAGCAGCGCGCTGGATGCCTGCTCGCCAGTGGCGGCAAGCGCGTCAAGTTCGCGGCTGTGTGTGTCGCCCGGTTTTGCCAGCGACAGCTCTTTGGCCAAGCCGAGCAAACGATTGGTTTCGCCCGACATGGCGCTGGGCACCACCACCATCTGATGGCCAGCGCGTGCCCACTTGGCCACGCGCTTGGCAACGCTCTTGATGCGCTCCGTTGAGCCCATCGACGTGCCGCCGTATTTATGAACGATTAAAGCCATTTTTTGTTTGAATGAAAAGACTTTGCCGTACCTGGCAAAGCCTTAAATTATAGCCAGCCTCAGCTGGCAGATCAGGGTAAATACGCAAGCGCATCACCGCGCCGTTCCACGTAGCCGCTGGCTACCTTGAGGTGGAGTTGCTTGCCTTTGTCGGTGCAGTTGGCAAGCTGTCTTTGCAGCTCTGCCAGTTGTGCGGCGCTGGGGCTGGCCTGGTAAGTGGTTTTTAGCCAGTGGCGCAGCAGATTTGCCTGACGCTCCGGACTGAACCTTTGCAGCTCAAAAATTTTGGGTGGGTTGCCTGTTGTTGCTATATCTTCAGTAGCTACCTGCACAAGCAATGATTGAGCAGCAGCTGCATGCTCTGCTGACCGCGCGAAGGTTTGCCTGAATTGCGGAAAGATGTTTTCAAGCGACGGGATCAGCTCGTGCCGAATGTGGTTGCGGGTAAATCGCGTGTCCGTGTTGGTTGGGTCTTCTACCCAGCCCTGGCCAAGATTGGCGCTGCCTGGATGCCGCGCACCCAAGCCTTGTTCGGCCAAATACGCGCGGATTTCAAGCGATGTCATCCCGAGCAGCGGCCGCACAAATTCAACGCCATCGCGCTGCCAGGCAGCAGGCATGGCGGACAAACCCGGCAGCCCCGCCCCACGGCTAAGGGCCAGCAACAGCGTTTCAATCTGGTCATCCGCATGCTGCGCAATTGCTACAGTGTTAATAGCTGATTGCGCCCGTATTTCAGGGGCTACAGCACTATTTAATTCTTTAACTTTGTGGACTAGCGCCGCATAGCGCGCCCGGCGCGCAGCATCCTCAGGGCTTTGCCCGGTTGCAGCGCTTGCATCCACATCCACCACATGCAGCAGCACGCCCAGTGCTGCACAAAACGCCGCACAATGCGCCGCAAAGTCACCCGCCGCCGCCTGCAAACCATGGTGAATGTGAATCGCCTGCACCTGGCCCGGGTGTCGCCGTGCCAACATCAAAAGCAAAGCGGTGGAATCTGCGCCGCCGCTGTAGGCAACGGCTACAGGCGTCTGAATCTCAATATTCAGACGCACCAAGCTATTTGTTGTCCGCTTTGGTATCGGTAAATCGGCCATAACTCTGCAGCCGCTCATAGCGCCGGTCCAGCAGCTCCTTGACCTTCAAATCACTGACCTGCCTGAACGCATCGTTCAGTGCGCGCTTTAAAAATGCTGCCATCTGTTTGTGGTCGCGGTGCGCGCCACCTACCGGCTCGTTCACAATTTTGTCAATGACGCCCAAGGCTTTCAGCCGGTGCGCGGTGATGCCGAGTGCTTCGGCGGCCACTTCGGCTTTGTCAGAGGTTTTCCACAAAATCGACGCACAGCCTTCGGGGCTGATAACCGAGTAGATCGAGTATTGCAACATCACAACCTGGTCAGCCACCGAAATAGCCAATGCGCCACCGGAGCCGCCTTCACCAATAATGGTGGTGATGATGGGCACTTCCAGCTGCGCCATTTCAAAAATATTGCGGCCAATGGCTTCTGACTGGCCGCGCTCTTCGGCGTCAATACCGGGGTAAGCGCCGGGCGTGTCGACGAAGGTAAAAACGGGCAACTTGAACTTTTCAGCCGTCTTCATCAGGCGCAGCGCCTTGCGGTAGCCTTCGGGTTTGCTCATGCCAAAGTTACGCAGGCCGCGCTCCTTGGTGTCGCGCCCCTTTTGGTGGCCCAGCACCATGCAGGCCGTGCCGTTGAAACGCGCCAGCCCGCCAACGATGGATAGGTCGTCCGAAAAATGCCGGTCTCCGTGGAGCTCGACAAAATCTGTGAAGATGTCACGCACGTAATCCAGCGTGTAGGGGCGCTCGGCGTGGCGGGCAATTTTGGTGATTTGCCAGGGTGTCAAATCACTGTAAATGTCTTTGGTCAGCTGCTGGCTTTTTTTGGCGAGCTGGTCAATCTCGTCCGAAATATCGACAGCTGATTCGGTTTGTACGTAGCGCAGCTCTTCGATTTTTCCTTCCAGGTCAGCAATCGGTTGCTCAAAATCAAGGAAAGTTTTTTTGGCCATGAATTATTCCTTCATTGGGTTTTTTCGTCACGCTTTGTTGACGGGAATCGTGTCCAACGAGCGCCAAATATACCAAGTTGCCACACTGCAATACGGTGCCCACGCCGCAGCCACCTCGCGCGCGTCGCTCCGGCTAACGGCTTCGCCTGAAAAGTAATTTTTGGCAATGCCGTTGATCAGCCCGACATCGTCAAGCGGCAGCACGTTGGGTCGGCGCAGGTAAAACATCAAAAACATCTCGGCCGTCCAGCGACCAATGCCGCGAATGGCGACCAACTCGGCAATGATGGCTGCATCGTCCATCGCCTGCCAGTCTTTGACGTGCACAGTGCCATCGTCAAAGTGAATTGACAAGTCCACCAAGTATTCAACTTTGCGGGCGCTCAGGCCTGCGGCGCGCATGTCGTCGACTTTCAGTTTCAAAACATGACCAGGAGTCATCTTTTTAGGAAGCGCCTCAAACCTGTGCCACACGGTTTGCGCGGCTTTGACCGATATTTGCTGGCCCACAATGCTGCGCGCCAACGTGCTGAAGGCGTCGCCACGTGATTGCAGCGTGCTGTCTGGGAATTGCGGAATCAGCCGCTTCATGACCCGGTCTTTTTTAATCAGGTGTTTGCAGGCGTCAGCCCAATAGTCGGGCACTTGAACGACCTGAGGAGGATCGGCAGCAGCTACGGTTTTCATAGCTGCTCGCGCCCGATTTTATTGGCTTGGAGGCCTAAATGGCAGGTGAAAATCATGTTTTTGTAACCCAGATCGTGCCGTTTGGTGAATCTTTGAGCTCAACGCCCTGCGCCAACAGGTGTTGCCTGATGCGGTCAGCCTCGGCAAAGTTTTTGGCCAGCTTGGCCGCTGCTCGCTGCACTATAAAGTGCTGAATACTGGCCTCATCCAGAACCGACCCCGCTTTCAGGAAGGCTGCTGGGTCGCCTTGCAGCAGGCCCAGGCATGCGCCCAAACCCTTGAGCAAGCCAGCCAGATGTGAAGACCGCGTTTTGTTCAATTCGGTGGCGACATCAAACAGCACCGCTACCGCCTCGGGCGTGCCAAAGTCTTCGTCCAGTGCAGCTTTAAAACGGGCTGCATATGGCGTTGTCCAGTCAATGGCCACGTCAGCCGACGGGACTGCATCAAGCGCGGTGTACAAGCGCTTCAAAGCCACGCGCGCATCGTCCAGATGCACATCGCTGTAGTTCAACGCGCTGCGGTAATGCGCCCTTACCAAAAAGAACCGAACCGTCTCGGCGTCGTATTTTTTAAGCACCTCGCGCACCGTGAAAAAATTGCCCAGGCTTTTGGACATTTTTTCGTTGTCGATGTTGACAAAGCCGTTGTGCATCCAGTACTTGGCCATCGGCTTGCCAAAGGCGCCTTCGCTTTGGGCGATTTCGTTTTCGTGGTGCGGGAACTGCAAATCCGCGCCGCCGCCGTGAATGTCAAAGCTCTCACCCAGCAACGCGCAGGCCATCGCCGAGCACTCGATGTGCCAGCCGGGTCGGCCTGGGCCGTAATTGCTGCCCCACTTCGCATCATCGGGTTCGGTGGGTTTGGCACACTTCCAGAGCACAAAGTCAAGCGGATCAGTTTTGCCGTCGTCAACGGCCACCCGTTCGCCCGCGTGCAGTTCGTCAAGGGACTTGCCGGACAGCTTGCCGTAGCCCGTGAACTTGCGCACTGCAAAGTTCACATCACCATTGCTGGCGTGATAGGCCAGTCCGCTGCCCACGAGCTTTTCAGTGATATCAAGCATTTGCGGCACGTAGGCGGTGGCGCGTGGCTCGTGATCGGGCCGGGCAATGCCCATGGCGTCAAAGTCGCGGTGCATCTCCTGGACCATTCGGTCGGTCAGGGCTTTGATGGGCTCACCGTTTTTGACGGCTCTCGCGATGATTTTGTCGTCAATGTCGGTGATGTTGCGTACAAAAGTCACCGCATAGCCGCTGCTGCGCAGCCAGTTTTGGACGACATCAAACGCCACATAGGCTCGCGCGTGGCCGATATGACACAGGTCATAGACGGTGATGCCGCAAACATACATGCGCACCCGACCGGGAATCAAAGGCGAAAACTCTTCCGCGCGACGGCTCAGCGTGCTGTAAATGCGAAGGCTCATGGATTGGCTGGTTACGGGGTGGTTCTGACCGAATGGAACCTCACCCCTCGGCTACAATCAGTCAGTATATCCAGCCCGCTTGAACGGCCCAAACAGGTTCGAAAGTGGGTTCAAAAGCATTACAAATTCAAGAGGTCTTATGGTCACGCCAGCATCGATACCGAGCAAGTCCATCACCACACATTTCACCGCATCGCTGCGCTCCTTGTGCGTATCGTCTACGCTCGCCCTTTTTGGCACGGTGGCCATGCTGGGTGCGACTGCCGCCCACGCTGACGAGTACGCTGATGTGAACGTGCTGGTGCGCTCAGGCAAGCTGGCTGAAGCCCTGGCCAAGGCTGACCAATACCTAGCCGGCAAGCCGCGTGACCCGCAAATGCGATTTATCAAAGGCGTGATTCAAACGGAAGCTGGCAAACCTGCTGACGCCATCGGCACGTTCACGCAAATCACCCAAGACTACCCTGAGCTGCCTGAGCCATACAACAACCTCGCAGTACTGTACGCCGGCCAAAGCCAGTTTGACAAGGCGCGTGCTGCCCTTGAAATGGCGATTCGCACAAATCCCAGCTACGCCACGGCGCATGAAAACTTAGGCGACGTGTACGCCAAGCTGGCCAGCCAGGCGTACAGCAAGGCCTTGCAGCTTGACGGCGGCAACACGGCTGTTCAGCCCAAGCTGGCGCTGATTCGCACGTTGTTTGCGCCAGATGCCAAAAACCAGCGTCCCGGCACCGGCGCGCAGTCATCGGGCCCTGCCACTGCAGCGCCTGTAGCCGCAGCCAAACCGCCACCGGCCACAACCAAAGCACCAGTGACAGCCCCTGCAGTTGTAGCCGCTGCGCCCGTAGTAACGCCAACCCCTGCTGCACCTGCTGCAGTGCCAACACCCGCTGCGCCTGCTGCGCCAGCTGCATCTGCTGCGGTCAACAGCGGTGCTGAAAAAGATATTGAAGCCGCTGTCCGAAACTGGGCCACCGCCTGGGCCGCCAAAGACATGGCAGGCTACCTTGGCAGCTACGGCAAAGACTTCAACCCGCCTGGCAAGGCAAGCCGAAAAGCCTGGGAAGACGACCGCAGAAGCCGGATTACCGGCAAGTCCAGCATCAGCGTCAAGCTGGGCGACATGTCCGTTGTCGTTAATAGCAGCAAAGCGACCGTCAAGTTCAAACAGGTCTACAGCGCAGACGCGCTGAACGTGACCAGTCGCAAAACGCTGGACCTGGTTAAAGCCGGTGACCGCTGGGTCATCGTCAGGGAATCCACAGGTTGATCCCTAAAGAACCACTTGCCGGACTGGCTGAGTCGAGCGGCTTTGCCGTCGTTCACGTGACATTTGTTTAATGTGCTCAAGCTACCCATGAAGCGGGCGATGAAGGTCACAACGGCTTCGTTTTTGGCACTGACCGTGTTGGGCTTGGCGTTGCCGCTCATATCGTTCGCGGCACCCGCGGCGTCAAACAAGCCGCAAAAGTCGCCTACCGCAAGCCGCACCTCAGCCGCTGAAAGCCCAAAAACCCCGCTGCGCAAACCACAACGAGCGGCTGGTGGGAAAGCCAAAGCCGACACGCGCGGTGGTCAGGCTGAAGCCCGGCTGATCGATATCTACAAACTGATCGGCCAGGCCAGGACCCGTGAAGCGCTGCCGTTGGCCGAAAGCCTGGTGCGCGACAACCCAAACTTTCAGCTTGCGCAACTGGTGTACGGCGATTTGCTAACGGCCCAATTGCGCCCTGTCCGCAACCTGGGCGATGTGCCAGACACGACAGCCAGGGCCGCTGCACCGCAATTGGCCGAGTTGCGCCGCGAGTCCCAACTGCGGCTCCAGGCGCTGCGCGAGCGGCCAGCTCCAGGGCTGATTCCATCGCAATTTATTGCACTGTCTGCACAAAACAAGCACGCCATTGCGATCGATGCCGGCAAGTCGCGGCTTTACTTGTTTGAAAACTCGCCCACCGGTTTGAAGTTGCTCGGTGACTACTACATATCGGTGGGTAAATCAGGCACAGAAAAAACCGCCGAAGGCGATTTGCGTACCCCGCTGGGCGTGTACTTCATCACCAGCAACCTCAACCCCAAATCGCTCAAAGCGTTTTACGGCGCTGGCGCGCTGCCGATCAACTACCCCAACCCGCTGGACGTCAAGCGCGGTAAAACCGGCAGCGGCATCTGGCTGCACGGCACGTCATCGGCGCAATATTCACGCGCACCATTGGCCACCGACGGGTGCGTCGTGCTGGCCAACCCCGACCTGCAACGTATCATCAAAACAGTGCAGGTGCGCACCACACCGGTGGTGATTGCGCAAAACCTCAAGTGGATTGCCCCTGTCACCGCCAAAGCCGACAGCAAAACGTTTGAAGACGCGCTGACCGCCTGGAGTATGGCCAAATCTACTGGCGACATGACGCGCCTGATGGCCTGGTACACGTCAGACTTCAACAGCTACGGCAAAACGCTGGCCGAATTTGCGCCCGCAGTTCAGCTTGAGCTCAAACAACTCGGTGGGCGCAGTGTGCAACTCAAGGATGTGTCCTACTTACGATGGCTCGATAGCAATGACACGATGGTGGTAACCTTTGGCGAACTCGCGCAAGGTGCCAGATCAGGCCACACCAAACGACAATACTGGACCCGCCAGGGCAGCCAGTGGAAGATTTTTTTTGAAGGAACCATAGGATGAATCTCGCATTTTCAACAACTCGGCGCAAGGGCGTTATTGCGGCTCTGCTGTCCGCAGCCGTGGCGCTGTCTGCCCTGCTTGCAGTAACGGCTTTTGCACAAGCCGCGCCAAAGGTGAAGTTTGCGACCAGTGAGGGCGATTTTGTCGTTGAGGTTTACCCAGCCGTTGCACCAAAAACCGTCGAAAATTTTTTGCAGTACGTCAAGGAAAAACAATATGACGGAACCATTTTTCACCGCGTAATTGGCAGCTTTATGGTGCAGGGCGGCGGGTTTGATACCGCTTATGCACAAAAGCCAACCCGCGCACCGGTGGCCCATGAAGGGCTGGCCGCGCTTGCCAAAGGTGGCCCAAAAAACACCGAAGGCACGCTGGCCATGGCACGCACCAGCGACCCCAACTCCGCGTCGGCGCAATTTTTCATCAACGTCAAAGACAACGAGTTTTTAAACCCCACCACCAGCAACCCCGGCTACACCGTGTTTGGCAAGGTAGTCCAGGGCATGGACGTGGTTAACAAGATCAAACTCGTGCCCACTGGCGCGGGCGGCCCTTTCCAGTCTGATGTGCCCAAAACGCAAGTCGTCATCAAATCTGCCGCACTTGTTAATTGAGTTGTTAATTTTTCAGTCTCTCATTTACTTATCGGATCACCATGAGCAACCCTAAAGTCGAACTGCACATCAAAGACCACGGCATCATCACGCTTGAGCTGGACGCTGCCAAAGCGCCCAAAACCGTGGCCAACTTTTTAAGCTACGTCAGCAAAGGCCACTACGCTAACACCGTGTTTCACCGCGTGATTCCTGGCTTCATGGTGCAAGGCGGCGGCTTTGAGATTGGCATGAAGCAAAAAGCCACCGATGCAAATATCGAAAACGAAGCCACCAACGGTTTGAAAAACGACAAGTACACGGTCGCCATGGCGCGCACCAATGAGCCACATTCGGCCAGCTCGCAGTTTTTCATCAACGCCTCCAACAACGGCTTTTTAAACCACACCGCACCCAATGGTTCAGGCTGGGGCTACGCTGTGTTCGGCAAAGTGATCAGCGGCATGGACGTCGTGGACAAAATTGAAGGCGTCAAAACCGGCAACAAAGGTGGCCATGGCGACGTTCCGGTCACCGACGTAATCATTGAAAAAGCCGTGGCGCTGTAATGGCTCATGCGGAGTTATCGGCTCCGCCCAACTGGCTACTTGTCGACTTCATATCCGATCTGCATCTGGAGGCCGCCGAACCTGCCACTTTCAGCGCCTGGCAGCACTACATGCAAACCACGCCCGCTGATGCGCTGTTCATCCTGGGTGATTTGTTTGAAGTTTGGGTGGGTGACGACGTGCTGCAAGAGCACTGTTTTGAACACCAGTGCGTCCAGGTCATCAAGCAAACCGCAGCCAGGCTGCCGACGTTCTTCATGCACGGCAACCGCGACTTTCTGGTTGGCAACGACATGATGTCGGCCTGTAACACGACGCTTTTGTCTGACCCCACCGCGTTAAGTTTTAACAGCCAGCGATGGCTGTTGTCGCATGGAGATGCGCTGTGCATTGATGATGCGCCTTACATGGCGTTTCGCCAGCAGGTACGCAGCGCCGACTGGCAGCAAACATTTTTAGCCAAGCCGCTGGCTGAGCGACTAGCCATTGCGCGCGGCTTGCGCCAGCAAAGCGAAGCGCAAAAGCGGTCTGCGGCTGCCAACGCCGATGTAGACGCAAAAGCAGCACAACAACTTTTGCTGTCGGCCAACGCCAGCACGCTGATTCATGGCCACACCCACAAACCCGCAGCGCACGATTTAGGCGGTGGGTTGCAGCGCGTTGTACTCAACGACTGGGACGCGCAGGCCACACCGCCCCGCGCTGAGGTACTCAGGCTGTCAGGGGCAGGTTTGCAGCGCATCAGCGCGCTGTGAGGCTGCGGCGCCATGCTCGACTGGCTGCGCAGGCTGACCACACCGTCACGCGCGATACCCGATGCGCTATGGCAGCACATGTTGCAGCGCTACCCTTTTTTAACCAGCAGCGCAGGCGGCGATTCAAAGCGGCTGCGCGATTTAACAGCGCAGTTTTTAGCGCAAAAGCAGTTCAGCGGTGCCCACGGTTTGCGGGTGACTGACGACATGGCTGTGGCCATTGCGTCACAGGCGTGCCTGCCGGTGCTCAACCTGGGGCTCAAGCTGTACGACGATTTCAAAGGCATTGTGGTGCACCCTGGCGCCATGCTGGCCCGGCGCAATGTGGTGGATGCAGCGGGCGTGCACCACTTTTACAAGGAAGTACTGGTCGGCGAAGCCATGCAGGGCGGGCCAATAACCCTGAGCTGGCATGACTCTGCCCCTTCAACCGGGCATGAGGCGCGCGGCTACAACGTTGTGATTCACGAGTTTGCGCACAAGCTCGACATGCACCCATCGGCCGGAGGCATCGCCAACGGCTGCCCGCCGCAGCCCAGCCGTGCAGCCCGGGCAGTCTGGCAAACCACCATGCAGGCAGCGTTTGACAGCTTTAAAGACCAGGTGGTGATGGCTGAACGCTTTGGTGCGTTGCCGCCCTGGCTGGACGCTTACGGCGCCACATCACCGGCTGAGTTTTTTGCGGTTGCCTGTGAAGCTTACTTCGTTAACCGCCAGCGTTTTGAAGCGGACTTTCCCGCTGTCAAGCGGCTGTTTGATGCGTACTTTTTCGAAGCGTGGACAACAAAACTGGCTGTAGCCCAATAAATACTGGCGTGAGCAGCTACTTTTTTAATAGCGTTTTGGCTTCACCCGAATCAACGCTAACCGCGCTTATCGATTACTTGCGCAACTTACCGTCGCGCCCAATGATGGTCACATCGACCGCTGGCTCCACGCGGCGCTGACTGGCCGAGTAGTTGACGATGTGATCACCCAGGTCAAAACGGCCAAGTGATTGAAGCGCATTCAAGACTTTGTCACGGCTGGGGTTGGCACCTGCACGACGCAGCGCCTCAACGACCACCTTGGCGGTCATGTAGCCCTCAAGGCCCGCAAAGTTGATTTTAAGATCAGGCGCAAGCTTCTTGATGTCGCTTTGATATTCACGAACAATCCGGCGATTGTTGGCGTAAGGGTAAGGCACCGCCTGGGAGAACACCACCCCAGCGGCGTCTTGCTCGCCAATTTTTTTGACCAGCGCTTCCCAATTGTTGATGCTGAAGGTGTAGCGGGTCACGCCTTTACCGACGTTTTCAAGAAGTGACGTCATGGCCATCGAAAATGTCGGCCCCACCGCAAAAGTGAACACAGCATCGGCTTTGAGCAGCGCTACTTTGGCGGCCGCTTGCTTGACGATTTGGACCTGCGCATCTGGCGCCGGGTTGATGTCAAAACCTACAGCACCCGCATAGTCCAGGCCCGCATCCTTGACGATTTTTTCAAATACCGGCGCAAACAGGGGCCCCTGCGACGTGTTGTAGTAAAAATAAGCCACCCGCTTTTGCCCCACCGCTTTCATCTGGCGGGCCAAAGCGGCAATTTCGTCGTCATAGGTTGAGCGCAGTGCAAAGACATTGGCGCCCGCTAGCACTTTTGCGTCGCCAGTAAAAGGGCCGACCACAGCAATTTGCGACGTGGTCAAGATACCTCCCTTAATCAGCGCAGCCGTGCCTGGCGTGCCTTGTGGCGACACCAGCGCCAGCACCTTGTCTTTTTCAATCAGCTCGGCGGCACTGGCCACCACCTGTTCGGGCTTGAACCCGTCGTCACGAAAAATAACCCGCAGCTTTTGGCCCTTGACGCCACCCGCGTCGTTGATTCACTTGATGTACAAATCAAATCCTTCAGCCGCCGCCACGGTGGTCGGCGATGCGATCGGACTTGTCACCGACCCCATGCGGCCAATCAATAAATCGCCAGCCGCAGCATGCACCACCACGGCAAAGCCCCACAAGCCGGCTGCAGTGATCCATTTATATGGGTTATTCGATGTCGTTGGCATTTGTCTCCCTTGTCATTGATGTTGGCTTGTACAAGCTGGCGTTGCACCCGCTTTCGCCCTTTGGGCTGCCAAAGTTTATCTGAAAGAAGCGGTTGTCTCCAAGCAGTATTTCATTGGTTTAACTGCTGGGCACGCCACTTTCTATCGTCACTAGAGCCAGCGCTTGAGCAACCCCATGACCTGGTCAAAGCGTTTGCCATAGGGTGGGTAAAACAAATCGCCACGGGCCCACCTGGACTGCACCAGCACGGGCTTTTGCATGGTCAGGCGCAAAAACCCAGCCTCGCCGTGGTAACTGCCCCAGCCACTGTCGCCGATGCCGCCAAACGGCAGGTTTTCGTGGGCGATGTGCATGAGGGTGTCGTTGATGGTCACGCCGCCGCTCACGGTCTGGGCCAGCACCTTGCCCTGCGCGGCGTTGTCGGTGCCAAACCAGTACAGCGCCAGCGGGCGCGGCCGGGCGTTGATGTACTCGATTGCTGCATCAAGCGAATCGTAGGTCAGCACCGGCAGAATGGGGCCGAAGATTTCTTCTTGCAGCAGCGTGCAACCAGGAGGCGCATCAAACACCAGCACAGGCGGCATTTGCCTTGACCCCTCCGTTGCCACGCCGCCAGTGTTGATGATTTGCAGCCTGGCGCCGCCCTGCTCTGCCGAAGCCAGCATGGTCTGCAGGCGCGCGTGGTGGCGCGGGCTGATGATGGCGGCATAGTCGGGGTTGCCAGCAATGGTCGGAAACAGCTTGGCCACGGCCTGGGCAAAGGCGTGGCCAAAGGCGGCCTCGCGTCCTGTGGGCAGCAGCACGTAGTCGGGTGCAATGCAGGTTTGCCCCGCATTGAGCAGCTTGCCGTGCGCGATTTTGGTGGCGGCTGCATGAAGGTCACAGCTGGCGTCGATGATGCAGGGCGATTTGCCGCCCAGCTCTAGCGTGGTGGGCGTCAGGTTGGCCGCAGCGGCTTTGGCCACGATGCGGCCTACCGCAGTGGAGCCCGTGAAGAACAGGTGGTCAAACGGCAGGCTTGTGAATTGTGCCGCCAGCTCGCCGCCCCCCAACACCACACACAGCTCGTCAGGAGCAAATGCCTTGCCAATCAAATCGGCCATCAGGGCGGATGTTGCCGGGGTCAGCTCGCTGGGCTTAAGCATTACCCGGTTGCCGGCAGCCAGCGCCGTGATGACCGGGCCCAGCGCCAGCTGCACAGGGTAGTTCCAGGGCGACACCACGCCCACTACGCCAAGCGGCTGGCGCTGCAAGTAGGCGCTGGCCGGTTGCAGGTACAGCGGCGTGCTGACTTTTTGCGGCTTCATCCATTTCGGCAATGACTTGAGCGTGTGCGACAGCAGCGTACGCAGCACAAACAAATCCGCAATCTCGGTGAGCTGCGGTGAGCGCACGCCAAAGTCTTTTTGCACCGCCTGCGCCAGGGTTGCGCCGTGGTCGTCAATCAACGCCTTCATGCGCAGCAGGCGACTGCGGCGCGTGGCCAGCGGCACGTCTGTCTGGGCGCGGCTGGCTGTATGTTGAGCATCAAAAAGTGTCTTGAGAAGGCTGTTGGGAGCTGACGGGATCATCTACCCATCTTAAAAGCCAGGTGCCGCTTGAAATAGGGGAAGCGACCCAGTTTGCGTCCCTGTCTTACAGCCAGAACCAGGGGTGCCTGTCAACGTGTTACGGGGCGCGATTGAAGGAACTCGCTGAAGCTTATGACGTGCTGGAAAGACCCCAAAAAGCGCGCATCGTACGACCGGCTGGGAGTCAACTACAAGGCTGGGCAAGACTTTCAACCGCCACCAGACTAGGCAGGTCAAACGCAACGCAGCGGTGCTTTCGACCAGGGTGGGGTGAAGACCACAGCGCGTTTTTCCACTCGCTGTTTCGCAACATGGGTGGTGGGCAAGGCAGACAGCAACGTGGCCAACAGCGCACCCATCAGGCCTTTGACCTGCACGGCCAGGACCAGCATGCCTAGATTCAGATCGACATCGAAGACTCTTACCTGGGTGCCACGCGCACGTTGCAGTTGCGCGTGCAGCTGCGCGTGCAGCTGCAGGACAGCGACGGCCGACCACAGATGCAAGACCGCACCATTGGGTTTGTGATTCCCAAAGGTATTTGCGCTGGGCAGCACATTCGCTTGGCAGCGCAGGGCGGGCCCGGGATGGGCGATGCAAGCCCGGGCGACTTGTACCTGGACGTTGAAATGCTGCCGCTTCCACTGTTCAGCCTCGACGCCTACGATGTGCTGATGGACTTGCCCATCAACCCATGGGAGGCCGCATTGGGCGCAGAAATTGAGGTGTCCACACCCACAGACCGAGTGGAGGTCAAAATCCCGGCGGGCTCGATCACCGGCCGCAAGCTGCGCCTCAAAGGGCGTCGGCTGCCCGCCAAGACGCCCGGCAATTTTTACTACGTGCTGCATGTCACGCAGCCAAATGCGAAAACTGATGCTGGCAAAAAAATCTATGAGGCCATGGCCACCACATTTGCCACTTTCAAACCGCGCCGCGCTGGCGTCGGTTGACGCTTTTGAAAAAACCCGGGAGCACGCAGGATGACACCTAATTTCATCCTCTCGACCTCCACGCAACAGGTTGATGCTTGCGTGATGGAGGATCTTGGCGATTTCACCCTGGAGGGCTTGCGCCGCGCCTGCGCGGCACAGACCGACATCTTCATTGAACTTATTGACGATGGCGTGATTGACGGCGTGGTGATGGTGCAGGGCCAAAAACCAGAGCTGTGGCGCTGTGGCGCTTTACCGGCCTGCACCTGCAGCGCGGAGGTCGTCCTGCGATTGAGGCGCGACCTGGGTGTGAACTTTGCTGGAGCGGCTCTGGCCCTGCAACTTATGGAGCAGCTTGAGGCGCTGCGCAGGCACGTTGTGGACGGTCAGGCCAGGCAATCAGTTTCATGCCAGCCGGGTTAATGCCAGCCGAGGGGCAAAGGTCCGTGCTATTTAATCGGGAGCTGCTTGCGCCCGAATCCATTGACTTTCAGCCGGTTTACGCCTGATATAGGCTGCTACAGTCCTTAAAACGGATTGAATCTTACGCAGTGTCAATCTGCGATGAAAAAACCGTCTTCAGAACCTCTTTTAGATATATTTTTTGCTGCTAGCCCAATGCATTCGGGCGCTGCTAGCTACAACCAACATAGCACTTAACGCCAGAGCACGCGCATCGCATTTGAAAAATCATCAGCCAGGCCCCGCCAGCTCCCAATACGGCCAGCCTGCACCACAGGCTTGCCCGCCACGTATACCTCCGCCAACCGGGCATCGGGGCTGGAGAACACCATGGCATCCAGCAAGTGGTCAGCAGGCACGCCCAGCAGGGCGGCTGATGTGGTGTCAACCACTGAAAAGTCAGCGCGATGGCCTGCCAGCAGCCCGCCAGTTGGCAGGCCGCAGGCTGATGAGCCGCCTGCCAGCGCGGCGTTGAACAACGCCGCCGCCGTGGACGGTTGACCTGTGGCGCCAGCCATCACATTGCGTTGCCGCCTAGCCAGGCGCTGTGAATACTCAAGCAGGCGCAGCTCTTCTTGCCAGCTTCTGGCAACGTGGCTGTCTGAGCCTACAGCCCAGCTACCTTGCATTTTTGCGTAGGTCGGCAGGTCGAACACGCCGTCGCCCAGATTGGCTTCTGTCGTGGGGCAGAGCACGATGCTAGCGCCACTGGATTTGACGCCTTGCAGCTCTGCGGGGGTGGTGTGGGTAGCATGTACCAGGTTCCAGCTGGCATCAAGCGCCACGTGGTTCAGCAACCATTCGACAGGCCGCTCACCGTGAATGGCCAGGCAATCGGTGACCTCGCCCGTTTGCTCGGCCACGTGGATGTGGATGGGCATGCGCTTGGACGTGGCATAGGCGGCGGCTTCTTGCAAGGCGCCCTGCCCGACCGCGCGCAGAGAATGCAAGGCCAGGCCGGTGTGGACCAAGTAGCTGCCAAACTGGCTTTGAATGCCTTCGCACGTCTTAAAAATTAAATCAGGTGCTGACGCAAATCGTTGCTGGTCTCCGCGCAGTGGCCTGTCGTGCTGTAAACCTGCCGCTGAAAACCCCGAACGCATGTACAGCGTGGGAAGCAACGTGATACCGATGCCAATGCGCTGCGCAGCGCGCACCAAAGCCAGCGACATCTCCAGCGGATTTGCGTAGGGCTTGCCGCCGATGTCGTTATGCAAATAATGAAACTCGCACACCTGCGTGTATCCTGCCTGCAATAGCTCGGCATACAGCAGCGCAGCAATGGCCTCAAGCTGCTGAGGCGTGATGCGCTGGGCGGCGCTGTACATACGGTCGCGCCAGCTCCAGAAGTTATCTTGTCCGTCTTTTTCTCTTTCACCGGCTCGCTCGGTCATGCCCGCGATGGCGCGCTGAAAAGCATGGCTGTGGGAGTTGACGAGCCCTGGCAAAACGGGTCCAGTCAATCGGGTTGCATCGCGTTGTTGATCTACGCTGGCATTGACTTGAATGCTTGCCCAGGTACCGTCATCAGCCACGCTGAGCAGCACGTCTTTGGCCCACACACCGTGGACCCAGGCCCGGTTCGCGAAGTAAATTTTCAATTTGTCAGGCATACAGAGCCTGTGTTGCCGCCAGACTGGCGTGCAGCATGCGTTTGAGGGTTGGCTGCAGCCCGAAAGCGAGCGCATCATCGTAGGCGTAAGGACGCGTTTCCTGCATGTACAGGCTTTGGCATTTTTCAAGCTGAATGGCATGGACCCGGCTGGCGGGCTGACCGTAGTGTCGGGTTATGTAGCCGCCCTTGAAGCGGCCGTTGACGACATGTGTGAAACCATCCACCTGACTGGCGGCCGCATCACTGATGGCCGTTGCCGCCGCCGCACCACTGGCTGTGCCGAGGTTCAGGTCAGGCAGCTTGCCCTCAAACAGCCACGGGATCTGCGAGCGAATGCTGTGCGCGTCCCACAACAGTGCAAACCCGTGAATCGCCTTGATGCGCGCCAGCTCACCAGCCAATGCATCGTGGTACGGCTGCCAGTAGATGTTGCGACGCCGTTGCACCTCTTGCGGCGGTGGCTCATGCCCCGGTTTGTACAGCGCGTCGCCGGTAAAAAAATGAGTCGGGCACAGCTCGGTGTTCGCGGCACCGGGGTACATGGGCGTGTCATCTGGTGGGCGGTTCAGGTCAATCACATAACGTGAATATCGCGGTTGCAACACGCTGATGCCAAGGGAAGGTAAAAAGTCATACAGACGCGCCAAATGCCAATCGGTGTCTTCAATGTCCAATGCTCTGGGTACGTAGCTGCTTTGCAAATCGAGCGGAATATCAGTGCCAACGTGCGGCATGCTGACCAGCATGGGCGCGCTGCCCGTTTGCAGCGTAAAAGTCATAAAATAAGCCCATTAAACACTGTTTGCAGTCGCGGGCAGCTACCAAAAGTGTAGCTAAGCTCTGCAGGTGATTGAACATCCCACAGCAGGAAATCGGCCCGCATGCCAGCGGCCAGCACACCGCGATCCTTCAAACCCAGCGCGCGTGCGGCGTTTCGCGTTACGCCTGCCAGTGCCTCGTGCGGTGTCAACCTGAACAGTGTGCAGGCCATGTTCAGCATCAACAGCAGCGACGTACACGGCGAGCTGCCCGGGTTGCAATCAGTTGAAATCGCCAACGGCACGCCTGCGCTTCTAAGCTGCGCAATCGGCGGCAACCTGGTTTCACGCAAAAAATAAAACGCACCGGGCAACAACACTGCGGTGGTACCAGCTTGTGCCAGGGCCTGCACCCCTGCGTCGCTCAGCCATTCCAGATGGTCGCAGCTGAGGGCCTTGTAGCGTGCGGCCAATTGCGCGCCGCCGCTGTCACTGAGCTGCTCGGCATGCAGCTTGACGGGCAAGCCAAGGACCCTGGCGGCTGCAAACACGCGCTCTGTTTGCACCACGCTAAAGCCAATTCGCTCGCAAAACGCATCTACCGCATCGACCAAGCCCTCCGCGTGCAATATCGGCAACATGCGCAGCACCTCGTCAACATACGCATCGCTGCGACCCAAAAACTCAGGCGGCACGGCGTGAGCGCCTAAAAACGTGGTGTGTACGGTCACTGGATGAGCCGCTGCCAGGGCGCGCGCCACGCGCAGCGTTTTGCGTTCATGCTCCAAAGCCAATCCATAGCCCGACTTGATCTCAATCGTCGTCACGCCTTCGGCCATCAAGGCGAGCAAACGAGGCGCACTTTGCTTGGTAAGTTCAAGCTCTGTCGCCAGGCGTGTGGCCTGCACCGTCGATGCAATGCCGCCACCCGCCTTGGCAATGTCTTCATAACTGACGCCGTTCAAACGCTGTTCAAACTCTCCTGCCCGGTTGCCGCCGTACACCAGATGCGTATGGCAATCAATCAGGCCGGGGGTGATGAAGGCGCCCCTTGCGTCATGCACGTCATGGGTATGCAGGCAACTCGCCATCAGTTCAGCGGGCAGGTCTCTGCGCAAGCCTACCCATTTCAAACGGCCACCGCCAACGACAAGCGCCGCGTCGTCAATCAAACCGTAAGGCTGGGCAGCACCCGTCTGCATGGTGGCGGCTTTGCAATTTAGCCAGACGCTGGTAGGCGAATTCATAGGTCAATTTCCATCAAAAGAGCACTGCTGGCTGGCACTTCAATGGTGGTGTTTGCATCGACACAGGTCCAGCCGAATGAATGAGGTGAAAGCACGTGATTTTCACTGCCAATTCGCACGACAGTCCCTTCTTTATGGGCGTACACAGCTATTATTTTGGGAGTATTTGCCGTCATTTTAAAGTTGCTGCTTAACCGCAGCATACGCGCCGCCGAGCCGCCTCGCACCATCAAATTGAAGTCTTGTGTTGCGCCCCCAAGCAACTCACACGTCGCAATAGCCGCACCATCAAACGACAGGGGCTGATCACTCTCGCTCAGCATGTGCAAGTGGCCATCGACCGTCAAACAAACGCCATCGCCGTCTAAAACCGCAAACCAGCGCTGTGTACCACCAAAGCTTGAAAACGGGCCTGAGTTCGCTACCTCAGCCACTGATGCTCGCCACCGCCAGGCAGCAGCCTCAGGCCACGCCATCAGCTCGCGGGTAGTGCCGCCGCCGTTGCGCCAGGACGTTGGCGGGACATCGTTCAGCTGAACCACTCTCCATGTCATGCCTGAAACTGCCCTGCAAAACTGTAGCGTGTACCGGGATAGACCAACCGCGCGACGCTGGCCACGTGCGCCCCGCTGACGGTGCGGCGCGTGATGGCAAGGCAAGCCTCAGACGGTTTTATGCGCAACCGTTTGGCAATCTCGTTGCCGGGCAGACAGGCTTCAATCTGATAACTGGCATCGGTCAGTGGTGCGCAGGTCAGCAAATGGTGCGCGGGGGTGAAGCACGTGAAATCCGTTTGCAGAAAATCAGGCGCTGCCATCGGGTTGACGTAGCGGTCTTCGTGTTGAATGGGAATACCGTTCTCTAAATGCACCAGCACAGTGTGAAAGACTTTGCTGCCCGTGCCCAAGCCCAGCGATTTGGCCAGCGGTGCGGCGGCTTTTTCAGAAGCTACCAGCAGCACAGTGCTTGCGTATGTGTGACCGCGCTCTTCAACTTCTTCCTTGATGTCGCGAATGGTCAACCGTGACGAAATGCGGTGCAACTCAGCCACCCGAGTACCCGAACCCTGTATCCGCGTGACCATGCCCTCCGCCGTCAGTTCGCGCAGGGCGCGGTTGACCGTCATGCGGCTGATACTGAACTGCGCCATCAGTGCAGCTTCGCTCGGTACGGCATCGCCCGGCTTCCATGCACCGGATGTGATGCGGGTTTTGATAAACGTTTTGACCTGTTCGTAGGCAAACAGCTGAAGTTTCATAACCGTAGATTATCCCAGTTGACACAAGTTGTATAGACAACTACAGTTTGGTGGAGCACTTATTTTCAGCGGAGCAACAATATGTCGGACATATCCCATTCCAGGTTCATGGACAGCAAGGCAAGGACAGTTCGTGCGCCCCGGGGAACTGCGATCACCTGCGCCAATTGGCAAATTGAAGCGGCCCTGCGCATGCTGCAAAACAACCTCGACCCCGACGTGGCTGAAAACCCGGACGAGCTGGTGGTGTACGGCGGCATTGGCAAGGCGGCGCGCAACTGGCCTGCGTTTGATGCAATTGTTGACAGCCTGCACAAGCTCAAACCTGATGAAACGCTGCTCGTTCAGTCAGGTAAACCGGTCGGCGTGTTCCGCACCCACACGGGTGCGCCGCGAGTGCTGATTGCCAATTCAAACCTGGTACCCAAGTGGGCGACGTGGGAGCACTTCAATGAGCTGGACCGCGCGGGACTGATGATGTATGGCCAAATGACCGCTGGTAGCTGGATTTACATTGGCACGCAGGGCATTGTGCAGGGCACCTATGAAACCTTTGTTGAAGCAGGCCGCCAACACTACAACGGTGATTTGTCGGGCCGCTGGGTGCTGACAGCCGGGCTGGGCGGAATGGGCGGTGCTCAGCCGCTGGCCGCCACGTTTGCCGGTGCCTGTTCGCTCAATATTGAATGCGACCAAAGTCACATTGATTTCAGGCTACGCACGCGCTACGTTGACAAGCAAGCTGCTACCCTAGACGAAGCGCTGGCCATGGCCAAGCACCACACCGACCGAAAAGAGGCGGTGTCGATTGCGCTGTGCGCGAATGCGGCCGATGTCTTTCCCGAACTGGCCAAACGCGCGCAGGCAGGATTGATACGACCTGACATCGTGACCGACCAAACCTCGGCGCACGACATTATCAATGGCTACCTGCCCGCTGGCTGGACGAATGAGCGTTGGCTGGCTGCTAGAAAAGACCCCGCACAGCATGCCGCGCTAACGCAAGCGGCGGGCGAGTCATGCGCGACCCAGGTCAAAGCCATGCTTGCCTTCCACGCGTTGGGCATACCCACCGTGGACTATGGCAACAACCTGCGCCAGGTGGCCAAAGACTTTGGCGTGGTCAATGCATTTGACTACCCCGGCTTTGTGCCTGCTTACATTCGTCCGCTGTTTTGTAGCGGCACCGGGCCGTTCAGATGGGTAGCCCTCAGTGGTGACCCGCAAGACATTGCCAAGACCGACGCGAAAATGAAAGCGCTTTTCCCCACCAATAAGCACCTGCACCGCTGGCTGGACATGGCCGCCGAGCGTATCGCTTTTCAGGGCCTGCCCGCCCGCATTTGCTGGATAGGCCTTGGCGAGCGGCACATCGCCGGGCTCGCTTTTAACGCGATGGTAAAAAGTGGCGAGCTCAAAGCTCCCATCGTGATTGGCCGCGACCACTTGGACAGCGGCTCGGTAGCGTCTCCCAACCGCGAAACCGAAGCCATGCAAGACGGCAGCGACGCGGTGAGCGACTGGCCGCTGCTGAACGCCCTGCTCAACACCGCGAGTGGCGCTACGTGGGTCAGCTTGCACCACGGCGGCGGCGTCGGCATGGGATATTCGCAACATTCAGGCGTGGTGATAGTCGCTGACGGTACTGATGAAGCGGCGCAGAAACTAGGCCGCGTGCTTTTTAATGACCCGGCCACCGGCGTGATGCGCCATGCCGATGCAGGCTATGGCATTGCCAAAGCGAGCGCCAAGGCCAATGGCTTGAATTTACCAATGATTGGCTAACTTCGTATGGCGCACGAATTGCTGATTCCGGGTCATGTGGGTTTGGCGCAGCTGCGCAGGCTGTGTAATAGCCAACTTTTACCTGTACACCTTGACTCGGCATGCCGCAAAGGCATTCGCGCCAGCGCAGAACTGGTATCGCGTGCAGCCGACAGCGGCAATGCGGTATACGGCGTCAACACCGGTTTTGGCAAGCTGGCCAACACCCGCATTGTCAAAACTGACTTGGCCATCTTGCAGCTGAAGCTGCTGCGCTCGCATGCAGTCGGTGTGGGCGAGCCGCTGGCCGAAAATATTGTGCGATTGATCCTGCTGTTGAAAGCCGCCAGTTTGGCGCGTGGCTATTCGGGTGTGCGTGAAGAAGTGGTCGATGCGCTTTTAGCGCTTTATAACCACGGCATTTGCCCGGTCATTCCTTGCCAGGGTTCGGTCGGTGCGTCAGGTGACTTGGCGCCGCTGGCGCATTTGTGTTTGCCGCTAGTGGGTGAAGGCGAGGTGTTTTACAAAGGCAAGCGACTTCCAGCCGTGGACGCACTGAATCAGGCGGGCTTGCAAGCGATTGCGCTATCCGCCAAAGAAGGCCTGGCGCTGATCAATGGCACGCAAGTGTCGACCGTCATGGCTGTAGCCGCCCTGTTTTCCGCGGAACGCGTTTTTGAGGCGGCGGTGATTGCAGGCGCACTCACGCTCGATGCCGCGCGCGGCAGCGACGGCCCGTTTGATGAGCGCATTCACGCCGTGCGCGGCCAGCCAGGGCAAATTGATTGCGCCGCGGCCTACCGTGCATTGACGCATGGCAGTGCCATTCGCAAGTCGCACCTTGAAGGCGATGACCGCGTACAAGACCCGTACTGCCTGCGCTGCCAGCCGCAGGTCATGGGCGCTTGCCTGGACCAAATGCGTTATGCCGCTCGTGTGCTGGTGATTGAAGCGAATGCCGTGACCGACAACCCGCTGGTGTTTGCTGCGGATGGCGCGCTGGTTTCAGGTGGGAATTTTCATGCGGAGCCGGTCGCTCTGGTTTGCGACGCTCTGGCAGTTGTGATTGCCGAAATCGGCGCGATTTCTGAACGGCGCATTGCAATGCTGGTTGATACGCACGTGTCCGGCTTGCCAGCATTCCTCGCGCCAGATGCCGGCCTGAATTCCGGCTTCATGATCGTGCACGTCACCGCAGCAGCGCTGGCGTCTGAAAACAAATCGCTCGCCCACCCAGCCAGTGTTGACAGCCTGCCTACTTCAGCCAATCAAGAAGACCACGTTAGCATGGCCACATTTGCCGCGCGCCGCTTGCAACCCATGCTGCACAACACCGCGCACATTGTGGGCATTGAGCTGTTGGCTGCGGCACAGGGCTTTGAGTTTTTGCGGCCCCTGAAGAGCTCGGCTCCACTTGAAAGTCTGCACGCACTGATACGCACTGCATCGCCGGCCATGATGCAAGACCGCAGCCTGTCTCTTGAAATGACGGTCTTGCAAAGGCTGGTTATCAGCGGCGACATATCAGCTGCGCTAGACGCGCAACTACCGGAATTACAAGCATTGCAACTGGCCTGATTTTTGGCATGATCAGTGCATACATTTCCCCATCTGCTTCGCTTTTTAACCCACCGGAGAAAACCATGAAAAAACTGCTTGCTCTGTCCGTTGTTGCGGTCGCTTGTGCCACCGCTCACGCCCAAGAAACCAAACTCACCTTCGCAATGTCGGGCTGGACGGGTTTTGCGCCGCTTACGCTGGCCAAAGAAGCCGGTATTTTCAAGAAAAACGGGCTCGACGTGACGATCAAGAAAATTCCGCAAAAAGACCGCCACCTGGCCATCGCCTCGGGTGACGTGCAATGCGCCGCCACTACGGTAGAGACCTGGATCGCCTGGAACGCCAACGGCGTGGCCACCACGCAGATTTTTCAGCTTGACAAAAGCTACGGCGCTGACGGCATGGTCGTCAAAAGCGGTATCAGCAAAATCAGTGACCTGAAAGGCAAAACCATTGCCGCCAGCGCGCCAGGCACATCGCCGTACTTTGCACTGGCCTGGTTTTTAAAGAAAAACGGCATGACACCCAAAGACGTGAAAATCGTGAATCTGGAGCCGCAAGCCGCCGCCAACGCGATCATTGCTGGCGTGGCTGACCTGGACGCCGCCATGACTTACGAGCCCTACCTGAGCGCCGTACGCGCTAAGCCAGAGGCCGGCAAGATCATGGCCACCACACTCGACTACCCAATGGTGATGGACACCGTGGGCTGCACGCCGAAGTTTTTGACCGATAACCCCAAAGCCGCCAAAGCCCTGGCCGATAGCTATTTTGAGGCGCTGGAAATGATTCAAAAAGATCCGAAAAAGAGCTTTGAAATCATGGGCGCAGACGTCAAGCAAACCGGCGAAGCTTTTGAAGGCAGCCAGAAGTTTTTACGTTGGCAAGACCGCGCGGCTAACCAGAAGTTTTTTGCGGGCGAACACGCTGCTTTCAGCAAAGAAGCTGCTGATTTGCTGATGGAAGCAGGCATCATCAAAAGTCTGCCAGACATGGCCAAACTGGCGGACACACGTTTCCTGAAGTGAAACCACTCCAGCCCGTCAGCCCCAGCGCACGCATCGCGCTGGGCATCAGTTTTTTCATCCTGTTCTTCGCGGTCTGGGCGGCGGTCACATTTGGCGGGGTGGTGCCAAAAACTTTCTTGGCCGACCCGCTGACCATGGTGCGATCAGGTTATGACTTGCTGATCAACCAAGGCTTTTTCAAAGATATTGGAATGACGGTGTGGCGCGTCTTTGGCGGCTTTGTGCTGGCTGCACTGCTGGCTGTTCCACTAGGAGTGCTGATGGGAGCGTACAAGCCGATTGAGGCGTTTTTTGAACCCTTTGTCAGCTTTGCCCGCTACCTGCCTGCCTCAGCTTTTATACCGCTGCTGATTTTGTGGGCCGGCATTGGCGAGGCGCAAAAGCTATCTGTGATTTTCATCGGCTCGTTTTTTCAGCTGGTGCTGATGATGGCCGTCAGCGTTGGCAACACCCGGCGCGATCTGGTCGAAGCCGCCTACACGCTGGGTGCCAGCGACAAAGGCATTGTGATGCGGGTGCTGGTGCCCAGCAGCGCCCCTGAGATTTTTGAAACCCTGCGCATGGTGCTGGGCTGGGCCTGGACGTACGTCATCGTGGCCGAGCTGATTGGTGCGTCCAGCGGCATTGGCCACATGATCACTGACAGCCAGGCGCTGCTGGCCACCGATCAGATCATTTTCGGCATCATCGTGATTGGCGTGATTGGGCTGGTGACGGACCTTGCATTCAAGGTGCTAAACCGCAAGCTGTTTCCGTGGGCCAAGCTTTGAATATCCTGGACGTCAAAGGCGTCTCCAAAACCTTCCCAGGCACGGGCGCAGCAAAAAACACCGTCGCGCTGCAGGCGGCCGACCTGAGCGTTCAAGAAAACGACTTCATCACCATCCTCGGCCCGTCGGGCTGCGGCAAAAGCACGCTGCTCCGCATGGTGGCCGGGCTGGACACGCCAACGACAGGCGGCATCACGCTTGACGGCAAACCGGTGACTGCACCAGGCGCGGACAGGGGCATGGTGTTTCAAAGCTACACACTGTTCCCCTGGCTGACGGTGCTTGAAAACGTCTGTTTCGGCCTGCGTGAAAAAGGCATGCCGCTGCCCGACCAACTCGCCATTGCGTACCCTTTCATCGCTAAGGTAGGCTTGACTGGATTTGAAAATCATTTCCCCAAGCAGCTCTCGGGCGGCATGCAGCAGCGCACAGCCCTGGCCAGGGCGCTGGCCAACAACCCGCGCATACTGCTGATGGACGAGCCCTTTGGCGCGCTGGACCACCAAACCCGTGAGCTGATGCAAGAGTTGCTGCAAGGCATTTGGGAGGATGAGCGCAAAACCGTTCTGTTCGTCACGCATGACATCGACGAGGCCATCTTCATGGGCAACCGTGTGGTTGTGATGAGCGCCCGTCCTGGCCGCATCAAATGTGACCTGCCGGTAACGATTGCTCACCCGCGACACTACTCGGTTAAAACCACGCCCATGTTTATGGCGCTTAAAGCGCAATTGACGGAAGAAATCAGGGTTGAAGTGCAACGGGCATCAGCGCAGGTCACTTTTGGCAGCTAATTGCTATTAAATGAGGAGCTGCTCGCGCCCGCATTGATTGGGCTACAGCCTATTTTTATACTTTTTTATGCTGTTTAGCAGCTAAAATCGGGCTGCACACCGTTCTCAAAGGCTTTTGGAGCCGCCCCTACACTGTTGCCCATGACTACTGAACGCGCCAAAGCAAAAAGCCCCAGATCATTGTCTGGCCTGATCCCGTTTTTGCGGCCCTACCGGGGCCGCATTGCGCTGGCTGGGTTTTTTCTGGTCATGGCGGCTGCCTCGACGCTGGTGTTTCCACTGGCGCTTCGCAGCTTGATTGATGGCGGTCTGGTCAGCGCAGACACCAGTCCAGCGGGCAAAGGCCAACAACTGCTGTTGCTTCGCAATCATTTTTTTGAGCTGTTTGGTGTGGCTGCGGCGCTTGGCTTGTTTTCCGCGGGGCGCTTTTACATGGTCAGCTGGCTGGGTGAACGGGTCACCGCCGATCTGCGTAACGCGGTGTATGGCCACGTGCTCAAGCAAAGCCCCCAGTTTTTTGAAACTACCCAGACGGGCGAAGTGTTGTCGCGGCTGACAGGAGACACCACGCTGGTGCAAACGGTGGTCGGCTCGTCACTCAGTATGGGGCTGCGCAATCTGGTGATGGGCATCGGGGCGATTGGCATGCTGGTCTACACCAACCCGTATTTGATGCTGCAAATCATGGGTGCGCTGGTGCTGATCGTGGCGCCGACGGTGATTTTTGGCAGGCGGGTCAGAAAGCTGTCGCGCGCAAGCCAGGACCGGGTCGCTGATTCAAGCGCCATTGCTGCCGAGGTGCTGAACGCTATTCCGGTGGTGCAAAGCTACGCGGCTGAAACTCGTGAGGCGGAGCGCTTTAATCGCTCATCAACCAGCGCTTTTAATGTGGCGATTCGCCGATCCCGCGCACGCACCGTGCTGGTGGCGTTTCTGATCATTGCGACGTCAGCCGCATTGCTGTGGGGGCTGTATCAGGGCACGCAGGCGGTTATGCGCGGCGACATCACGGCAGGGCATTTGGGCGAAACCGTGGTGTACGTGATCATTTTGGCCAGCGCATCTGCCGTGCTGGGCGAAACCTATGGCGACCTGCTGCGCGCTGCGGGTGCCACCGAGCGGCTGATGGAACTACTCGACAGCAAATCGCCAATCCATTCGCCTGCCAACCCAACGCCTGCGCCCGTTATTCATGCGGGTAGTGCTATAGAATTTGAAGCAGTGAACTTCAACTATCCGTCGCGACCATCGCAGTCCGCCCTAGCCAATTTCAGCATGCACGTGGCGCCGGGTGAAACCGTGGCCATCGTCGGGCCCAGTGGCGCGGGCAAAAGTACGGTGTTTCAACTACTCCTGCGCTTTTATGACCCGCAATCGGGCCGCATTGCACTTGACGGCGTGGCCACGCGCGACATGTCACTCACCGATTTGCGCCAACGCGTCGGCATCGTGCCGCAAGATGCGGTAATTTTCTCCACCAGCGCGCTGGAGAACATTCGCTACGGCAAACCTGACGCCACAGATGATGACGTCAAGGCTGCCGCCAAGGCCGCCTTTGCCGACGAGTTCATCAAGCTGCTGCCTGAAGGCTACGACACCTTCTTGGGCGAGCGCGGCGTACGCCTGTCAGGGGGCCAGCGCCAACGCATCGCGATTGCGCGCGCCATGCTGAAAAACTCGCCACTGCTGCTGCTCGACGAAGCCACCAGCGCACTCGATGCAGAGAGCGAGCGCATGGTGCAGGCTGCCCTTGAATCAGCCATGAAGGGCCGCACCACGCTGGTGGTGGCCCACCGCCTGGCCACCGTGCAGCAAGCTGACCGCATTTTGGTGCTGGACCACGGACAACTGGTAGAACAAGGTACGCACCACGAGCTGGTAGCGCGCGGCGGTGTGTATGCACGGTTGGCGGCACTGCAGTTCACAAGCTGACCATTCTGTAAATTGAGGCAAACTCAAAACTATGCATTTTTTGCATAGTAATGATAAAAGCCGGCCTTGGACATTTCACCGGCAGACTCCTAAAGTCAGGACTTCTTTGCAAGATGTCCAACCCAGGAGTTTTAAATGTCTCAAGCAAGCGCCGCCAACCCAGTAGCCATCGATCACGGCAACCACCCCCTGCCCTCGTATCTAGACGCCAGCAATCTGGGCCCCTGGGGCAACTACCTGCAACAGGTAGACCGAGTCATCCCGCACCTGGGCAGCCTAGCACGTTGGGCGGAAACACTCAAGCGCCCCAAGCGGGTGTTGATTGTGGACGTGCCCATTCATATGGACGACGGCACCGTGGCGCATTTTGAAGGCTACCGCGTGCAGCACAATGTGTCACGCGGGCCGGGCAAGGGCGGCGTGCGGTTTCATCAAGACGTCACTCTGTCTGAAGTGATGGCGCTGTCGGCGTGGATGTCGGTTAAAAATGCAGCGGTAAATGTGCCTTACGGCGGTGCCAAAGGCGGTATTCGTGTCGACCCGAAAAAGCTGTCGCGTGGCGAACTAGAGCGCATGACCCGCCGCTACACCAGCGAGATCGGCATCATCATTGGGCCCAACAAAGACATCCCCGCGCCCGACGTGAACACCAACGAGCAGATTATGGCGTGGATGATGGACACGTATTCGATGAACACCGGCTCGACTGCCACCGGCGTGGTCACAGGCAAGCCGGTTGATTTGGGTGGCTCGCTTGGCCGGCGTGAAGCCACCGGGCGCGGTGTGTACACCGTAGGCTGCGAGGCTGCTGCGCACATTGGTCTGCAAATCAAGGGCGCACGCATTGCCGTGCAGGGCTTTGGCAATGTCGGCGGCGTGGCAGGCAAACTGTTTGCTGAAGGCGGCGCACGCATTGTCGCGGTGCAGGACCACAGCGGAACAATTTACCAGGAAGCTGGCCTGGACGTGCCGGCCCTGCTGCAACACGTAGCAGAGCAAGGCGGCGTAGGCGGTTTTAGCAAAGCGGAAACCATGGCCACTGACAGCTTTTGGGACGTGGATTGCGACATCCTGATTCCCGCCGCTCTTGAGCAGCAAATCACCGCAGCCAAAGCCAGCCGCATCAAGGCCCGCATGGTAATTGAAGGCGCCAACGGTCCGACGACTCCGGCGGCTGACGACATTTTGCAGTCCCGCAACATTTTGGTGCTGCCCGATGTGATTGCCAACGCAGGCGGCGTGACGGTGAGTTACTTTGAATGGGTGCAAGACTTTTCAAGCTTCTTCTGGGACGAAGAAGAAATCAACGCACGGCTGGTCAAAATAATGAAGCATGCTTTTGCCGCTGTGTGGGACGTGTCGAAAGACCAAAAGGTCAGTCTGCGCACGGCCACCTTCATCGTGGCCTGCAAGCGGATTTTGCACACCCGCGAGTTGCGCGGTCTGTATCCTTAATCGCCATACTCAAGGCGCGGCGCAGCTGTAACTGGCAGCGGCATTCAAGTCACCAGCGCCTCTGTATTTAGCGTAGCCCGGGTAGTCGCACAGCGGGCGGGTTCTGCCGGGCACGCCTGCTGTGTCCGCCACGGTTTGAGGCAGCGGTGCGACACCTTTTTCAACCCAGTTTTCAAGCGTTGTCAACGAGTCCCAAGCGGCGTTGAACACGCTGCTCACTGCATGGCCGTAACCCGGAATTTCATAGTACCGGGCGAAGCTGTCAACTTTGGCTGGGCCCATCGCCGTACGGATACGCTGCCAGTACTGCTGCGTAGCGCGTGTGCTGACCAGCGCGTCGTGCGAGCCATGCGCCATCAGTAGCTTGCCGCCCTTGCTGGCAAAAGCTGACAGGTCGGTTTTGTTGGTGTCTTGCAGAGCCGTTAATTGCACAATGCGGGCTTGATAAACGCCAGGGTTTTGTGGGTCCAGGCTTAGCGAGTTGAAGTTGGCATCGCGTGTCACAAAATACTTCACCCATTGGTCCCAGAACGTCGCACCATAGGGCGGGCTGGTGGCCATTGTGGTGGTTGTGGCGGGCTTGACACCCGGCATCGGGTTGGCGGGCTGCTCAGTGCCCAGTGCGAGCGTGAGCACCGTTGGCTGCAGCGGGCTGGCGCTCGGGTTGCCAAAATCTGTGCCCCAGGCGTTGAAGCCGGGGTAGGTCGTCTCGCCACTGGCCGGTGTGTAGTTCAGCACCAGCGGTGTGTTGGTCACGACATAGCCCGCAATTTGTGCATCAGACAGGCAGGTGTCACCCGCATCAACGCCGCCCGCGCAACGCAGTGGCTTGTTGGCCAGCGTAGCGGTCGTGAGGTTAAAGCTTGCGTTGCAGGCACTTACGTTGCTGATCAGGCCATCCATCGCGCCGTCCAGCCCATCACAAGCGGCCATGGCGGCGTCATACATCAGTTTGCGTTTGGCGCGATTCGGGTAAGCGCCGGGCTTGGCCAGCTCACGCGTTATGCGGCCAAACTGCAAGTCAAGCACAGCGGCGTTCCAGGCCGGGTACAACACGATGGCACCGTCAAAGTCTTGCGGCCAGTTTTGTACGGCAAACAGTGCCTCGCGTCCGCCGGTAGAGCCGCCCGCAAAGTAGGTTTTTTGTGCCCGTGCGGCGTAGCGGGTCTGGATGATGTTAATGGCCGCGTCGCGCGTCTTTTTGATCGCGTCGGATGAAAAGTTTCTCAAGGCTTCATCGTTGGCGCCAAAGGTGCCGTCACGGCTGCCGTTGGCATTGGCCTGGTGGCCCGAGTCGCTTCCAAAAGTGGCGTAGCCGCGTGCCAGCGGCGCTGGTTTGTCAGTCGGTCCGGCCGGCACATTGCCCAGCCCGGTGGCCAGCACGCCGTTGTAGCCACCGCCGCCAAACATAAGCGCCTTGCCGTTCCAGTTGGCGGGCAGGTTGACCTGAAACTTGATCTTCGGTGCTGTCGGGTCGACCGGGTTGATATCTCCCAGCACCTTGCAATATTCAGCCACTGCCGCCACGCCAGCACCAGCAGCCGATACAACAGCGGCACTGGTCACCACAGCACCCGTGGTGGGCAAGCCGATAGTTGATGCCTTGAGGGCCAGGCCATTCAGATCAGCGCATGCTGTCGGTGTGGCTGGTGGCGCGGGCACGGTGTTGGCACAGCCCCCCGCTACCAGCAAGGCCGCTAAAGCGGTCAATCGACCCGCGCTTTGTTGAATTAAAATTTTCATTTTGTCTCCTGCTTTTAGGCGGTAAATAAGTCCGAAATAGGGCCTATCAGTATCGCCCCTTTCAAGCAGGGACCGCGGAGCTGGCTCTGCCAGACCGCAGGCTGGAGGGTGCTGCTCTTAGCCCGATTGAGCAGGTTTGGAAGGGCAACAGAAGCGAAGCCTCTGGCAAGCGGCGACCTGCAAGGTGCAGGAAGTTACACGCGGTGAATGACCGTGGGGGTCATGTCACTCCAGATTCAGTTCCTGAATCTTGCGGGTGATGGTGTTGCGGCCAATACCGAGTTTTTGTGCCGCCTCGATCCTCCTGCCGCGCGTGTTGAGCAGCGCGGTTTGAATCAGCTTGGATTCAAATCGGCGGCTCAGCACGTCCCACACGTCGGTGCGCCCGGTCGCCAGCAAGGCTTGCGCCTCCAGCTCCAGGTCTGCCTCCCAGCTGCGGCCGCCTGGCGCGTGATGGTTTGCATCGCCGGCAACAACGGGCCCGGCGGGAGCTGGGCTGACGAAGGGCTCGGGAGCGGATGTTGCAGTAACGTAACGCGGCATGGCTGGCTCGTGGTCTTCAGCGTCAGCCGTTTTGACGGGCGGCGCATGAACCGTACCAACTGACGGCTTGGCCATTTCAGGGACGGTGCTGATAACTTCGGGCGGCAAGTCTTTGGACTCGATCACCTGAGAAGGTGCCATCACCGTCAACCAGTGGCAAATGTTTTCCAACTGCCGCACATTGCCTGGAAAGCCGAATTTGCTTAGCTGCTGCAAGGCGGCATCTGAGATGCGCTTGGGCTCGACCCCCAGTTGCTTGGCGCTTTGCTGCAAAAAGTGGCGCGTGAGTGCGAACACGTCCTCTCGCCGCTCGCGCAGTGCCGGCAAACGCAGGCGAATCACATTCAGGCGGTGGTACAAGTCTTCACGAAACACGCCTTCTTTGACGCGCTGTTCCAGATCCTGATGAGTCGCAGCAATCACCCGCGGATTGGCCTTGATGGCGTTGTGCCCGCCAACGCGGTAGAAATGCCCGTCACTCAACACACGCAGCAATCGCGTTTGCAAATCAAACGGCATGTCGCCAATTTCGTCGAGGAAAAGCGTGCCGCCTTCGGCTTGCTCAAAGCGGCCGCGACGCATGGTTTGCGCACCGGTGAAAGCCCCGCGCTCGTGGCCAAACAGCTCACTTTCCAGCAGGTCTTTGGGAAT
>JANYED010000109.1 GCA_025363315.1 Polaromonas sp.
GAGCCAGTACAGCCGATCGCTCAATGGCATTCGTAGCCGGTATGAAGAGGGCAATGTAGTTGCTAACGCATTCGTTTCGCAGCAAACATTTCGCCAGATTACTGATGAATTTCCCGCGCGCGGCGTGTCTGGCCCCTACGCGGTGTCCAATCCTAATGGTGTAACTGGTTCGGAAAAAGTTGAGATTGTGACTCGCGACCGATTCCGTCCGGTAAATATTATCAAAGTTACTCCCGTTTCAAGGAACCTGGATTAT
The DNA here is from genome assembly GCA_025363315.1 of Polaromonas sp. GTDB lineage: Bacteria > Pseudomonadota > Gammaproteobacteria > Burkholderiales > Burkholderiaceae_C > Polaromonas. The sequence goes on from JANYED010000109.1 coordinate 257, forward strand.
GAGTTCGAGCCATTTACTGGTCAGATCCTTTTTCGCGCTCCGGTTCCCAGTTTTGATGACCAGCTCAATCCGATTTCAATTCGCGTTGTCTATGAAGTAGAGCAAGGGGGGCAGAAATTTTTTGTCTACGGTGCCGACGTTCGACTGAAACTGACCGAAGGCCTGACGATTGGCGTTGCGGCTGCCAAAGATGAAAACCCTTCGGCGCCGTATGAAGTGAGCGGAGCAAATATTTCGCTCAAGCTCAGCAAAAATACAGAGGTCACCGCTGAAGTTGCACGCACCACCAGCGTGGTGAATACACCCGCGAGCGGCTTTAACAACAACGTCAGTGCCAACTTCAATGGTAAAACGGGTGAGCTAAAAGGTGACGCGGCTCGAGTCGAAATTCGCCATGCCGATGATGATCTGCGTTACAAAGCCTATGGTCTGCGCTCAAGTGCAGACTTCAACAATCCATCTTCTGGCATCACAGGCGGCAAAGTGGAGCTTGGTGCTTCAGGCGCCTACAAAGTCACACCAAAAATCACGGTGACGGGAGAGTTGCTAAGCTCAAAAGACAACGTTATCGGAAGTCTGAATGAGCAAAGTTCGGTTGGCGTTGATCTTAAGGCGACTGACCAGCTTACCGTTGGCGCTGGTGTTCGACGAGTCACTCAAAACTCGATCAGCCTGACCCAAACGACATCCACGAACTGCGCCAATCTTGCGGGTACTGCAACGGTGGCAGGCGCAATTGCGGGCTACAACACGGGTTACGGCATCAGCCAAACGGGCAACCAGTCAATTGATCCCGCAACCGGTCTGCCGATTGTTTGCAACACGGCTATTAACGCTGCCGCCCCCGTCGCCCCAACTGGCCTGGACAGAACCTCCTATTTTGTGCGAGCAGCCTATAAGGTCACGGACGCATTGACCGTTGATGGAGAACTTCAGTCGGTTACAGGTACCGACCCGACCAACCTTTACCGCCTGGGCGCGCGCTGGGCCGCGACAGACCGCTTGAACTTGTCGGCTGAAACGCAGCGTTCGTTTGACGACAGTGGCTCAAGCTTGTATCGCCTCGGTGCTGACTGGCGCGTGGCTGATAAGACCCGACTTTACAGCCGCTTTGAAAAAGCTACGCAGTACAGTGGTGCCTACGGTTTGGGTGTTGGTCCGCTTACCAGCGCGTTCACTCTGGGTGTTGATACCCAGTACATGCAAGATGGTTCGCTGTACAGCGAATATCGGCTGCGAGATTCAGCGTCAGGCAAAGAGATCCAGCGTGCGCTCGGCTTGCGAAACGGCTGGCTCATAGCAGAGGGATTGCGCTTGACAACCAATGTGGAGCGTTTGGCCAGCACGAGCGGCAACACAACCGCAGCCGCTGTAGGCCTGGAATACACCGCCAGCCCTGTGTGGAAATCGTCAGGCCGCGTTGAATGGCGCGAGGACACCAACAGTACCAACTGGCTCTATACGTTGGGTGTCGCACGTAAATTAGACAGCGACTGGACAATGCTGGCGCGCGAATACGCCAATATCGTCAACCCGCGCACAGCTCTCGGCAGTGATAAATTTCAAAGTCGATTCCAGGTGGGTTTTGCCTATCGGCCAGTCGACAATAACAAGTTTGATGCGCTGGGCTTGTACGAGCGTAAAGACAACCGGGATTCATCACCCGGCTCACAAATCAACAGCGCAACGGACATCATCAGCGTGCGCGGCAACTATCACCCCAGCAGGGTATGGTGGCTATCTGGTCGCTATGCGTATAAAAATGTCAATGAATTGTTGCTGGGCACTGTTCAGGACAGCTACCGTGCGCAATTGCTGGGCGGCCGTGTTACCTATGACGTCACCAACCAATGGTCTGTTGGCGGTATTTTCTCGGTGTTGCAAGGCTCCGGCGGTGACAAGCAATATGCTTATGGCTTGGAGGTTGGCTACATTGTGATGGACAACCTGTATGCCACTTTGGGCTACAACTGGCGCGGATTTGCATCGTCAGGCACGGCTGCTGGATTGACCGGCAATGACTATACGAACCGGGGTTGGGTATTGGGCTTGCGCTACAAGTTTGACGAAGATTTGTTCAAAAAGAACGAAGCTGGCGTTAATAAAACAATCGACCCTAATGTGATGAAACCCTAACCGTGATTAGGATATTTATGAATTGCTCTATTCACCCCTTTAAAAAAATCTCGGGATTTGGTGTGCTGTTGCTGGCTTTGGCTGGTTGCAGTTTGGGCATCAATAGGAACGAATTGCCCGGCCCTGCTTCGCAGGCCACAGGCTTGACCAGTCAGCAAGCCCGTATCACAGACGAGCGTATTTTGTCGGACCGCCGCACCCTTGAGGCAGTGCAACTTCGTTTGCGCAAACTTAACGAGGCAGGCGTCGCACAAAACAATTATTCTCTTGCCAAAGCTCAGTGCTGGCTGGACACTGCCAAGTCTCAGTACCACGAGAATGACCGCACCGGTTACATTGAAGAAGCGCTGACGGAGTCTGTGAAAATTGCCCAAGCGTTAGAAGCCGACAAATCTGCCAGAGCTGGTTTTGACACACCTTTGATCGCTCGCAGTTCGCTGCTGCGCAGCGACCTGTGGGCGCAGCTCAGCGGCTACAAAAACCAGCTTGCTACCTTGGCTTGCAACGCCAAAACTGTTGCCTGCGCCGAAGTCCGCTTGGTCCGTGCGGGCCACGCCAACGAGCAGACCGGCTGGCGTCAAGCCACCCCCTGGGTCCAAATGGTTGAAGACGCGTTGCTCAAAGCAAAAGTTGAAGCCGACAGCTGCCAGCCTGCCACCCAAGTCGCTGCCAAATCGACAGCCAGCGTTGCTGTTGCTGCTCCGGGCCCTGTTATCAGCAAGGAAACTTATGTATTGCTGACAGACACACTGTTCAAGTTTGATAAATCTGGTCGTGAGGACATGATGCCGGGCGGTTTGCAGCGCCTGACCGATGTGGCTCAGCGGCTCAAGGCCTACAAGTCGATTCAAACTTTAACGGTTGTGGGCTATACAGACCGCCTGGGTAGCGATGATTACAACGACAAGCTGTCGCAGGCACGAGCAACAACCGTTCAGACTTATCTAGAGTCGTTGGGCGTTAAATTCGCGTCTGCTGCGGCGCAGGGCAAAGGCAAACGCGAGCCGGTCAGCAAAGACTGCAGCACCACCGCCAGCCGTGAGCAGCAGATCCTGTGCCTGCAACCTGATCGCCGGGTGACGATTGAAGTCACGGGTGTGGCCCGCTAGCAGGTTCATTTGCTATTTAAATAGGAGCTGCTCGCGCCCGTATTTATTGGGCTCCAGCCTGGTTTAGCTTCGAAATTTGGCGTTTCAGAGTCTAACATCGGCTTGTAACGCCCTCAATCTGGCAAAACAGCCGTTACTTCAATCTCAATTCGCGCCCGCTCTTCCACCAGGCCTGAGACTTCCACGCAGGTCATGGCCGGGAAGTTTTTTCCCATGACTTCACGGTAAACGCCGCCCAGCTCTTTTAACCGGGCGTCGTACTCGACCCGGTCGGTCACGTACCAGGTCATTCGCACCATGTGCTCTGGCCTTGCACCGCCAGCTTTCAGTACCGCTGCAACGTTTATCAAGGCTTGCCGCGTTTGCACAATGAAGTCGTCGCTTTCAAACTGCTGAGCTGCGTTCCAGCCTATTTGACCGCCAACAAAAATCAGCGTTCCGCGTGCCATGATGCCGTTGGCGTAGCCTTTGGGTTCAAGCCAGTTGGGTGGTTGGAGTCTTTGCATGTTGCTACCCTTTTTGCTGTGACGCGCTGCGCAGTTTAAAGCGCTGCAACTTGCCGGTTTCGGTTCGCGGCAATTTGCTCACAAACTCAATCTGTCGTGGGTATTTGAAAGGCGCAAGCGCGGCTTTGACGTGGTCTTGCAACTGCTTGACGCACGCCTCGTTGCCATTCACACCGGGCTTCAGAACCACAAAAGCCTTCACAACCATCCCGCGTTGGTCGTCCGGTATTCCAATCACGCCGCATTCCGCCACCGAGGGGTGCTGCATCAGGGCGTCTTCAACCTCCGGTCCACCGACGTTGTAGCCTGACGTGATGATCATGTCATCATCACGTGCTTGGTAAAAAAAGTACCCGTCAGCGTCTTGTATGAAGGCATCGCCGGGGTGGTTCCAGCCGTTTTTGACGTAGTTGCACTGCCGGGCATCATCAAGATATTTGCAGCCCGTTGGCCCCAGCACTGCCAGCTTGCCGACAGTACCACGCGGCACTTCAACGCCCTGGTCATCCACCACTTTGGCGGTGTAGCCCGGCACGACCTTGCCAATCGCACCGCGCCGCACATCGTCTGGCTTGCTCGAGATGAAGATGTGAAACATCTCTGTGGCACCAATGCCATCCAGCATTTCAATACTTGTGGCGTCCTTCCACAGCTGGCGCGTGGCGTCTGGCAGTGCCTCGCCAGCACTCACGCAGATCCGCAATGAGGGCAGTGGTGTCTGCTTGGCGAAGCCAGCCATTTGCCGGTAAAAAGTAGGTGCTGTGTACACAATCGTGGCGCGCGTTGCCTGAATGAGCTTGACCATCGCCTCGGGCGTGTAGGCGATGGACGGAAAGTAGCTAGATGCGCCTGCCGCAAAAGGAAACAGCAGCAAACCGCCCAAACCAAAAGTAAAAGCCAGAGGCGGCGACCCCATCACGATGTCGTCTGGATTCGCTTCGAGAATGTGGCGCGGCCAGGCTTGGCAAGCGGCCAGCACGTCGCGGTGGCTGTGTACCACGGCCTTGGGTTTGCCGGTGGTGCCTGATGTAAAAGCCATCAGCGCCACATCGTCTGCTGCAGTTAAACAGGGTTTGAAGTTGCCGTCTTTCTGCGCTGACAAAACTGCCAATGATCCGGGCTCGTTCATCAGGTTGAACGGCACGATGGTCGTCAAGATACTTGTTTGCGCTTTGGTGATGTTCAATTCTTCCATCAGCGTTGCATCACACAGCGCAATACTGATCTGCGCTTTCTCAATCACTTCGCCCAGCTCTTTGGCTCTCAACAATGGCATGGTAGCCACCGCAATCAGCCCAGCTTTCACCACGCCCAGCCAGGCTAATGCCATACCGATGGAGTTGCCGCCGCGCAGCAACACACGGTTTCCGGGTACCAGGCCAAAGTCCTCAGTCAGTACCTGCGCAATGCGGTTGATGCGCTCGCTCGCGTCGGTGTATGTCAGCGCGATATTGTCTGAACGTAAAAACGGCTTGTCCAGCAAACCCCGTGCTTTAATTTGGCTTAGGAGCACGTCGACCAGATTGGCCTGATCGGCTATCTGTAGCTCTGACAGGTCATAACGCATTTGCGCGCGTGCCGCAAGCGGGGGCAAGCGGTCATGAACAAAGCGGTCAGTTTGCGCAGAGTTGGGCGGAACCATGACTTCACTCATTTCGAAGCAAAGCCTTTCCAATAATGAGTTGCTGAATTTCAGTCGCGCCCTCGTAAATGCGCAGCGAGCGAATGTCTCGGTACAGGCTTTCAACTTTCGTACCCACCTTTACGCCCAGCCCTCCATGCATTTGCAGCGCCATGTCAATCACGCGCTGAGCGTTTTCTGTGGCAGTCATTTTGGCCATCGCTGCCTCGGATGTCACGCGTGCGGTGTTGCCAGTGCGCTCGCCCTCGTCACGCAGCCATGCCGCGCGGTAGGTCAGTAGCGCGGCCGCATCCACTAACGCGGCCATCTCGCCCAGCTTGGCTTGCGTGAGCTGAAAGTCCGCCAGCTTGCCGCCAAACATGCGGCGCTGTTTTGAATAGCTAACTGCCTCTGCCAACGCCCGCCGAGCCATGCCCAGTGCAGCAGCAGCGACGGATGCGCGAAAGATGTCCAGCGTTTTCATCGCTAATTTAAAGCCGCCATTCAACTCACCCAACTGGCTGGCAGCAGGTACAACGCAGTTTTTAAATTCAAGCGTGGCCAGCGGGTGCGGTGCCATCACGGCGATGTGTGCGCTGCTGTCCAGGCCGGGCCTAGCCGCATCCACAATGAACGGCGTGATACCGCGCGTTCCGGCGTCCAAGTCTGTTTTAACAAACGCCACATAAAAATCAGCAATGCCGCCGTTGCTGATCCAGGTTTTGCTGCCGTTGATGGCCCATCCTTCATCAGTTTGTACGGCGCTGGTGGTCATTGCGCCAGCGTCTGATCCTGCATCCGCTTCACTCAAAGCAAAAGCCGCAATCTTTTTACCACTGGCCACTTGGGGCAAATAGGCTGCTTGCTGCGCTGGTGTGCCCACCAATGTTATCGCGCCGCTGCCCAAGCCCTGCATGGCAAACGCAAAGTCAGCCAGCGGTGAATGAAAGGCCAGCGTTTCACGCAAGATGACCAACGCGCGTGAATCAAGTTTCGGTAGCTCCCCACCAAATTCGGCAGGTACGCAATAGCGCAGCCAGCCCGCATCGCCCAGCCGCTGTACCCATTCGCGGCAAGCAGCGCGGTCATCTGTTTCATCGACGTGCTGTGCTGCTGCCCAGTCGACAAGGCCAGTGGCAAGTGTGCGGTGAGCGTCGTCAAAAAAAGGTAGCGCCAAGTGCTTTGTATCGGGTGTCATTAGTTGCCCTCAAACACAGGTTTTTGCTTGGCTGCGAAGGCCGTGTATGCCCGCGTAAAGTCTTGCGTCTGCATACAAATCGCCTGCGCCTGCGCTTCGGCTTCAATGGACTGATCTAGCGTCATCGCCCATTCCTGGTGCAGCATGGTTTTGGTCATGCCGTGCGCAAAGGTCGGGCCGCTGGCCAGCTCAAGTGCCAGCTTTTTGGCGGCGGGTAGAAGATCGCTACCCTCGTGCAGTGCGTTGAAAAACCCCCACTGCAAACCTTCTTGCGCCGTCATCGCACGACCGGTAAACAGCAGCTCAGACGCGCGCCCCTGGCCAATCATGCGGGGCAGCAGGGCACATGCGCCCATGTCGGCACCAGCCAGCCCAACGCGAGTGAACAAGAAAGCGGTTTTGGCTTTCGGCGTGCCCAAGCGCATGTCGCTGGCCAGCGCCATCATCGCGCCAGCGCCTGCACAAATGCCGTCAATCGCCGCAATGATGGGCTGCGGGCATAGCCGCATCTGCTTGACGAGATCGCCCGTCATGCGGGTGAATTCCAGCATTTCGGCCATGCTCATGTTGGTCAGCGGGCCAATGATTTCATGAACGTCACCGCCTGAGCAAAAGTTGCCGCCTTCTCCCGTTAACACCACAGCCTTCACATCCGTCGCTTGATTCAGTCCGCTAAACAGGTTGCGCAGCTCGTGGTACGAGTCAAACGTCAGCGGGTTTTTACGCTCTGGGCGGTTCAAGGTCAGTGTTGCGACGCCGGCGTCAAACCCGTAGGAAAAGTGGGTCGCGTTGTAGCTGGCCATCGCGTCAAACTGTGGGCGCATCGGGTTGGTGGGGGTGATGTAGTGCTTCATAGGATTTCTAGTGTTTTTGCATGGTGGTGCTCTTTGACTTTGCCCAGCAGCTTGTACAGCGCGTCAACTTCTTGGGCAGTGAGTACGTCAAAGCTTGAAACAATCCAGTCTTCGTGCTGCCTGGCCATGGCATCGAATGTCTTGCGGCCGTGCGCGGTTAGCCGCACGCGGTAAGCACGGCGATCACCGTCCACCTCCATCCGCTCTACCAAGCCCTCGGCCACCAGCTGGTCGGTGATGCCGGTCACATTTCCGCCCGTCACCATCATCCGGCGTGACAGCTCGTTCATCTTCAGGCCGTCGGGGTTGCGCTGCAATTGCGCCATCAAGTCAAAGCGCGGCAGCGTGGTGTCAAACTGCTCGCGCAGGTTATTGCGTACCTGCTTTTCAACCAGCTGGGTGCAGGTCAGCATGCGCAGCCACAATCTCAGCGCCTCGGGGTGCGAGCTGTGGCTTTGTGCTTCCATGTCCATAAGGTCTCTCTTACTATTAAATAAAGAGCTGCTCACGCCCGTATTTATTGGGCTTCAGCTTCTTTTTGCTTAGATATTTCACGGTATAGCTGGTCTCTGCCACTCAAATACGGCAACGGCCAGCTCACATGGCGGCTTTGCAGTTTGGCCGCTTCGTGCAGCGTCCAGGCCGGGTCAGCCAGGTGCGGGCGGGCTATGGCGCACAGGTCTGCGCGGCCGGCCGCAATGATGCTGTTGACCTGGTCGCTTTCTGATATTGCGCCTACCGCCATGGTTTGAATTCCCACCTCGTTGCGAATGCGGTCAGCAAACGGTGTTTGGTACATGCGGCCGTACACCGGCTTGGCAGCACGTGTGGTCTGGCCTGACGACACGTCAATCACATCGCAACCTGCGCCTTTGAAGAGCCGGGAAATTTGTACCGCTTCATCGTCGGTATTGCCACCTGGTGCCCAGTCATGCGCCGATATTCGTACGCTCATTGGCAAGTGTGCTGGCCATAACGTGCGCATGGCCTTGAAGACTTCTAGTGGGTAGCGGCAACGGTTCTCCAGACTGCCGCCGTATTCATCAGTACGCACGTTCGTCAGCGGCGTGATGAAGCTGGACAAAAGATAGCCGTGGGCGCAGTGCAGCTCCAGCCAGTCAAAGCCTGCGTTTATTGCGTAGCGGGTGGACTGCACAAACTCGGCGGTGACCCGATCCATATCGGCGCGTGTCATGGCGGTGGGCGTCTGATTAGTCGGGCCAAAGGCCACAGCACTGGCGGCTATCAATGGCCAGTTGCCTGTGGTCAGCGGCTCATCAGTCTGTTCCCACCCAACTTGGGTAGAGCCCTTGGGCCCGCTGTGGCCGAGCTGCAAGCCCATCTTGGCGCCATCGCCTGATGCATGCGCAAAGTCAACAATGCGTTTTAGCGCATGCATTTGCGCTTCGTTGTACAAACCCGTGCAGCCGGGTGTGATGCGGCCTTCTGCGGAGGGCGATGTCATTTCAACAAATACCAATGCAGCGCCGCCCAAAGCCCTTGCACCGAGGTGAACTAAATGGAAGTCTTGTACCAGTCCATTGATCGCACTGTAAGTCGCCATCGGGGAAACCACGATGCGATTTTTAAGCTGAATTTCGCGCACTTTCAGCGGCAATAGCATCGGCAAAGGTGCGGACTTTCCAGGCGCAGACTTCGCCAGCCACTGCTCATACTCCGCCAGCCAATCGGCATCACGCACCCGCAAGTTTTCATGGCTGATGCGCTGTGAGCGCGTCATCATCGAATAAAAAAACTGCTCGGCCTCCAACCCACTGTAACGGTCAACGTTTTCAAACCACTCGGTCGAATTGCGCGCCGCATTTTGAATCTTCAGCACCTCAACTGAACGCACCGCTTCATAGGCTTGCAGTGCATCAGCAGTGTCAGACCTGGTCGTAAAGCAGCGTGCCAGCTCAATCGCATCTTCCAGCGCCAGCTTGGTGCCGCTACCAATTGAAAAATGCGCGGTGTGCGCTGCGTCCCCCATCAACACAATCGGAACTTGCTTGCCACCAATCGCTTCGTTGTGTACCCAGCGCTCACACACCACACGCGGGAACTGAATCCAAATCGCCGAGCCGCGCACATGCGTGGCGTTGTTCATCAGGGGGTTGCCGTCCAGGTATTTTGCAAACAGCCGCTCACAAAATGCAATGCCATCCTCCTGGCTCATTTGGTCCAAGCCATGCGCCTTCCACACCGCCTGTGGCGTTTCAACGATAAAGGTTGATGTGTCCGCATCAAACTTATAGGCATGCGCCGCAAACCAGCCATGCTCGGTTTGTTCAAAAGCAAAGGTAAACGCATCAAAAGTCTTCTTCGTGCCCAGCCACACAAAGCGGCAGTCGCGCATTTCAACATCTGGCTTGAAGGTCTCGGCATGTCGTGTGCGTACCCGGCTGTTCAGGCCGTCGCAGGCAATCAGCAGGTCGGCGTTGTATTGCGCGGCAATGGCCTGGTCGTCCTGCACATCGGCTTCAAACACCAAGTCAACGCCCAGTTCAATGCAGCGCCCTTGCAGAATATTCAGCAGCTTTTTACGCCCGATGCCACAAAAGCCATGACCGCCTGAACGCACACTTTGGCCTTTGAAAAACATCTCCACATCGTCCCAGTGGTTGAAGGCGTCGCCAATCAGTTGCGCGCTAACCGGGTCTGCCGTGCGCAGGTTACCCAGGGTCTGGTCAGACAGCACCACGCCCCAGCCAAAGGTGTCGAACGGGCGATTGCGCTCCACTACGGTGATGACATGTGTCGGGTCTTGCAGTTTCATCAACAGCGCAAAGTACAAACCCGCAGGACCACCACCCAAACAAACAATACGCATGACACCCTTACCTTTTAATCAATCCTTGAATTGTTTAGGCTTAAAGTAAGTTTGTCAAGCGGGCGAAAACGAGGGTGAGAATGTTATTCAACCACCGGTATTCGCGTCGCTGGCGGCGTATTACGGCTGCGCCCACAGCGCACCAAGCCGTCAATCATGACCATGCCCACGCCGGGCAGGTCGCCACGGGTGATGCTGTCCAACATGTCGCTACCGGCCGAGTGCTGGGCTTTGTCTAAAAACACAAAGTCTGCTGCGCGGCCGACTTCAATCAGCCCGCAGTTCAGGCCGCGTATGCGTGCGGTGTTGCCTGTGGCAAAGCAAAACACCAGTTCTGGCGCAATGTTGCCCAGCGCTGACAAAAGCGAAATCATGCGCAGCATGCCCAGCGGTTGCACGCCAGAGCCAGCCGGGCCGTCTGTGCCCAAAATCACGCGGTGCGGGCATTTGAGTTGTAGCGCCGCCTGAGCCGCTGCAATCGCGACTTTTTCATTGCCGTTGTGCACAATTTCAATTGCGCGCGAAGACTTTTCACACAGTTCGCACACGTGTTGCTCTGACAATGATGTGTGGCCGCCATTAATGTGGCCAATCACATCGGCGTCGGCCTCCAGCACCGTGTCTTTGTCAATGTAGCCGGAGCCTGGCACTGACGGGCCACCCGTATGGATGGTGCTTTGAATGCCGTACTTGCGCGCCCAGCCGACCATTTCTTTGGCCTCGTTACCTGCCTTGACGGTCCCCAGGCCGACTTCACCCAAGAGCGTCACGCCGGCGTCGGCCAGGTCTTTAAAGTCCTGCTCGACCATGCCTTTTTCAATGATGGGTGCGCCTGCAATCACCTTCACACCGCCAGGACGAAAGTTGTCGAATGCACGCTGCGCCGTGATGGCCAAGGCTTTTAAACCGACAATGTCTTTGGGCCTGCCGGGCAGATGGACTTCACCCGCCGACACCATAGTCGTCACGCCGCCATGCATGGTCGACTCAATCCAACCCAGCTGGTTTTGGCGTGGTGTCCAGTCGCCAAATACCGGGTGAACGTGGCTGTCAATCAAGCCTGGGCAGACACAAGTTTGTTGCGCCTCAATCACTGTGGTTGCATGGCTTTGGTCGCAGTCTTTGGCTTTGCCAACAGCCACAATCAGCCCGTCGTTGATGACGATGGTATCTGCATCAAGAATGGGCTGGTCAATATCGCCCGACAGCAGCAAGCCGATGTTTTTGATGACGACTTTGCCGGATACGCCGGTGGTTTGTAGCTCTGCCATGTTGCGCCTTTAGAAATTCAAAGTTTTAACAAAACGTTGCGCCGCACCGCACTGCTGATAAAAGATTGCCACGCCTCAATCGCCTGCGGCGTTTGCAGGTTTTCACCCAAAAAGGCCGATAGGGTGTAGCGGTTTGACATATAAAAATAAGCCGTTGCCACGATTAACAGGTAAACATTGCGTGCCGAAACATCTTTGCGAAACATGCCTTGCGCTACGCCGTTTTTCAGCAGTTCGCTGATGATGGCAATGGCGGGTGACGAATATTCGCGCGCACGCTCAGACTTGGCAATATGCTTGCCGCGCTGCAAGTTCTCGGTGTTCAGTAAGGTGATGAACTCAGGGTGCTTGCGGTAGTACGACAGCACAAATCCAATGACTTCGTTCAAGCCCTCAACTGGCTGACTGGTGTTGAGCTTGAGTTTGAGTTCGGCATCGTTCATGCGGCGATAGGCGTTTTCCAGCACTTCAATGAACAGGCCTTCCTTGCTGCCGAAGTAGTAGTAAATCATCCGGTCTACGGATTTGGCTGACTTGGAAATCTTCTCCAAACTGCCGCCGTCATACCCATAGCGCGCAAACACTTTGGTTGCCGCTTGCAGAATGTTGTCGCGGGTGTTGGCCGTAGCTGCTTTGACAGTCATGGGGTTCTCAACACATCAAAATTGCTGTTGCATTGATTAGCAGGATACGCTATATTCAAAATAAATGTAGTGGTTGCTACATATTGTATGAAAAACGGATTGGGATTTCTGTCTGTCAATGCCTGAGCACACCAAAACCGATGGCCTGCCCGAGCGGTACAACTCCAGCGCCGACAAAGCAGCGACAGGGAAGATTGCGTGCAACGCCTGCCCCGTGCTGTGCCTGATATCGGATGGCCGCAGCGGGGCGTGTGATCGGTATGCCAACCGCGGCGGAAACTTGATTCGCGTCGATCCGGTCATTTTCTTGCGCCGTACATTAAAAGATGACGAGTCGCGGTTGGTGCCGTTCAGCGCTGATCAAGCGTGGAGCGATGAACCGGTCAACAACAACGAGGTGTTTGTCACTGGCGTCGGATCATCCACCACCTACCCCGACTACAAACCTGCCCCTTTTATCGTTTCATCCCAGGTCGCAGGGGTTGACATGGTGACAGTCGTCACCGAAGGAATTTTCAGCTATTGCAGCCTGAAAGTAAAAATCGACACCGATCGGTTTTTGGGCGCAGAGCAAGCCAACGTCCGCTGCAAAGGCGAGGTGGTGGGCCATGTCACTACAGCCGAATATGGTTCGCAAATGTTGTCACTTGGCGGCGTGCATCACCTGACGGGTGGCAGTAAAAAAGAAGGCCGCACCACGATGGAGATGATGCTGGCGTTGGGCAACAAGCAGGCGGTTGAATTAACGATTGATGGCGGCTCGCAAATCGTGATTCAGGCGGGTAAGGCGCCTGTTGTTAACGGGGTGGAAGAAAAACGCATGCGCGTCGGTTGCGGTTCGGCGGCGATTGGTATATTTGCCCAGCAGTTCGACGGTCTGGCGGACGAGGTAGTGGTCGTGGATGACCACATTACCGGCGTGTTGACCGAGCACCAGGCGGGTCGTTGCCTGGATATGCGTCCATCTGGCATCCAAATGAATGGGCGCAAGTCCACACCGGGCCGCTACTTTCAAGTCGCCAACCCAGGCACCGGCTGGGGCGGCACGGACATTTCTGACCCGCTGTCCATCATCGAAGCCTGGGACGCTGCCACGGCCTGGCCTGGCTTGCGGCTTCTGATGACATCAACTACCGGTGAGCATGCCAGCTGGTTCGTGCTTGACGATGCTTTAAAACCCATTGAGCAAGCCATGCCGCCTGAAGTGCAAACCGTGATTGACCGGATTGGCGAGAACTGTGAGCCGTCTTTGTGCACGGTGCTGTTTTTAGGCGGTGCGGGCGGCAGCCTACGTGCCGGCGTCACTGACAACCCAGTGCTACTGACCCGAGCCATCAAAGACGCGTTGGTCAATGTGACTTGCGGCGGCGCACCCGCTTATGTGTGGCCAGGTGGCGGCATTACCGTGATGGTGGATGTGATGCGCATGCCGGACAACAGCTTTGGTACTGTGCCCACGCCCGCTATCGTTGCGCCGATTGAGTTCAGCATGAGCCTTGGCAACTACCGCGCTTTGGGTGGGCACATGGCGCATGTACGAACGCTGAGCGAGGCTTTGCGCAGCGGTGCCTGGCACAACGATGGCGCACCGACTAATTTTCAATGGCAAGCCGCCCAGCCGACCAATGCGTGGCCGCTGGGTACCCCGCCCATGCTGGGATGATGGCCGCTATGCAAGCACAATGCGCTCGATTGCCAGACGGCCGCTTGCATTTTCACCACGGGCCGATGGACATCATCATTGGGGCTGAGGGTAATTTGGCGGCGTTGACTGCAGCTCATCAAGGGGCCTGGGAGCGCTTCAAAACCATATTGGAAGAGCTGGTGCAAGAGCTGTCCGCACTTCGCCGTCCTGTTCAGGGTGCGTGCCCTGTAGCTGGCCCGATTGCCAAGCGCATGTGGTCTGCCTGCCAGCCTTATCAAGCCAGTTTCATCACGCCCATGGCTGCGGTGGCGGGTTCTGTAGCGCAAGAGTTGCTGCGCTATTACGTAGTACCCGGCATCAAACGCGCGTGGGTCAACAACGGCGGGGATATCGCTATTCATCTTGCGGCAGATGAGTCCATCCGTGCGGGGCTTTACAGCAACTTGGCTCGCTTCAATGCGCAGCAGCTTCAAAAGGGCATCACAGTTGATGGGCAGTTTGAAGTGCACAGCAGCTCACCCGTTCGCGGCGTGGCCACCAGCGGTTGGCGTGGGCGCAGCTTTTCGCTGGGCATTGCTGACAGTGTTACGGTTTTGGCTGCGACGGCCGCCCAGGCCGATGCCGCGGCCTCTGTCATCGCCAATGCCGTCAACATCAACGACTCTCGCGTCATCCGCCGCCCCGCTTGCGAATTGAAAGACGACGCCGATCTGGGGGCTATCGAGGTGACGATTGATGTACCGTCACTTGAAACGGACTTGGTAGATCAGGCGCTGGCCGCTGGGCTGGCTCGTGCGCTCGTGCTGGGTGCTCAAGGCTTGATTTGCACGGCGGTGCTGGTCTGTCAGAACCGTTGCCTAAGTACCGAGATGACGACTGAAAACACCTTCGACTTACCGGCACACGAGCATGAGACCATCGCAGCGCTGCGAAGGGAATACGCATGATCGAGATACGCCGGATCTTCACCCATGTAGAGTTAATTGCCCACGAGTTTGGCCCACCGCCCACCGAGCCATTGCTGCGCGGTGCAATAGGCATCGTCATGACCAACCCCTATGCAGGACGCTATGAGTCCGATATTTTGCCGATGATGGACGCGTTGGGTGGAGTCGGTGTTGACATGGCTGAACGATTGCGCGCTGCGATGGATGTGCCCGCTGAGCAGATTCAAGGATACGGCAAAGGTGCTATTGTGGGTGCCAATGGCGAGTTGGAGCACGGCGCGTTGTGGCATGTACCTGGCGGCTATGCGATGCGTGAGCTGCTGGGCTGGAAGGGCGACCGCAATGCCTATGTTCAGGGGAGTGCATCTCAAAGTGCGAGCGTTCAAACCGCAAATGCCTTGGCCATCGTGCCATCCACCAAAAAAGTCGGCGCACCCGGTACGGCACTCGATGTGCCGATGACCCACATCAACGCCAGCTATGTGCGCAGCCATTTTGATGCGATAGAAGTCCGCGTGCCCGGCGCACCAACGGCCGAGGAAATTGTTTTTATTCTCGCCATGAGCACCGGTGCCAGGATCCACGCGCGCGTCGGTGGCCTGGCAGCAAGCGCCATCAGCAAATGGGACGGCCTGCGCTAAGAACGCATCCCTGCACGCAAGGAAAAGCATGAAAGCCCAAATTCGCAAAATCATTGTTCAGGTCGACGAGGTTCATATCGAAATGGGTAAGACCATATCGCCGCCGACTCGGCGCGCATTGGCGATGGCTGTCATTCACAACCCGCTGGCAGGCAGCTATGCCGAAAACCTGGACGGGCTGATTGCCATCGGCGAAGAGCTAGGAGGTTTACTGGGTGACAAGTGCGTCAAGGCACTGGGCATTGCACCGGGCGAAGCACAAAGCTATGGCAAGGCAGCCATCGTGGGCGAGGCTGGCGAGATTGAACACGCCGCCGCCATCCTGCACCCCAAGCTCGGTGCGCCGCTGCGGGTGGCCGTTGAAAAGGGCGCGGCCTTGGTGCCATCCAGCAAAAAGCGTGGTACGTTGGGCACAGCGATTGACGTGCCGCTGGGCCACAAAGATGCTGCCTTTGTGCGCAGCCACTTTGATGCGATGGAAGCGCGGGTATCGGACGCCCCGCGCGCCAACGAGATTGTAGTGGCGGTTGTCGTGACTGACAGCGGCCGGCCGCTGGCGCGCGTAGGTGGCTTGCAAGCGCATGAGGCCAAAGGAATAGATGGCTTACGCTAATTTCAATGTCGATTTTTCATCACCCTCCAGGAGTTTTCATGACCATACACTGCAGAACCCTCAACGCGCTGGCGCTAGCAACATTGATGGCCATTACGCTCACAGCGCAGGCGCAGAACACCATCAAGATCGGCGAGATCAATAGCTACAAGGCGCAGCCCGCTTTTTTAGAGCCGTACAAAAAAGGCATGGAACTGGCGGTTGAAGAAATCAATGCTGCTGGCGGTGTGAATGGCAAAAAGATCGAGCTGATTATTCGCGACGACAACGCCAATCCCGGCGATGCAGTACGCGCAGCCGAAGAGCTGATCTCGCGCGAAAAAGTCGATGTATTAACAGGTTCTTTTTTGTCCAACATCGGCCTGGCGCTAACTGATTTTGCCAAGCAAAAAAAGTTTTTCTTCCTTGCAGCTGAGCCGTTAACCGACAAAATCGTATGGCAAAACGGCAACCGCTACACCTTTCGCCTGCGCGCCTCGACTTATATGCAAACCTCCATGTTGGTGCCTGAAGCCGCCGCGATGAAGAAAAAGCGCTGGGCCATTATTTACCCCAACTATGAGTACGGTCAGTCGGCAGCCGCCAGCTTTAAGGCCTTGCTTAAAGCCGCACAACCGGATGTTGAGTTTGTGGCAGAGCAAGCCACTCCGCTGGGCCGTATTGACTCCGGAAGTGTGGTCCAAGCCGTAGCTGATGCGAAACCAGATGCGATTTTCAATGTGCTGTTCGGTGCTGACTTGTCTAAGTTTGTGCGTGAGGGCAACACGCGCGGTTTGTTCCAGGGGCGCGAAGTCGTCAGCTTGCTGACGGGCGAGCCAGAGTATTTAGATCCACTGAAAGAAGAAACACCCAACGGCTGGCTGGTCACGGGCTACCCGTGGTATGGCATTCAAACGCCAGAGCACAAGGCTTTCTTTTTGGCGTACAACGCCAAATTCAAAGACCACCCGCGTCTGGGTTCTGTAGTCGGCTTCACCGCCATCAAGTCTTTGGCTGAAGGCATGAAGAAGGCCAAATCTACTGACACTGAAAAAATGATCGCAGCGTTTCGCGGCCTGAAAGTCATTACCCCGTTTGGTCCGGCAACCTACCGTGCACAAGACCACCAATCAACCATGGGCGCTTATGTGGGTCGCACTAAAAATGACGGTGGCAAAGGCACCATGGTCAATTACCGCTACGTAGATGGTGCAAAAACGCAGCCTAGCGATGCAGAGGTCAAAAAACTTCGACCGCTTGAGGCGCAAAACTGAAACACGCTTGCGTTAAATCGCGCACTGTACAGCTCAAGGCGACACAGCATGAGTTTTTCTGGTCTTCTGGTTCAGTTGCTGAACGGTTTGGCGGGCGCGTCTTCATTGTTTTTGGTGGCTGCGGGTTTGTCGCTGATTTTCGGCGTCACCCGCATCGTCAACTTCGCGCACGGCTCGTTCTTTATGGTCGGTATTTATGTCGCCTATTCGCTGGTGGCCAATCTTGGCGGAGCGATTGGTTTTTGGCCATCGTTGTTGTTGGCTGCCCTGGCGGTTGGCGTACTGGGTGCGCTGGTTGAAATATTGATCTTGCGCCGTATTTATAAAGCACCCGAGCTGTTCCAGTTACTCGCTACCTTCGCGCTGGGGCTGGTAGTCAAAGACGCAGTGCTGTGGTTTTGGGGGCCTGAAGAATTGCTCGGCCCCAGAGCACCAGGCTTCACTGGCTCGGTGCTGCTATTGGGTAGGCAATTCCCAACCTACGATCTTTTTTTAATCGTGGCTGGCCCCGGTGTGCTGGGCTTGCTGTGGTTGCTGCTGACCAAAACCCGCTGGGGCACGCTGGTGCGTGCAGCCACGCAAGATCGCGAAATGGTCAGTGCCCTGGGTGTGAATCAGGCCTGGCTTTTTACTGCCGTGTTTGCACTAGGCGCAATTCTGGCCGGGCTTGGTGGCGCGCTGCAATTGCCGCGCGAGCCCGCTAATCTGGACATGGACTTGAACATTATTGGCGCAGCTTTTGTAGTGGTGGTCGTCGGCGGCATGGGCTCAATCCCTGGGGCGTACGTTGCTGCGCTTTTAATAGCGGAGTTAAAAGCGATGTGTATCTGGCTTGGGTTGATTGAAATAGCCGGCGTTGCCATTTCTTTTTCAAAACTTACGCTGGTGGTTGAATTTGTGGTCATGG
Source organism: Polaromonas sp. (assembly GCA_025363315.1). GTDB lineage: Bacteria > Pseudomonadota > Gammaproteobacteria > Burkholderiales > Burkholderiaceae_C > Polaromonas. The sequence goes on from JANYED010000109.1 coordinate 18,432, forward strand.
CCGTAGTGCTGGTGGCCCGGCCCTGGGGCTTGTTCGGCCGGGCGCAAACGCCTGGTCGACATTCAGCCAAGGCCGAAGGCCCGCTGCGGTTGCCGGACGATCTGCAACGATATGGCGCCATCTTATTGATCGGCCTGTTGGTGTTGATGCCATCACTGACCGCTGCTTTTCCCTACTTGACAGTGCTGGCTATTGACCTCATGGTGGCGGCGCTGTTTGCCGTTAGCTTGCACTTCATCATGGGGCCTGCGGGCATGCATTCGTTTGGCCATGCGGCGTATTTTGGTTTGGGTGCGTATGCGGCGGCGCTGCTGGTACGCAAGCTTGCGATGCCGATGGAAGTTGCCCTGCTGGTAGCGCCATTGCTGGCAGCACTGGGGGCATTTATTTACGGTTGGTTTTGTGTGCGTTTGTCTGGTGTTTATCTAGCCATGCTCACGTTGGCGTTTGCGCAAATCACTTGGGCCATTGCTTTCCAGTGGGACGCTGTCACGGGCGGCAGCAATGGGCTGACGGGTGTGTGGCCTGCCGAATGGCTAGCTGACAAGCAAATGTATTACTACCTGACGTTAGCCTTGGTCGTTGGTGGCGTGATGCTGCTGCACCGTTTTTTGCATTCCCCCTTCGGCTATGCCCTGCGCGCCTCGCGCGATTCGGTGCTGCGTGCCGACGCGATTGGTATCGATGTTCGCCGTATCAGTTGGGCGGCGTTTGTAGTGGCTGGTGCTTTCGCCGGGCTGGCGGGTGCGCTGTATGCGTTTTCAAAAGGAAGTATTTCACCGGAAACACTGCACGTCAACCGCTCAATAGATGGCCTGGTCATGGTGCTGCTGGGTGGTATTCAAACACTGGCGGGTCCTATTGTTGGGGCTGTCACCTTCACCTGGCTGCACGACACGGTAGCCCGCAACACAGACTATTGGCGTGCCATGCTGGGCGCTATTGTTTTGATACTCGTGCTACTGTTTCCGCAGGGAATTGCAGGTTTTGTAAATCAGAAAATACAGAAGTTGCGCGGGCGAAAGGCTGAATTGAAAGAGGTTGCAGCATGAGCCTGCTCAAAGTCACGAACCTGGGTAAATCCTTTGGCGGCGTCAAGGCGGTTGACGGCATCAGCTTTGAGCTGGCTGCTGGCGAGCTGCTAGCTTTGATTGGCCCCAACGGCGCGGGCAAGTCCACCACCTTCAACATGGTCAATGGCCAGTTGCGGGCGGATATGGGCTCCATCACGCTAGACGGCCAAGAGTTGTTGAGCCTTGCACCGCGAGATATCTGGCGCTTGGGTGTGAGCCGCACCTTTCAGATTGCGGAAACGTTTTTGTCGTTGACCGTGGTTGAAAACGTGCAGATGGCTTTGCTGTCGCGTGACAAAAAACTGTATTCGTTTTTAAGCCGCGCTGCCCACTACAAACGTGAAGAAGCATTGGCCTTGCTAGACCAAGTCAGCATGAAGCCACAAGCTGACAGGGCCTGCAGCGTGCTGGCCTATGGCGACGTGAAGCGGGTTGAGTTGGCGATTGCTATGGCCAATGCGCCCAAGCTGCTGTTGATGGACGAGCCCACCGCAGGCATGGCTCCCAAGGAGCGTAACAACTTGATGGCGCTGACCAAGCAACTCGTGACCGAGCGCAACATGGCCGTGCTGTTTACCGAGCACAGCATGGACGTTGTGTTCGCCTATGCAGACCGCATGATTGTGCTGGCGCGTGGGCGCTTGATTGCAGGCGGCAAGCCACTTGAAATCCGCGACGATCCCAAGGTGCAAGAGGTGTACTTCGGAACTGGTAAGACGTTTGAGAAAACCTTAAAGCTGAAAGAGCCAGTTTGATGTCGTGCGCTGATTTGTTGTTGAGTACGAAAAGCTTAAGCGGCTGGTATGGCGCGGCCCAAATTTTGTTTGACGTAAACCTGGAGGTCGGTCGCGGTGAAGTGGTGGCGTTAATGGGCCGAAATGGTGCGGGCAAGTCCACCACACTTAAAGCATTGACGGGCATGCTGGACAAGCGTGGCGGCGCGATTCAGTTCATGGGTGCTGACATTTCAAAAAGTGAGCCGCACCGCGCAGGCCGAATGGGGCTGGGCTACGTGCCTGAAGACCGCCGCATTTTTACCGACCTGACGGTTATGGAAAATCTGGAAGTCGGCCGCCAAAGCCCGCGCCATTGGCCTGACGGCACAGCCGCGCCCGTGTGGACGCCCGAGAAGCTTTTCAAGCTCTTTCCCAATCTGGGTGAAATGCCGGATCGCCTGGGCGGCCGCATGAGTGGCGGGGAGCAGCAAATGCTGACAGTTGCTCGCACGCTGATGGGCAATCCGTATCTGGTGCTGCTCGACGAGCCGTCAGAAGGGGTCGCTCCTGTGATTGTTGAGCAAATGGTGCAAACTATCCTGGAGCTGAAATTGCGGGGCGTCAGCATTTTGCTGTGTGAGCAAAACTTGCATTTTGCAGAGCTGGTGTCTGATCGGGCCTATGTGCTCGAAAAGGGGCAAATCTGCTACCAGGCGTCGATGGCTGAGCTGTCAGCCAATCAAGATGTGCGGCGTGCGTATTTGACTGTTTGAATGATGCGTTTGACGCAGGCAATTCGCACCCATGGAGTAGTTCAAATGGGGTTATTCAGTCAACGATTTAAGGAGAAAGACCATGTCATCATCCAATCGAAGAGTTTTACTGTCGTTGTCAGGCAGTGCCGCCCTGCTTGCAGCCTCAGGTTTACTAGGTCGTACCGCTTTTGCTGCTGGAAAAATCAAACCCAATGCCACCAGCGCCTTGGTCGTTGTAGATGTACAAAACTGTTTTGTCACGGGTGGAACGCTTCCGGTCAAAGGCGGAGAGGAGGTAGTGCCCATCATCAATACGCTGTCTGGCAAATTTGAGAACATTGTTGTCACGCAAGACTGGCACACCAAAGGGCACACGTCGTTTGCCAGCGCACACCCTGGCGAAAAGCCATTCGGCATGAAGAAAATGTTTTACGGCAATCAGGTCCTATGGCCTGACCACTGCGTGCAAGGCACTGACGATGCTGCGCTGCACAAAGACTTGACGCTTGCGTCAGCCCAGCTCATTGTGCGCAAAGGCTATCACTCAGGCGTTGACAGCTATTCAGCCTTCATGGAGGCTGACGGCAAAACACCCACCGGCCTTGCCGGGTACCTGAAGCAACGCGGCATTAAAACGGTTTTTTTGACAGGGTTGGCCACCGACTTTTGCGTGGCTTGGACCGCCACGGATGCCCGCAAACTTGGATTTGAAGCATTCGTGATCGAGGACGCAACCCGGGCCATTGATTTGAATGGTTCACTGGCTGCTGCGTGGAAAACCATGGCGGCCAAAGGCGTCAAGCGTATTCAGTCTGCCGACCTGGCCTAGCCTTTCGTTCTGGTGGTTGATGCAATGCAGTCTCAGCCGCTTTCGTTGATGCTCAATTTCAAACTGAATGGCACAGAAAAAACTTCGCGAGTGTTTAAAGAAACGTCGCTGCTCAACCTACTGCGTAATGACTTTGAATTGAACAGCCCCAAATACGGCTGCGGGTTGGGTGAATGCGGCGCGTGTACAGTGCTGGTGGACGGGATAGCCGCGCGAGCTTGCGTCATGCCGGCTACAGGCGCTGACGGCCGAAGCATCAGCACGATTGAAGGTTTGGGTACGCCGGGCCACCTGCATCCGATTCAACAGGCTTTCATTGACGAGCAGGCTGCCCAATGCGGCTATTGCTTGAGCGGCATGGTCATGATGTCTGTAGCACTCTTGAGTCGAAACCCCGATCCGACGGAAGCCGATATTCACCGTGAGTTGTCAGGCAACCTGTGCCGCTGCGGCACCCATGTTGAAATTGTCAAAGCCGTGCAGCGCGCTGCAGTGTTGATGAGGCACGCCGCATGACGCGTCGGGCAGATGTGGCGCGCAGTCGGGCAGATTTTCATGCTGCCACGGGCGTGCTGCTGGTAAAGCGAACGCCGCCGGTCGCTACGCCGCCTGCTCAAGGTCAGCCGCCCACCGTGCAAGCCAATCCGCTTGAGGGTGACGAAATACTGCTGGCGGTTTGGGACGACGGCAGCGTGAATGGGCTGCATGGCCATGTTGATTTGGGCACCGGCATTGCTACAGCTTTGGTGCAAATCGTGGCGGAAGAGCTGGATGTTGATGTGGGCGACATCAACATGCTGCTGGGTCACACCGCTAGCGTCCCAAACCAGGGCGCCACCATTGCCAGCGCGTCATTGCAAATTCATGCAACGCCTTTGCGTGCCGCTGCTGCGCAGGCGCGGGCCTGGCTGGTGGCGCGTGCGGCGGAGTTCCAAGTGTTGACTACTGACTATGCAAAGCTGCTGACTGGTCATGACGAGCTGCTGCTCGACTTCAACACGCCGCTCAAGTCGCCCAGCGACTACCGTATCGTCGGCACCAGCACGCCTCGCATTGACATTCCCGCTAAAGTCACAGGCGCACTGACCTTTGTGCACGACATGCGTGTTTCCGGCATGTTGCACGGCCGGGTGGTGCGGCCGCCGTATGTGGGTGCTGACCATGGCGACTTTATCGGCAACACGCTGCTGTCGGTTGATGAGTCCTCGATTGCTCACATCCCCGGAATTCGTGCCGTGGTGGTAATACGCGATTTTGTGGGCATCGTGGCCGAACGTGAAGAGCATGCCGACCAAGCCTTGCGTGAGCTGCGTGCGCACTGGAAGCCGTGGCCCGGCATGCCTGACCAAAGCGACTTGACGGCAGCCATCAAAAGCAACCCGTCCACCCAGCGCAGGCTGGTTGATGAGGGCAATGTTGATTCGGCCATGGCGGCAGCAGATCAAAAAATGCCGCGCAGCTACGTGTGGCCTTACCAGCTGCATGCGTCCATCGGCCCGTCATGTGCATTGGCTGATTGGCAGGTTGACGCCATGACCGTTTGGGCGGGCAGCCAAAACCCGCATGTGCTGCGCGCCGATTTGGCCCAACTCATGGGCTTGCCGGATACCCAAATCAACGTCATCCGCATGGAAGCGGCAGGCTGCTACGGCCGCAACTGCGCTGACGATGTAGCGGCTGATGCCGCGCTGCTGTCACGCGCCGTGGGTGCGCCGGTTCGGGTTCAGCTCACGCGCGAACAGGAAAGCGCTTGGGAGCCCAAAGGCGCGGCGCAGCTGATGCAGGTCAACGGCGGCTTGAATGCTGATGGAACAGTTGCCGCGTACGACTTTCAAACCTCTTACCCGTCCAACGCATCGCCCACGCTGGCGCTGTTGCTCACCCGCACCATCGAGCCCGTAGCGCAGGCTTTCGAGATGGGTGACCGCACAGCCCGCCCGCCTTATGACTACCCAAACCTTCGCGTAGCTGTGAATGACATGGCGCCGCTGGTACGCGCCTCATGGCTGCGCGGTGTGTCGGCGCTGCCCAATTCGTTTGCGCATGAGTCCTACATAGACGAGCTGGCCACTGCTGCCGGAGTGGACCCGGTGGAGTTTCGCCTACGCTACCTGCAAGACCCACGCGCTGCCGAGCTGCTTAAGGCTACGGCTGACAAAGCCGGTTGGCAGGTGCACACATCGCCGCAAAGCCAAGCTGCACGAGGCGAAATCCTCAGCGGCCAAGGCGTCGGCTACGCCCGCTACAACCACAGCAAGTGGCCTGGCTTTGGCGCAGCTTGGGCGGCTTGGGTGGCAGATGTTGAAGTCAATCGCCGCACGGGCGAAGTGCACGTGCGCCGCGTGGTGGTGGGGCATGACACGGGCATGCTGATCAACCCGGCCGGTGTGCAGCATCAGATTCATGGCAACGTGGTGCAAACCACCAGCCGCGCGCTGCTCGAGGAGGTCAAGTTCAACCCTGGCAGTGGAACCGTCGCCAACCTCGAATGGGGCAGCTACCCGATTTTGAATTTCCGTGATGTGCCGGTGATTGACATCGTCACCATGCCCCGCCCGGGTGAGCCGCCGCTCGGTGCGGGAGAGTCGTCATCCGTACCCGGAACAGCCGCGATTGCCAACGCGATTTTTGATGCGACCGGTGTGCGCTTTCGCCAGCCACCCTTTACGCCTGAAGTGGTTCTGGCAGGCTTACAGGGGCTGAATAATGGCGGTTCAGGGTATAAAAAAGACCTGCAGCCCAATAAATACGGGCGCGAGCAGCTCCTGAATAATGAGCAAGTTGATATAAAAGTTCCAGCGTCAAGCATCTGGCCAACCACGAAAAAGCGCTGGCTTCAAGCAGGCGGCGTGCTTGCTGGCTTGTTTGGCGTGGCCATAGCAATGATCGGCTGGCGTTCAGTCATTGCGCCTGTGTCGCCGGCTTCTGCCAACATCTACTCCCTGGAGGTCATCGAGCGCGGCCGTCAGCTAGCCGCTTTGGGCAACTGTGTCGGCTGCCACACGGCGACCGACGGCGTGCCCAACGCAGGCGGCAGGGGGCTAGACACGCCTTTCGGTCAAATCTACAGCACCAACCTGACGCCAGATGCCACGGGCATCGGCAACTGGTCACTGCCCGCTTTTCAGCGTGCCATGCGTGAAGGCATTTCACGCGATGGGCATTATCTGTACCCTGCCTTCCCATACACCTCGTATGCCAAAACCACCAGCGAGGACTTGACAGCGCTCTACGCTTACCTGATGGCGCAACCTGCGGTCAAGTCCAATCCGCCGCAAACCCAGCTGGCCTTCCCGTACAGCATTCGCCCGCTGATGGCGGTGTGGAACGGCCTGTTTCATGACATCTCACCCATCAAACTTGAAGCCGATCAAACCGCCGAGTGGAATCGCGGCAACTACCTGGTCAACAGCTTGGGCCACTGCGGCGCATGTCACACGCCTCGCAATGCGTTGGGGGCAGAGCGGGGTGGACAGGCCTATCTGGCAGGCGCAGTGATTGATGGCTGGGAGGCACCCGCACTCACTGGCCTGTCTCGCGCGCCTGTGCCGTGGACAGTTGCTGAGCTGTACCGCTATTTGCGAGTTGGCTACACCCAGCAACACGGAATTGCCGCCGGGCCGATGGGCGCTGTGGTCAAAGAACTGGGTGCGCTGCCTGATGCTGACGTCTCTGCAATGGCCAACTACTTGGCTTCATTCACATCGCCAATCACCGACACGCAAAGCGACACCCGTGCTATGAAAGTAGTAGCTACGGCTCTGCAAAACGCAGGCGCCTTGCTGGGTTCAGGCCAGCGCTTGTTCAGCGGTGCATGCAGCGCTTGCCATCATGACGGTGACGGCCCCAAGCTGCTTGGCGTGAACCCGCCGCTGGCGTTAAACAGCAACCTGCACAGCACCAGGCCAGACAATTTGATCAACATCATCTTGAGCGGCGTGCGTGAACCCGCCACGCAAGACATCGGCTACATGCCTGCTTTTAAATACGCGCTGAATGACGCGCAAATCGCCGAGCTGGCCAACTACATGCGCAGCCGCTATGCGCCGGGTCAGCCTGCCTGGGGCAATCTGCCCGCTGACATTGCGCGGTTGCGCAAAGCCGCGACAGATTGATTTCAGGGCGCTTGAAACCCACCCGCCCGATACGTCAACACCAGCGTGTCCCGATAGCCCTGTTCCCCATCCGCATGGTCAGGAAATATCGGCGTGGTTTCATGAATTACCCGCGCATCGTCCAGCAGCAGCGCCGTTAATGGCTCGCGCATCAAAAAGCGCACACCCTGCGGGCCGTTGGCGTCGAACACCCGCGTCTCGCCGCCTTTCACGCCATGGCGCGCAACCAGCATGACCACTACAAAGGCCACCCCATCGCGGTGCGCTCCCTCAGGCGTGGGGCGGCCCACGCCGCCTGCGGTGTCGATGCGGAACTGGTGTGCTTCTACAAACCATTTGTCGACAGCTTGTACCTGCGCGAACAGCTTGCCAAAACCTGCCAGCAAATCTGTCCAAGCGCTGGCATTTGCCACGCCAGGTTCCACAGGTTCAAACCATCGTTCGTATCCACCATGCAATGCGTTGTAATCTGTCGGTTGCCAATGTGCGCGATGCGCCGCCTGCGTCAAGGTGTTGGCAGTCACTTCTTGTACAAAGCATGCATGGCGGCGCTGCCGATAACTGCCACCGTCTTTCAGGTGCGCATCAGGCGGCAACTTATGCCACGACTGGCTCAAAGCATCCCAGTTTTTAACCCAATCTCCAGGCAGCTTGAGCGTACCGGTCAGCTCAGTAAGGTAAAGCAGACTCAGGCCGTCCTGGCTCAGGGCTTGAGCGGCGGGTTTTTGCGGGATAACAATATTGAACATGCCTATATTTTGCTTGAATCCGCTTGAATCAGATCCAGCTTTGTGCCTACAGCATCTGCTGCAAAACCGTCCCATAATAAAACGTTATTTAAGTTAATTCGAACCTGAAAAGAACTCACCATGCTGTACAAATTCAAATCCAAAAATGCCGGCGATGTCATCATGCTGGAGGTCAATGGTCGAAAGGTGCTGGAAGTGATCGGCAAGGATGCAGGGCCGACCGGCATCATTTTGGCGGCGCAAATGCCAGCGGCTGTCAAAGCGCTGCAAGATGCGATTGCGCTTGAAGAGTCACACGATGAAAATCATGACGAAAACGTGGTGCAGGGCGATTCGCCCGGGCTGCGGCAGCGTGCGATGCCCTTTATCGACATGCTCCAGCGCAACCATAAAGCAGGAACTGATGTGACTTGGGGCGTGTGAGCCTCAGATCGCGCTAGTCGACCTTCGCACCAGAGGCCTTCACCACTTGCGCCCACTTGATGTGCTCGGCGTTGATGAAAGTGGTGAATTGCTCTGGCGTGTTGCCGCCCGGTATCGCCCCTTGAGCCAGTAACTTTTCCTTGACCGCAGCCGTGCCAAGGGCTTTGCTGGTCTCCTGCTGAATGCGATTGACGACATCTGGCGGCGTGCCGGCAGGCGCCAGCAAGCCAAACCACGAGCTGGCGTCAAAGCCCTTGAGGCCGGCAGCTTCTTCAATCGTCGGCAGCTCTGGCGTTGCTGCAGAACGCTGTGCGCTGGTGACAGCAAAGGCCTTGAGCTTGCCCGCTTTGATTTGCGGCAAGGCTGACGGCAGGTTGTCGAACATCACATCGACACTGCCGCCCATCAGGTCAAGCAGCGCCGGGCCAGAGCCCCGGTATGGAATATGCGTCATGAAGATACCCGTGCGAGATTTGAACAACTCCCCCGCCAGGTGAATTGATGTGCCATTGCCGCTAGAAGCCATGCTGAGCTTGCCGGGATTGGCTTTGGCATACTTGACGAAATCTGGCACGCTGTTGATGTTCAGGGCACGCGCTTTGTCGACGTTCATCACCATTACATTCGGCACACCCGCCACCAGCGTGATGGGTGCAAAGTCTTTTTGGGAGTCGTAGGGCATCTTTGTGTACAGCGCCTTGTTGATGCCGTGTGTACCCACGGTGCCCATCAAAATCGTGTACCCATCCGGCGCAGACTTTGCCACCAGGTCTGCGCCAATGTTGCCGCCCGCACCAGCCTTGTTTTCAACAATGAACGCTTGGCCAAAGGCTTTGGTCAGCTCGGGCGCCATGGCCCGCGCCAAAATATCGGTCGTGCCGCCCGCTGCAAATGGCACCACGATGCGCACCGGCTTGTTGGGCCAGGCGCCTTGCGCTAAAGCAATAGACGTAACTGAAAGTGCTACTAAAAAAATAGCTGCTTGCGCCCATATTAATTGGGTTAGCGGCTTTTTTAATGGTTGAAGTGCAGTCATGGTCGATGCTTGAGAGGTGTGTCAGTCAGCTGCAGGCAATCGGCATCAGTCTGCGTAAACGCCAGCCGCCTTAATGATGGGACTCCATTTGGCGATCTCAGCGACCACAAACTTCTTGTGCTCGCCAGGTTCGACCCGCTTGTCCGTTACCACTACGGCGCCTAGGCCTTCTTGCTTCTTGATGAAGTCGGGGTCTTTCAAGGCAACTTTCAATGCGCTATTGAGTTTAGCCAGTACATCAGCCGGTGTACCTTTAGGCGCATACAACCCGTGCCATACCGTCACTTCAAAATTCTTCAAACCACTGGCTGCCAGAGTCGGCACGTTCCTGAGCGCGGCAGTCGTCAAAGGCTTCGCTGTTGTCACGCCGAAAACCTTGACCTTCTTCGCCTCAATCTGGCTGGTGGTGTTGGTGGTTTGGTCGCACATCAGGTCAATCTGGCCGCCAATCAAATCAGTCATGGCGGGGGCTGTGCCCTTGTACGGTACGGTTGTCATGTCGACTTGAATCGCATTTTGAAAAAGCAGACCGCACAGATGCGATGCCGAGCCGATGCCAGCGTTACCCAAGTTAACTTTGTTTTTGTTTTCAGTGATCCAGGCGCCCAGCTCTTTGTAGTTGTTCGCTGCCATGCTGGGTTTTGAGATCAACGTCATCGGCACTTCATTGATCAAGCCCAGATATTCAAAGTCACTTTCAACCTTGAACGGAATGTTGCGCACCAGCGTGGGCATGGTCGACATGCCGATGTGATGCACCAGCAATGTGTAGCCGTCCGGTGCGGCCTTGGCGGTTTTGTTGGCACCAATGGAGCCGCCTGCACCGGCAGCGCTGTCAATCACGATGCTGATGCCACCTAGCGGCTTGCGCATGGCTTCTGCCAGGTCGCGTGCAACGCGGTCAGTGGGGCCACCAGCGGCAAAAGGCACAACGATGGTGATGACTTTGTCCTTGGCTGGGAAGTCTGCCGAATGTGCGGCGGTCAGCATGCCCCAAGTCAGCAACGCTGCACCAGCGATGGCGGTTGATTTTTTGAAAAATGAGTTCATTAATGTGTGTCCTGACAACGGTAAATAAGTACGCAAGATAGCAAATTTGACTATTCATTACTTTAGCGGCTGCCTGCCAACCGTAAACCTCGGAAAACACTTACGCAACAACCCTGCATCGACAGGGCTTACTTGTAGCTGCGCGCGTCTTCAATCACCTTGCCGTCGTTGGGCAGACTGCCCGGTGCCAGCATCTCCACGGTACCGCGCAATTTAGTCACGTCTCGAATCGCATCGCTGATTTTTTGGTCTAAACCGTCGTGGCCCGAAGCAGCTTCCACCTGAAAGTGCATGCTGTCATTGGCCATTTCGCCGCTAACGACCAGGCGTGCCTTGATGACTTCCGGAAAGCGCCGAGCAATGGCGGCGACCTGACCAGGGTGGACAAACATCCCGCGAATCTTCACGGTCTGGTCAGCCCGACCCATCCAGCCCTTGATGCGGCTGTTGGTGCGGCCGGTGGGGCAATGGCCCGGCAGCACGGCCGACAGATCACCGGTACCAAATCGGATCAGCGGGTAATCAGGGTTCAGCGTGGTGACGACCAGTTCGCCAACTTCGCCTTCCGCCACTGGGTCGTCCGTGCCCGGCCTGACAATTTCAACAATCACGCCTTCGTCAATTACCAGGCCTTGGCGTGATTCCGTCTCGTAGGCAATCAGCCCCAAGTCAGCCGTGGCATAACACTGGTAAACGGTCATGCCGCGCGCGGTAAACCAGTCACGCAAGCTGGGTGGAAACGCTTCGCCGCCGACAAGGCCCTTTTTCATGCTGCTGATGTCTGCGCCAGTCTCTTGTGCTTTTTCGACCAGGATGCGCAAAAAGCTGGGTGTTCCTGCGTAGCCGTCGGGTCGCAATGCCGTAATCGCTTCTAACTGCTGTTCGGTTTGACCAATACCTGCGGGGAATACCGTGCAACCCACAGCATGCAAACCCGATTCCATGATGAACGCGCCGGGCGTCATGTGGTAGCTGAACGAGTTGTGCGCTAAGTCGCCTGGACGAAAGCCCGCTGCGTACATCGCCCTTCCTGCTCGCCAGTAATCCCTAGCCGTCCCTTCGGGTTCATAAACAGGGCCAGGCGATGAAAACAGGCGCGGCATCTTCGGCCCGCGCAGCAAGGCGCTAAAACCGCCGAAGACGTCGTTCGGTTGCCCGACTTTTTGCAGATCATGCAAATCGCTTTTGCGCGTCACTGGCAGTTTGGCCAAAGCTTGACGCGATGTGATGGTGCTCGCATCTACGCCAACCAGCAATTTGCCAAAGGCAGTCGTGTTTTTCTGCGCATTTGCAATTTGTTGCGGCAATGCGGCCATCAAAGCGCGCTCGCGAGCGTCTGGCGAGCGCGTTTCCAGCACATCAAAAAATGTATTCATGGCGATCCCTGACGACGATTTAGGCCAACCACCGCTTGCGGCGCTTGTAGCTCTTTACGTCCTTAAAACTCTTGCGTTCACCACCGCCCATGCCGAGGTAAAACTCTTTGACGTCTTCGTTGTTGGCCAAGTCGCTTGCTGCGCCGTCCATCACCACCCGGCCGCTTTCCATGATGTAGCCGTAGTCGGCATACTTCAGAGCCATATTGGTATTTTGCTCGGCCACCAGGAAAGTCACTTGTTCCTTCTGGTTCAGGTCTTTGACAATCTCAAACACCTCTTCAACAATTTGCGGCGCTAGGCCCATAGAGGGTTCGTCCAGCAACACCATGGTGGGGCTGGCCATCAGCGCCCGGCCAATGGCGCACATTTGTTGCTCGCCGCCTGACGTGTACGCGGCTTGCGAAGCGCGACGTATTTTGAGGCGCGGAAAGTAGGCGTAAACCTTCTCCAGATTTTTGGCCACTTCGGCTTTTGACTTGAGCGTGTAGCCGCCCGTCAACAGGTTTTCTTCAATCGTCAAATGCGCAAAGCAGTGACGGCCTTCCATCACCTGAACAACGCCGCGCTGCACCAGGTCTGACGGCGACAGGTTTTCAATGCGCTCTCCGCGCAGTTCAATCGAGCCTTTGGTCACCTCGCCACGTTCACCTTTGAGCAGGTTGGACACGGCTCGCAATGTGGTGGTTTTACCTGCACCATTGCCGCCCAGAATGGCCACAATTTTGCCTTCAGGCACGCTCAGCGACACGCCTTTTAAAACCAGAATCACGTGGTTGTAAATGACTTCGATTCCGTTGACGTTGAGAACTATTTTGGGTGTGTCCATAAACTTTTGTTTTCTCCAATTTTCAGCACTGCGCGCAATGCTGGAAATTAGACTGTCATGCCGGACTTCATCCGGCATGACAGGGTATGTTGTGTCTAGCTCTGGCAGTCGGCAGGCGTGCGCGCCGTTAACTTTTTGTCAGCAGCATATTTGGCGGCCGTCGTTTTCACCAGCGGCTTGATGATCTGCTCATCCGCCTGCAGCCAGTCAGACGTGAACTTCCAGGCCTTTCCGTCCCAGGTGTGAATGCGTGCCCAAGACGCGCCCATGTGGTCATTACACGATGTGCTGATGGGGCGCATCACGCCTGCAAAGCCCAGTGTGTCCAGTTTGGCCTGCGTCAGGTTCAGGTTTTCCAGGCCCCAACGCACTTGCTCGCCGGTCATGACCTTGCCCTTGCCAAAGCGCTCTTGCGCGCGGCGAACCGCTTCAATACTCAGCATCTGAATGATGACACCGCGGGTGTACAGCACTTGGCCGACTTCGTCTTTGGGGCCAGTTCCCTGACCTTTGTCGTGGACATATTTCAGGATGTCCTGAATCACCTTGGGTTGCTGGCCGGATGTGTTGAGCGCCAGCGCGTTATAACCCTTGGCACCTTCGCCGACATCCTTGACATCAGGCTCTGCGCCCGCCCACCAGACACCATACATCTTGTCGCGCGGATAGCCAGTAGCCTGTGCTTCTTTTAGCGCGGTGGAGTTCATCACGCCCCAG